>JAXEUE010000070.1:0-33512 GCA_034115005.1 Blautia sp.
CAGAGCCGCTTTGCGGGGCGCAAGCAGGCTTTACATTGGTGATATTTCTTGTATCCTGCACAATTGCCAATCGGTTTCCTAATCACCGGACAGTATGGACTCCGAGATCGGAATACTCATCATTTTCCATAAACAAAGGCGAAGTAGTTGTCATTGTAGGTCCGTCAGGATGTGGAAAGAGTACATTTCTCCGATGTCTGAACAGACTTGAGGAGATTGACAGCGGAGTACTGAAGTTAAATGGCGTCAGTTATGAAAAAGAAAAAAAGAATATCAGCAAGGTCAGGGAAAAGATCGGAATGGTCTTCCAGAGTTACGATCTTTTTCCAAATATGACCATTATGAACAATCTACTTCTTGCACCGGCCAAGGTACAGAAGAAAAAGAAAGAAGAAGTCAGAGCAGAAGCAGAAAGGCTTCTTGAGAGAGTAGGTCTTCTGGAGAAGAAAGATAATTATCCAAGACAGCTGTCCGGAGGACAGAAACAGAGGGTAGCCATTGTGAGAGCGCTTCTCATGCACCCGGAGATCCTTCTTCTGGATGAGATTACAGCAGCCCTTGACCCGGAAATGGTCCGTGAGGTTCTTCAGGTTGTACTGGAGCTGGCAAAGACAGGAATGACCATGCTGATCGTTACACATGAGATGGAATTTGCCCGGTCTGTGGCAGACAGAATCATCTTTATGGATAAAGGATATATTGTGGAGGAAAACAGTCCCGAAGAGTTTTTTGACCACCCTCAGACGGACAGAGCCAAACAGTTCCTTGACAGCTTTCATTATGAGGCTGTTCGAAAATAAAAATTCAAAACGAGGAGGAAGAAAACATGAAAAAAAGAATAGTGGGAGTATTATTAGCAGCAGGTCTGGCAGTTACATCATTAGTCAGCGGAAGTGTTCTTGTAAGTGCAGCAGAGGATGGAGGAAATACTGCACAGGCACGTACACTGGATGAAATCAAGGAAGATGGAAAGATTAAAATCGGTGTATTCAGTGACAAGAATCCTTTTGGCTATGTGGATGAAAACGGAGAAGTTCAGGGCTATGATGTGGTTTTTGCAAAAAGACTTGCAAAGGACCTGCTGGGAAGCGAGGATGATGTGGAGTTTACCTATGTGGAAGCAGCAAGCCGTGTGGAATACCTTCAGTCTGCAAAGGTGGATGTAATTCTTGCCAATTTTACAGTCACTGATGAAAGAAAGGAAAAAGTAGATTTCGCTCTTCCATATATGAAAGTGGCTCTTGGAATTGTATCCCCTGACAATGCTCTCATTAAGAGTGTGGATGACCTGAAGGATAAGAAACTTATCGTGGTAAAAGGAACTACAGCAGAAACTTACTTCACAGAAAACTATCCGGATATCGAGCTTGTTAAATTTGATGAGTATCAGGAAGCTTATGATGCACTTCTGGATGGAAGAGGAGATGCTTTTTCCACAGATAACACAGAAGTACTTGCCTGGGCAAAACAGAATGAAGGCTTTACTGTAGGTGTGGAATCTCTTGGTGATACAGATACCATTGCCCCTGCAGTTCAGAAAGGCAATACAGATCTTCTCAATGCCATTAATGACGAGATTAAATCTCTGGCAGATGAGCAGTTCTTCCACAATGACTTCGAAGAAACATTAAAGCCGGTATATGGTGATGAAGTCAGCCCTGACGACCTGGTTGTAGAAGGTGGAGTTGTAGAAGAGTAATCTTTTCAGATTAAAAGAAGAATAAAAAGGAAGCATTCCGAAAAATGGTCTGCTTCCTTTTTTAGTTTATATCAGATCCTGAAGGGGCTTGAAGGAATACCCCATTTCTTCCCATTTGGTAAGAAGTTCGTCAAGAATTTTAGCATTGGTGGATGAAGTGCTGTGAAGAAGGACAATGGCTCCCGGATGAATCCGTGAAGTCAGCTTTGTCATAGCTTCTTCAGGATCCGGCTGTTTATCCTGATACCAGTCCACATAGGCCAGACTCCAGAAAAAAGTATGGTATCCCAGTTCTTTTGCCATGGACAGATTCAGAGTGCTGTAGATTCCCTGAGGAGGCCGGTAAAATTTGACCATATCTTTTCCTGTGACATTTTTATAAAGGTCTTCTACCTGTGAAAGCTCCTTCTGAAAGGTTTCCTGAGTGGAGATCCTGGACATATCCGGGTGAGTCATGGTGTGATTGCCTACTGTGTGGCCTTCTGCCACCATCCGCTTGATCAGATCAGGGTTTTCTGATATGAAATTCCCCACAACAAAAAATGTGGCAGGTGCATGATGCTTTTTTAAAGCATCCAGGATTGCAGGCGTATTTCCGTTTTCATAGCCTGCATCAAAGGTAAGATATATGTTTTTGTCCTGTGTATCCTGGGCATAATAGGCATCGTATTTTTTCAATTCCTCAATGGAGGCATTTCCAACAGGACGTTTGCCTTCCTCCTGAAAACTTAAACCCCAGCCGGAACTTTCCGAAGCAGATGGAACTGCCTTTTCTTTCTGATAAGAAACAATTTTTCCGGCAGCTGCACCTATGAAAAAAGCAGCGCAGAACAGAAGAGGAAATTTGATATAAGATATGTATTTCCGGTTAAAATGGTGTCGCATAACAACCTCTCACGATTACAGGATCATTTAAACATATGAAAGAGTTGGAAATGAAATGACTGCATATTAGGCAGTGGTTCGGGAAAAACTACTTCCATAAAGTCTATAGGAGGTTAAAAAATGCTACGTTATCTGCCTGTAAGAAGAGTTCACGCAAGACAAGTACTGGATTCCAGAGGAAATCCTACAGTTGAAGTTGAAGTAACGGTAGGAGAAGGTGTGATTGGCATAAATGGATATACAGGAACAGCCATGGTTCCCTCCGGAGCATCCACAGGAAAATTCGAAGCAGTAGAACTGAGGGACGGGGAAAAAAGCAACTATACAGGTTTAAGTGTACAGAAAGCAGTAGACAATGTAAATACAAAACTAGCAGAAGCAATTCTGGGAGAAAATGCTCTGAATCAGACCTATATCGATAATCTGATCATAGATACAGATGGAACAGAAAATAAGAGTAATCTGGGTGCAAATGCAACCCTGGGAGTATCTATGGCAGTGGCCAAGGCGGCTGCGGCGGCCCTGAGAATTCCTCTGTATCAGTATCTTGGAGGATGCCATACTAACAGAATGCCTGTACCTATGATGAATATTTTAAATGGGGGCAGACATGCGGATAATACGGTAGACCTTCAGGAATTTATGATCATGCCTGTTGGCGCAGAAAATATGGAAGATGCAATCCGTATGTGTGCGGAAGTTTATCAGTTCCTGAAAATTATCCTCAGACAGAAAAACCTCTCCACAGGTGTGGGGGATGAGGGAGGCTTCGCACCAGATCTTGAAGATTCCAGAAATGTTCTTGAGCTGATTATGGAAGCTGTGAAAAAAGCCGGTTATGAACCGGGAAAAGATATCTGTATTGCCATTGACGCAGCTGCCAGTGAACTTTACGATTCTGAAAGAGGAGTATATTTTTTCCCGGGAGAAAGCAGGATGAAGGGAAAGGAAGTTCTCCGCGATTCAGGAGAAATGGTTCAGTACTATGAAGAACTGACCAAAGAATTTCCTATCGTTTCCATTGAAGACGGACTGGAGGAAGATGACTGGGAAGGATGGAGAATGATGACACAACGTCTTGGAGATAAACTGCAGCTGGTGGGTGATGACCTTTTTGTCACCAATATAAAACGTCTTCAGTGCGGAATCAAACTAAAAGCAGCCAATGCCATTCTGGTGAAAGTGAACCAGATCGGTACTTTATCAGAAGCACTTGACGCAGTGGAAATGGCCCAGAGGGCAGGGTATAACGCAGTAATCTCTCATCGTTCCGGAGAGACGGAAGACTCCTTTATCTCCGACCTTGCGGTAGCCACAGGTGCCGGACAGATCAAGACAGGAGCACCCTGCAGATCTGACAGAAATGCCAAATATAATCAGCTTCTCAGAATCAGTGAACAGCTTGGTGATCAGGCAGTATATGAAAATCCCTTCAAAGATGTTGAAAATTCCGCTGAAAATCCGTAAATTATGTTGAAATCCAATTTAAGCTATGTTACAATAAACTCCAGTTGATTAGGAGGTGTAACCAGTGAATGTTGTGAAGATTATTCTGCAGATTATTTTCTTAATAGATTGTATAGCTCTTACCGTTGTTGTTCTGATGCAGGAGGGTAAGCAGCAGGGACTTGGTACAATCGCAGGAGCAGCGGAGACCTACTGGGGTAAGAACAGGGGACGTTCCATGGAAGGTGGACTTGTTAAAGCTACTACGGTTATGGGTATTCTTTTTTTTGTAATATCTATGGTCTTAAATATGCTGAACTAATAAGAAAATGGAAACACTCTTGTCCGGGTACAAGGGTGTTTTTTATGTCATAGTAAACATTAAAGGAGTTATTGTGAAGAAAAAAGATAAAAATAAAAGCAAAATAAAAAGTAAAATACAGAACAGAAGAAGAATAAAAATTCCAAAAGGTACAAAGGCCGAGGGTATTTTTATCGGACATCCCAAGGGCTTCGGCTTTGTTGAGATTGAAGGGCAGGAGGAAGACATTTTTATTCCAGAAGAGGATACAGGAACTGCCATGCATCAGGATAAAGTAAGGATTGTGATCAAAGATGGACAGCAGGAAGGGAAACGCAAGGAAGGAGTTGTGATCAAGGTTCTGGAGCGTGGAATGCCTGAAGTTGTAGGAACCTATCAGCTGAATAAGAAATATGGCTTTGTTGTCAGTGATAATCCCAAGTTTTCCAAAGATATCTTTATTCCCGGAAGAGATGCCAGAGGAGTAAAGAATGGAGATAAGGTAATTGCCAGGATTACAGACTATGGATCAGAAAATAAAAATCCCGAAGGAAAGATAACGGAAAATCTGGGAAATATCCGCACTCCGGGCACAGATATTCTTGCCATTGTAAAAAGCTTCGGGATTCCCAGTGAATTTCCTGATAAAGTATTACGCCAGGCGGACAGAGTCCCGGACCATGTGCTGGATGCAGACAGAAACGGAAGGATGGATCTGACACATCTTCAAACGGTTACCATTGATGGAGAGGATGCAAAGGATCTGGATGATGCCATTTCTCTTTCCAAAGAGGGAAATATCTATCATCTTGGTGTCCATATTGCAGATGTAAGTAATTATGTACAGTATAACAGTGCTCTGGACAGGGAAGCATTAAAAAGAGGAACAAGTGTGTATCTGGCAGACCGTGTGGTTCCTATGCTTCCGGAAAGACTGTCAAATGGAATCTGTTCCCTGAATCAGGGGCAGGACAGACTTACTTTAAGTTGTCTGATGGATATTAATGAGGAAGGCAGAGTTATTTCCCATCAGATTGCAGAGACTGTGATCCGGGTAGATGAACGCATGAGTTATACGGATGTCAGGAATATCCTGGAAGGTACGGATCCCCAGGCAGCAAAAAGGTATGAAGAACTGGTTCCTATGTTTTTCCTGATGAAGGAACTGTCTGAACTTATAAGAAGCAGCCGTCATCACAGAGGCTCCATTGATTTTGATTTTCCGGAGAGCAAGATCATACTCAATGATGCGGGAAAAGTAATAGACATAAAACCATATGAACCCAATGTTGCCACAAGGATCATAGAAGATTTCATGCTTATGGCAAATGAAACAGTGGCACAGGAATACTGTACACGTGAAATACCTTTTGTATACCGTACGCATGAAAATCCTGATCCGGAGAAAGTGGAGAGTCTTCTCACACTTATCCGCAATCAGGGAGTAAAAGTGGAGAAATCAAGAGAGGAAATCACACCGAAAGAAATTCAGAAAATACTGGAGAGCATTGAAGGTCTTCCAAATGAACCACAGATCAGCCGTCTGACTCTTCGCACAATGAAAAGAGCCCAGTATACTACCCAGTGCAGCGGACATTTCGGACTTGCCGCCAGATATTACTGTCATTTCACTTCTCCCATCCGCCGTTATCCGGATCTTCAGATCCACAGGATCATCAAAGATAATCTGCGAGGACGGCTTACCAGGGAAGGCAGGACCAAACATTATGAAGAGATTCTGGACGAAGTGGCAAGACAGTCAAGCGTTTGTGAAAGAAGGGCAGAAGAGGCTGAAAGGGAGTCTGATAAACTGAAGAAAGCAGAGTATATGTCTTATCACCTTGGAGAAGAATTTGAAGGTATTATTTCAGGAGTAACAGGATGGGGCTTTTATGTGGAGCTTCCCAATACTGTGGAGGGTCTTGTTCATGTAAATACTCTACGGGATGACTATTATATTTTTGATCAGGATAATTTTGAACTCAGAGGCGAATGTACGAAGAAAGCATATAAGCTAGGGGATAAGGTGCGCGTCCGGGTGGAAGATGCGGATCTGATGCTTAAAACAGTGGATTTTGTACTTGCAGACTGAGTATTTATCCAGGAGTAAAAAAGGGAGGATGGATATGGCAAAGACGAAAGGAATCAAACTGATCGCCAATAATAAAAAGGCATTTCACGATTATTTTATAGAGGATACCTATGAAGCCGGAATTGCACTGGCAGGCACGGAAGTAAAATCCCTTCGCATGGGAAAGTGCAGCATAAAAGAATCCTTTATCCGGGTGGAAAATGGAGAAGTATTTATCTATGGTATGAACATCAGCCCATATGAAAAAGGAAATATCTTTAATAAAGATCCCTTAAGAATCCGGAAATTACTTATGCACAGTTATGAGATCAGGAAAATCGAAGGTAAATTAAAGGAGAAAGGACTTACCCTTGTACCCATAAAAGTTTATTTTAAAGACAGTCTGGTAAAGGTGGAAGTAGGACTGGCAAGAGGCAAGAAACTTTATGATAAACGGCAGGATATTGCTAAAAAAGATCAGAGAAGAGAGGCAGAGCGGGATTTCAAGGTAAAAAATCTTTATTAATCTGAACATTCTGTGAAATGAAAACCACCCAGGTTGACAACCATTCAATACTCTGTAATAATAGAATAAAACTTTTTTTGATGAAAATATTCCACGTACAGGAGGATTATATAAATGAAAAAAAGATATCTTATACTTACAGCTTTGTGTGTGTTTATTATAGCAGCTGCAGGATGCGGCAAGAAGAAAGAAGCAGAAACAGCTCCCATACAGGTAACAGCCACACCGGCACCTGAGGTTACCCAGCAGGCAGATCTGGTAAATATGCAGCAGTCAGCTGATGATGCAGGAATTAAGGATGTTATGGGTGAGAAGACAGCAGATTCTTCCAGAGTAGTTTTTGTTAACAAAACCGGAGCAGATATTGCTTCCGTTTATGTCCGTGCCCATGTAAGTAACGATGAGGATGAAGAGGAGGACAGCTGGGGCAGTGATCTGATTAATGGAATGTTTACATTGGCAGATAAAGGCAAGGCTCTCTACTATTTCCAGAAGAATACCGGAAATAACAATGGAGGTACGGTTTCTTCCTATGATATCCGTATTACCTATACAGATGAAGACAGAAATGAATGCTTTTTCAGGAATATTCCTCTTCAGTCTGTAACACAGATCAGCCTGTGTATGGACGGAACAGGAGAAGATTCCATTCCCTATGCGGTTTATACTACCGGAAACAATACAAAGCAATACTCTACTTTAAATGACGTAAAGAAGCGCCTGGGATTAACAGACGATTCCTCTGAGAATGACAGCAGTGAATATGACGGCAGTGTGGATAATGACAGCAGTTCCCAGATTACTCCCACTCCATCTTCTGACAATAACAGTCAGGAAAACAGCACCAACGGAAATAAAAACACAGGTGACAATGATTCCGATACATCATCTTCGGAAAATACAGATCAGGGTGATGAGAATATGATCTCTACAGCAGAATCCTATATCGGACAGTCTCTGGATGCGCTGGAAGATGCCTGCGGTTCTCCACAGGGCAGCGAATATGAAAATGATCCGGAAACAGGCCAGACAGGCTTCCATTACTACAGTAATTTTACAGTTTCTACCTCTGTAGATGAAAATGGTAATGAAATTGTGGCAGGAGTATGGTAAACTAAGGATATGAAAAAAATACCTGAGGAGAAAGAAACAGTATGAAGCGAGTGTTATTAAAATTAAGTGGAGAAGCTCTTGCCGGTTCTGCGAAAACAGGCTTTGATGAAAAGACCGTAATGGAAGTGGCAAGACAGATCAAAGCAGTTTCGGAGGAAGGACTGGAAATAGGAATTGTCATTGGAGGCGGCAATTTCTGGAGAGGACGTACCAGTGAGACCATCAACAGGAATAAAGCGGATCAGATTGGAATGCTGGCTACTGTAATGAACTGTATCTATGTATCTGATATCTGCAGATATCTGGGACTTAAGACAGAAATTTTTACGCCTTTTGTATGTGGCGCGTTTACACGTCTCTATTCCAGAGATGCTGCAGAAGAGTGCTTTGCACAGGGTAAGATCGTGTTCTTTGCAGGTGGGACAGGACATCCTTATTTTTCCACAGATACTGCAACCGTACTTCGGGCGGTGGAAATTGAAGCAGATGCCATTCTGCTGGCCAAAGCAGTGGATGGGATCTATGACAGTGATCCCAAGGTCAATCCCAATGCTGTGAAATATGATGAGATTTCCATTGAAGAAGTAGTTGATAAGAAGCTGGCTGCCATGGATCTTACTGCATCAATTATGTGCCTGGAGCAGAGAATGCCTATGCTGGTATTTGCCCTGGATGAGAAGGACAGTATTATTAATGCGGTTCATGGTAAATTTACAGGTACAAAGGTAACTGTTTAAGTAGAATAATCGGGAGAGGAAGATAAATTTATGGATGAAAGAATTCAGAAATATGAAGAGAAAATGAAAAAGACACTGGCAACTCTTGAATCAGAGCTTGCTACAATCCGTGCAGGACGTGCCAATCCGCATATTCTTGACAGACTTACAGTAGACTATTATGGAACACCTACTCCAATTCAGCAGGTGGCTAACATTACTGTGCCGGAAGCACGTATGATCCAGATACAGCCATGGGAGTCCAGCCTGATCAAAGGAATAGAGAAAGCCATTCTTACATCTGATCTTGGGTTGAATCCCAACAATGACGGTAAAGTGATCCGCCTTGTTTTCCCGGAACTTACAGAGGAACGCCGTAAAGAACTGGTGAAAGATGTGAAGAAAAAAGGCGAAGCTGCCAAAGTTGCAGTCCGCAACATCCGCAGGGATGCCAATGATGCCTTTAAGAAGCTTGGAAAGCAGGATGTTTCAGAAGATGAAGTGAAAGAGCTGGAGGATAAGATCCAGAAAAGCACAGATAAATACATCAAAGAAATTGATGCGGCAGTAGAGACAAAGGGCAAGGAAATTATGACCGTATAAGGAAACATAAAAAGAGCTCCATTGTGCGGGCTCTTTTTTGAGCTTATATTATTTGCGGAAACGAGGAGAAAAGATGAACGTACCGAATCATATTGCAATCATTCTGGATGGCAACGGACGGTGGGCAAAGGCCAAAGGAATGCCCAGAAGCTATGGACATGTGAAGGGATGTGCCAACCTTGAAAGAATCTGTGATGATATGAAAGAACTGGGTGTAAAATACCTGACGGTTTTTGCTTTTTCCACTGAGAACTGGAAACGTTCCAAAGAAGAAGTAGATGGGTTGATGAAACTTTTCAGGGGCTATCTGGAAAAGTGTCTGAAGATTGCCGATAAAAACCATATGAAGGTGAAGGTCCTTGGAGATGCTTCTGCTTTTGACCAGGATATTCAGGATAGAATAAAGATTCTGGAGGAGTACTCCAGCAAGTATAATGAACTCCATATGCAGCTTGCACTCAATTATGGAAGCAGAGACGAGATCATACGGGGAGTTAGAAAACTGGCTGAGGATGTTGAAAAGGGCAGATTAAAACCTGAAGAGATCAGCGAGCAAGTATTTGAAAACTATCTTGACACTGCCGGTATCCCGGATCCGGATCTCCTTATACGCACAAGCGGTGAGCTCCGTCTGTCTAATTTTCTGCTCTGGCAGCTGGCATACACGGAATTTTATTTTACAGATGTGGCATGGCCGGATTTTGACCGTGATGAACTTATAAAAGCCATTGAGCAATATAATAAAAGAGACAGAAGATACGGGGGAGTAAAGGAGGAATAGAATATGTTTGGAACCAGGCTTTTGAGCGGAATCCTGCTTGTAGCCATTGCACTGGCTACCATCGTAAGCGGCGGTTATGTCTTATTTTTTACATTGATTGCCGTATCTCTTATCGGGATGCATGAATTATATAAGGCAATGAAGGTAAAAGATGAGGAATTTAATATTCTGGAGATTGTGGGATATGTGGGTGCCATATTATATTATGTGGCAGTTTTTCTGGATTTTGAAAGATATGGTACTCTGGCTGTAATATTAGCGCTTGTGCTTCTTATGTTCGTATATGTGTTTTTATATCCAAGATTTGAAGCAAACCAGGTTATGGCTGCTTTTTTCGGAATCGTTTATGTGGCAGTTATGCTTTCGTTTATTTATCTGACAAGGCAGCTTCCGGGCGGTGTCTACCATGTGTGGTTGATTTTCTTATGCTCCTGGGGTTGTGACACCTGTGCATACTGTGTGGGAATGCTGATCGGCAAGCACAAGATGGCACCGGTCTTAAGCCCGAAGAAGTCTGTGGAGGGCGCTGTAGGAGGTGTGGCGGGAGCTGCACTTCTGGGAGTGGTTTATGCAGCGGTCACCAGAGGCCCTGTGGTGGAATATGCAGTGATCTGTGCGGCAGGCGCTCTCATTTCTATGGTAGGGGATCTGGCTGCCTCAGCCATTAAGAGAAATCAGGGTATTAAAGATTATGGGAAACTGATCCCGGGACATGGAGGAATTCTGGATCGTTTTGACAGTGTGATCTTTACTGCACCTGTAATTTACTTCTTATCCATTTTAATGATTGAAATGTAAAAATTACTGTGATCTGTTTCCACAAGGCAGAAGAAAGGATAAAAGAATGAAGAATATTGCAATTCTGGGTTCTACAGGTTCTATCGGGACTCAGACGCTGGATGTGATTCGTGCCAACAAGGATTTTAAAGTTACAGGACTTGGTGCAGGACGAAATATTATTAAGCTGGAAGAACAGATCAGGGAGTTTCATCCTGTGCTGGCAGCAGTTTGGAAAGAGGAGGATGCCAGAGAGCTCAGAGTAAGAGTGCAGGATCTGGATGTAAAAGTGGTCAGTGGAATGGAGGGACTGATTGAACTGGCTGTTATGCAGGAGTCAGATATTCTTGTCACTGCAATTGTAGGAATGATAGGAATCCGTCCCACTATGGAAGGCATTATGGCAGGGAAGGACATTGCCCTTGCAAATAAAGAAACCCTGGTTACAGCCGGACATCTGATCATGCCCCTGGCAGAAAAGCACGGTGTACATATTCTCCCCGTAGACAGCGAGCATAGTGCCATTTTTCAGGCACTTCATGGCGAGAAAAAAGAACAGGTACATAAACTTCTCATCACTGCTTCCGGAGGCCCTTTCAGGGGAAAGAAAAGAGAAGATCTTGCCCATGTGACAGTGGAAGATACACTGAAACATCCAAACTGGGTTATGGGGCAGAAGATCACTGTTGATTCTGCCACACTGGTAAATAAAGGTCTGGAAGTGATGGAAGCCAGATGGCTGTTTGACATGGATCTGGAGCATATCCAGGTGGTGGTACAGCCTCAGAGCATTATTCATTCCATGGTGGAATTTGAAGACGGAGCCGTTATGGCACAGCTTGGCACACCGGATATGAGACTCCCCATTCAGTATGCTCTTTATTATCCGGACAGAAGATATCTGAAAGGTGACCGTCTTGATTTTTCTGCACTCAGGCAGATCACCTTCGAAGAACCGGATATGGAAACTTTCCAGGGCCTTCCTATGGCCATTCAGGCATCCAGAACAGGAGGAAGTATGCCCACGGTTTTTAATGCAGCCAATGAACTGGCAGTACGAAAGTTCCTTCAGAAAAAGATAGGTTTTCTGGATATTTACGATATTATCGGGCAGTCTATGAGCAGACATAAGGTTATTGCAGATCCTGATCTGGATCAGATCCTGGAGACAGAAAAGGAAACATATCAGTGGATCGAAAGCAGGTGGTAGATTGAAAATAATTATTGCGATCATTATATTCAGCACAATCATTCTTTTTCATGAGTTCGGGCATTTTCTGCTGGCAAAGAAAAATAAGATTGTAGTTACGGAATTTTCTCTGGGTATGGGTCCCAGACTCTTAAGTACCGTAAAGAACGGAACAAGATACTCCCTGAAACTTTTTCCCATAGGCGGCTCCTGTGCAATGCTTGGCGAAGATACAGATACAGGAGATGAACCGGGGACATTTAATAATGCGTCGGTCTGGGGGAGAATTTCTGTGGTTGCAGCCGGACCAGTATTTAATTTTATCCTTGCTTTTATACTGTCAGTGATTATTGTGGGAGTGGCAGGATATGAGCCTCCCACAGTGGTTTCTGTTGAAAAAGGATCCGCTGCAGAGGCAGCTGGACTTAAGGAAGGAGATCTGATCACCAGATATCAGGGATATTCCATAGATCTTGCAAACGATATTTATGTGTATTCTTTCCTTAATGAGCTTAAAGCAGGAGATACGATCAATCTTACAGTAAAAAGAGATGGAAAAAAGATTGATATTTCCTATCCTTCCGATACGGATGTAAGATACCTTCTGGGATTTAACAGGAAAGATGTATCCACAATGGAAGTGGATTCCCTGATTGAGGGAATGCCTCTGGAAGAAGCAGGGGTTAAACCGGGCGATGTGATTACTGCTATTAATGGAGTGGAAACGCCTGATGCGCAGGCATATCAGGAATATATAGAAAAGCATCCTCTTTCTGATAAGCCGGTAACCATTACTTTTACCCGGGACGGACTGGAATATGAGAAAGAAATTACGCCCAGAGAATACAAGACACCAAGAGCAGGCTTTTCCTACAATATGTACTGCGAGAAGGCAAAAGGCCTGGATGTGATTAAATATGGTGCCATAGAAGTGAAATATATGATCCGTACCACTCTGGTAAGTCTTAAGAAGCTCTTTACCGGAGGAATTGGGGTTAAGGATTTAAGCGGCCCGGTGGGAGTGGTTGATGCAATAGGCACTACCTATGAGGAAAGTAAAAGTGAAGGAGCCGTCATACTCTGGATGAATATGCTATATATGGCTGTGCTTCTTTCTGCAAACCTTGGTGTTATGAACCTGATCCCATTCCCTGCTCTTGACGGAGGGCGCCTTGTTTTCCTGATTGTGGAGGCCATAAGAAAGAAACCTGTTAACCGTCAGGTAGAAGGAATGATACATTTCGCAGGATTAATGCTGCTTATGGTTCTGATGGTAGTGGTAATGTATAATGATATTCTGAAGATCTTCTGACAGTGAATAGTTTTATAAAAATATCCGACTATAGACTGAATCTATAATTGGATATTTTTTTTACTTATTTGACAGATAAAATCCTTTATGCTAGTATAATTTTAAACAAATAAAGTCTATAGGAAAAATAAAAAAGAACAGGAGTAAGAATTATGAGAAAACACACGGTATTGGCATTAACACTGGCACTTGGTCTTACCTTATGCACAGGAACAAATGTGATGGCGGCAGAGGAGCCGGATAAGGATAACCCTATTTTAATTGGCTATGTAGGAGCACTTTCAGGTGACACTGCCCTGTGGGGGCAGGCAGGACTCAATGGAATGGAGCTGACTGCTAAGAAGATTAATGAAGAGGGAGGAATCCTGGGACGTGAGGTGAAGATCATCGGTCTGGATGGCAAAGGTGTTCCGGATGACTCAGTTACAGCATATAAGAAACTGGTGGAAGAGGATAAAGTATGTGCTGTTGTGGGAACGAACTTCTCCAGCTGTAATATTCCTATTGCAGCGGTTGCAGATGAGCTGGAAGTACCTGTGATTGCCACAGCAGCTTCTAATGAGCAGGTTACAGTGGATTCCGATGGAAAATTACACCCTTATTCTTTCCGCCTGTGTTTTATTGATTCCTATATGGGATACCTGGCAGGAAATTATGCATACAATGAGCTGGGGCTTAAGACATGCGCTGTGATTGAGGACATTACAGACAGTTACAGTACAAGCGTAGGTAATTATATGGTGGATACTTTCCAGGATCTTGGAGGAGAACTTGTAGCATCAGAGGAAGCACAGAACGGAGATAATGATTTCCGTGCACAGCTGGCCAAAATTGCAGCTGCACAGCCAGATGTATTATTTATTCCGTGGAATTATGAAAATGTATGCCTGATCGCTCAGCAGGCCCGTGAACTTGGAATTACCAGTGTTCTGTTTGGCGCTGACGGATGGGATACTTCTGAACTGACAGATCTGGCCAATGGATCGCTGGAAGGATGTTATTATATCTCCAGACCTGGTTTCAACCTTCCGGAAGCAGCTGCCTATGGAGAAGAATATTCCAAAGAATATAATGTTGATCTGGAGAGCGAGTGCCTGTATGGAAATGATGGTGTAATGTGGATCAAACAGGCAATCGAGACTGCCGGAAGCGATGATCCCAAGGCAATCCGTGATGCTCTTGAAAATACCGAAAGCTTCGATGGACTTCTGGGACATATGAGTGTGGATCCTGCCACTCACAATCCAACCCGTGATGCAGCCGTATTTACCATCAAGGATGATAAAGTAGAGTATGTTGGAATTTACGATCCGGAGAAATAAATAAAAATTAAATAGAATCTGATTCATTTTTTGCGGGACTGATGCAAAAGAAAATACGGGAATACAAATGTTTTCTATATTCTCTTTCTGTATCAGTCCCTAAACGGGTATAAGGAGATTTACATAATGACAATATTGCTTCAGCAGATTATCACCGGAATTTCAGTTGGAAGCATCTATGCTTTGATTTCATCCGGTTATGCTCTGGTTTACAGCCTGCTGGATTTTTCCAACTGGGCACATGGTGAAGTATGTATGCTTGGTGCATATGTATGTTTTATGGCAACAACTGTAGAATTTATTCCTTACTGGCTTTCTTGCCTGATCGGAATCGGCGGAGCTGCACTTATCAGTTTCCTTAACGAAAAAATTGCATACAGGAAGATACGTAATAATGGTTCTCCCAATATGTTTCTGATGATCGCAGCTATGGGTCTTTCTACCACCTATCAGAATCTGGCCAACGTAATATGGGGTTCCAAATTTAAACAGCTTCCCAAGATCTTTAAAATTGGTACAGTGAATCTGAATGGAGTTTTTATCGGAAAAACAGATATGGTCTGTCTGGTGGTGGCAGTGATTTTGCTTGTGATCTTACTTCTTGTCATAACCAAGACTAAATTTGGCCTTCATGTACGTGCTGTGGCATGCAGCAGCCGTACCGCATCCCTTCTGGGAGTTAAAATTGACAGGGTGATTGCCCTTGTGTTCCTCCTGGCAGGTGCCCTTGCCGGTGTGGCAGGAATTATGTATGGCATGAAATATAATATTTATCCAACTATGGGAAATGTAGGCCTGAAGGCATTCATCGCTTCTGTTATCGGAGGTCTGGGCAGTGTTCCGGGAGCTATTGCAGGTGCGGTTCTTCTGGGACTTATTGAGACTGTTGTGTCAGGCTACATTAATTCAGGACTTCGTGACCTGATTTCATTTTCACTTTTGATCATTATCCTTCTGATCAGGCCTAGCGGACTTTTCGGAGTCGATGTACAGCAGAAGGCATAAAAAGGAGGACAACAGATTATGCTTAATTCATTTCAGGAAGGTGTACTGGTCATTTGCTGCGTGAACCTGATCGCAGTGCTTGGAATGTCTATACTGACCGGCTTCACCCGATTATTTTCATTTGGAAATGCAGGTTTTATGGCTATAGGAGCTTATGCCTCCGCTATCTGCAGTGTCCAGTTCCATATCCCTTTTGCGTTCTCTGTGCTAATTGGTGCGATTGCAGCAGGAATTGTGTCCTATCTTCTGGGAAGTCTTACCATACGTCTTCGTGGAGACTATTTCCTGATCAGTTGTCTGGGATTTGGCGAAGGAGTACGTGTTTTATTTAATTATGCAAAGAATATCACAGGCGGCGCTAATGGTTATTCCAATATTCCTTATCGTACCACCGGTGTGGTAGCTCTTGTATGCGCCATCCTTGCTTTTGTGATCGCATGGAATTTCATCCATTCCAGATTCGGACAGACTCTTTCGGCGATCCGTGAGGATGAAATGGCTGCTGCAGCCAACGGCATCAATGTGGTAAGATATAAGAAGCTTTCCTTTGTGATCAGCGCCCTTTATGCAGGATGGGCAGGTGCATTATATGCACATTATCTTCGCTTTATCACACCTGCATTGTTTAACCTGGGAAAGAGCAGCGAACTTGTGATCACAACCGTTCTGGGAGGCCTTGGAAGTCTGACCGGAAGCGTTCTGGGAACATTGATCATTCAGATTCTTCCGGAGATCTTCAGAAGTCTTTCTGAATACCGTATGCTTTTTTATGGAATTGCAGTGGTACTTGTGATTCTTCTTCGCCCCAATGGTCTGTGCGGATACCGTGAATTCAGCCTGAAACGTCTGATCGCGAAGGTAACCGGAAAGAAAGCAGCCGGAAAGGAGACCAGATCATGAGTGAAGCAATACTTCAAATGCAGAATGTGGAGAAACATTTCGGTGGTGTCAGGGCCATTGATAATTTCAGCCTGAACCTCACACCTGGGGTTATCTATGGTCTGATCGGTCCTAATGGAGCCGGAAAAACCACGATTTTTAATACGATTACAGGAATTTACCAGGCCGATGGAGGAAAGATTCTGTTTGATGGAAAAGACATCACCAGGGTTAAGCCTCATCAGGCAGCAGAAGCCGGAATTGCCCGAACCTTTCAGAATATCCGTCTTTTTGGAAATCTGTCAGTAAAAACAAATGTGGAGATTGCATATAATATGCATTCCCATTATAATATAGGTGATGCATTGCTTCGTTCACCCAGGTACAGAAAGGAAACCAAAGAAGTTCAGGATAAAGCCATGGAATTTCTCAGGATCGTGGGTCTGGAAGATAAGGCTGATGAGCGTGCAGCCAATCTTCCCTATGGACATCAGCGTAAGCTGGAAATAGCCAGAGCTATGGCAACGAATCCTAAGCTTCTTCTTCTGGATGAGCCGGCAGCCGGTATGAATGCAGATGAATCTCTGGAGCTGGTTGCTTTTATCAGGGAAATTAAAGAACGTTTTCCTGTTACTGTTCTTATGATCGAGCATCACATGGATGTTGTAACCGAACTGTGTGATGCATGTACAGTGCTGAATTTCGGTAAGACCATTGCAGCAGGAACCGTAGAGGAGATTAAGAAGAATCCTGAAGTCATTGCAGCCTATCTGGGAGGTGACGAATAATGGGAAATACATTGCTTAAAATAGATCATCTTTCTTATGCCTATGGCGGCATCCGTGCTCTGGATGATGTTTCCATGGAGATAGAAGAAGGAGAGATCGTTACAGTTCTTGGAGCAAATGGTGCAGGTAAATCCACACTTTTGAAATGTCTGTCAGGAGAGTGTAAACCAAAGAACGGCAATATTGTATTTTGCGGTAAACCTTTGCCTTCCAAATCTTACAATATCGTGGGCAGTGGAATGGTTATTGTGCCTGAGGGCAGGCAGATTTTCTATAAATTAACTGTCCGTGACAATCTTATGGTAGGATGCAGCCAGAGAAAGGATAAGTCAGAGATAAAGAAGGATCTTGATACAGTTTATGAGCTTTTTCCAAGGCTGAAAGAGCGTGAGAACCAGTATGGAGGCCTTCTTTCCGGTGGAGAACAGCAGATGCTTGCCATTGCAAGAGGAATGATGGCAAGACCCAGGCTTATGATGCTGGATGAGCCAAGCCTTGGTCTGGCTCCCATTATTGTAAATCAGATTATGGATATTTTGAAACGCCTTAATGAACAGGGAACTACAATACTTCTGGTGGAACAGAATGCCAATAAGGCTTTAAAAATCTGTGACCGGGCTTATCTGATGAATGTTGGGCATGTTGTAATGAATGGAACAAGAGACCAGTTTCTGGGTAATGACCAGCTAATGAGGGCTTACCTTGGCTGACAGGTCTTTTGAATAAACGAATAAAGAGAGAGAAAAGATGAAAGCAGCAGTATGGCATGGATATAAAGATGTCAGAATAGAAGAAAAAGAGAAACCTGTGCCAAAAGAAGGACAGGTGAGAATCAAAGTTGACTGGGCAGGCATCTGTGGAACAGATCGTCATGAATATAAAGGACCTGTCTTTATTCCTGTAGAGCATCCCCATCGCCTGACAGGAAGAACCGCACCCCTGATTATGGGACATGAATTTTCCGGTAGGATCGATCAGCTGGGATCAGGTGTTACGGGATGGAAAGAGGGAGACCGGGTAACTGCCAATGGAAGTATTACCTGCGGGAAATGTGAAGCCTGCAGAAACGGGAGATATAATATCTGCCAGAAGCTTGGATTTGTGGGCGTGGGAGATGACGGAACTTTTGCAGAGTATGTAATTTTTGATGCAGACAAATTGTTTCACATTCCAGATCAGGTGTCTCAGAGAGAAGCTGCTGTAGCGGAACCTTTGGCATGTGGGATCCACGCTACTTCCCTTCTTGGGGACATTAAGGGAAAAGATGTGGTGATCATAGGACCCGGCATTATTGGACTGTCTGCTTTTTTTGGAGCGAAATATGCAGGAGCCGGCAGAATACTGGTATCGGGTATCGGTGATTACAGAAAAAGCCTTATTGAAAAATATGGCGGTACATATGTGGATGTTTCTCATACAGATCTTGAAGAGTATGTGAAGGAGTGGTCTCAGGGAAATCTGGCAGACATTGTCTATGAGTGTCTGGGATCTGAGAAAACCCTGGATCAGTGTATCCGCATCAGCAAACCCGGGGGAAAGATCATGGTCATGGGAGTGTTTGGGAAGAAACCTGTAGTAGATATGAACACTCTTCAGGAGGCGGAAAGGGCCATTTATACCAGCCAGGCCCACGTAAATGAGATCGCCACGGCACTGGAATATATGAAAGAGGGTAAAATTAATGCTCAGGAACTGATTACAAGAGAGGTTACTCTTGATACACTGGTGCAGGATGGTTTTGAGTATCTGATTGCTCATGGACCGGAACAGATCAAGGTCCTGATACACATAGGGGATTAAATCAGCAGCTTTCGGTACTTCTGTAAATCTGTCACAGAGGCCGATTGGAATATAATATTATTATAGAAGGAGAAAAATCATGCAGAGAATTCCAAGTTTCAGTATTGATCACACAAAATTAAAGAGAGGTGTTTATCTTTCCAGACAGGATGATGACATTATGACCTGGGATATCCGTATTAAAGAGCCAAACCACGGAGATTATCTTACCACAGGCGTCAGCCACACTATTGAGCATCTCTTTGCAACCTATGCACGTAACAGTAAATATAAAGATGGAGTCATTTATGTAGGACCTATGGGATGCCGCACAGGCTGCTATTTCCTTACAAGAGGACTGAGCAATGAAGAGGTTCTGGACTGCATCAGAGAGTCTTTCCGTTTCATCACAACTTTTGAGGGAGAGATTCCTGGAGCGAAAGAGGAAGAATGTGGAAATTACAGAGATCACGATCTGGAAGGATGTCGTGTTGAGGCAGCTAAATATCTGGAAGTTCTTGATAAGCTTACACCAGATGATATGCACTACACCTATTATCTTGATTAATAAAAAGAAAGCATCGGACAGCAGTCAGTCCGATGCTTTTTTCGTAAGCATTCTGTGGACTTTTCTTCGTACGAAGAAGAAACAGATTACCTGAAGGAGTATGGTAATGATCCAGGAAACAGGGTAGGAAACAAATAGGAAGTCCAGAGCCCTGTGATGTGGGAAAAACAGAAAGATCCATACGATCCTTGTGCCAACAGTTCCCACAATGGACAAAAGCATAGGAACAAGGGAATATCCCATACCTCTTAATGCTCCCGGGAAAAGATCCATCAGACCGCAGAGAAAATAGGTAGTGGTGCTCATAGACAGAATCTCCATACCGCTTTCAATCACCATGGGATCTTCGGTAAAGATACCAAGAATCTGATTTCCAAAAAACCAGGAGAGGCATCCTGTTAACAGAGATACACTTACAGAGAGAATGATGCAGTCTATAAGGATTTTGTCCATTCTTTTTCTCTTTCCCGCTCCCAGATTCTGACTGGTGAAACTCATACAGGCCTGTGTCACTGAGTTTACGGTAATATAAAGGAAGTTCAGAACATTGTTGGCGGCGGAGTAGCCAGCCATGGCAATAGAACCGAAGGAATTCACAGAAGACTGAAGCAGAACATTGGAAAAATTAATCACTGTGCTCTGAATGCCTGCAGGAATACCGACCTGAAAGATTTGTTTCAGACAGTATTTTTTTACGGTCAATCTGGAAAAATGCAGCTGATAGCTTCCCTGTGTATGGCAGAGACACTGAAGCACCAGAACACAAGAGAGCATCTGGGAGATGACAGTGGCAATGGCAACTCCTGCCACAGACAGGTGAAAAACAATTACAAGCACCAGATTCAGTAATGCGTTTACTGCCCCGGAAATAATAAGAAACAGCAGAGGACGTCTTGTATCACCTACTGCCCTTAGAATGGCTGCCCCATAATTGTAGAGCATGAAAAAGGGAGTTCCCAGGAAATAAATTCTCATATATAGAGAAGAAAGATCAATAACGTCATCAGGAGTTCCCATAAGAGCCAGGGCAAGCCTGCTGAAACCAATTCCCACAAATACCATAATAATCCCACTGATCAGGGCAAAGGTAATAGAAGTGTGAACGGTCTCCGATACTTTCTTACTATCCCCTGAAGCATAGAACCGTGCTGCAAGTACGTTTGCTCCCATGGAGATTCCAATAAACAGATTGGTAAAAAGGCTGATCAGGGCTGTGGTAGAACCTACTGCTGCCAGAGCCTGGCTTCCGCTGAACCTTCCCACTACGATAACATCTACAGCATTAAACATCAGCTGAAGAATACCCGAAAGCATCAAAGGCAGGGAGAAAGAAATCAGTTTATTCATAATCGATCCATTGCACATATCGATTTCATATTTATTGTTCTTCAAATCCTCATCCTCACATTTTTTTTCATTATAGATTCACTCACCGCTGTAAAATATATCACTGCAAATTCGTTGGGTCAATAAAAAAATAACCGGTTTTTCGTAACAGGAAAAAGTATTTTTTCATATAAATATTATAAAGTGAGTATACAGGGAGCTTTTATGGCTTTAAACGGTAAATTGCATGCACAGCAGGAAAATGTGGACAGAGGACGCTATCGTGTTACAGTTCTGAACGGACTGAACCAGTATCCTGTAGCCAATGCCAGGGTAAGAATCTCCGTAACAGGAGCACCGGACAGTGTGATCGAGGAACTGGTAACAGATTCTTCCGGGCAGACGCCGATCATTGAGCTTCGTACTCCACCTTTGGAATACAGTATGGAGCCTGTGGAAGAACAGCCTTATGCTGAATATACAGTACAGATTGAAGCGGAAGGCTTTGAACCCAAGGAAGTGGCCGGAAGTGAGGTACTGCCCGAAGTGACAGCTGAACAGCCGGCAGTGCTAAATCCCATGACTCCTGGGGAAGATTACCAGAGAATCGTCATACCACCCCATACGCTTTTTTATGAGTATCCACCTAAGATCGAAGAGTCGGAAATCAAATCTGTCAATGAAACCGGCGAAATTGTTCTTAGTAAAGTGGTGATTCCAGAATATGTGGTGGTTCATGACGGTCCTGTAGGAGATTCTTCCGCAAAGAACTATTACGTACGCTACAGAGATTACATCAAAAACGTGGCCAGCAGTGAGATCTATGCTACCTGGCCTGATGATACCATCCGGGCCAATGTACTGGCAATTATGTCCTTTACCCTGAA
Source organism: Blautia sp. (assembly GCA_034115005.1). Taxonomy (GTDB): domain Bacteria; phylum Bacillota; class Clostridia; order Lachnospirales; family Lachnospiraceae; genus Blautia_A. The sequence goes on from JAXEUE010000070.1 coordinate 21,974, forward strand.
CAGAGTGTATACGGAATGGTACCGGAATCAACACTGATTCATAATAGAACATAAATCAAGCAGCGGCTATGTACAAAGCCGCTGTTTTTGGTTATAATTAAAAAAAAGTTGGAATCGAAGCAGAATACCCACAGGGCTATTAAGGAGTGTGTTGGAATGGGAATGTATTTAAACAGTAGTTTTCCTTTCCTTTTGTACAAAAGTGAGTGCAGCAAACCATATTATGTGGATAAAACAGAAATATTGAAAGTATTCATTTAGCATATCCGGATGTACAGTTTCGGACTCACAGTTCTGTCCGTGAAGATTTCATGCGGATTTTTGCTGAAAAAAATGAAAAATTCCTGTTTGTTTTTGATGAATGGGATGCGGTTTTCCATATGCCCTTTGTTACGGAAAATGATAAAAAAGCGTATCTGCTGTTTCTAAAAGGATTATTGAAGGATAAGCCGTATGTAGCACTTACCTATATGACAGGAATTCTTCCGATCGCAAAATACTCCAGTGGTTCGGAGTTAAATATGTTCATCGAATATACTATGGGTTCAGAACCTAAATTCAGTGAAGATTTCGGTTTTACAGAAACAGAAGTAGATATGCTTTACAAAAGGTATCTTGATAATTGTAAAAGAGAGGGAAAACCAGTTTCTGTTACCCGGGAAGAAATTTTATCAGCAATGGTCGTGTATGGTTTTCTGAGCTGTTATAAAGGCAGAGTTTATATTCCCAACAAAGAACTGATGGATAAATTTGATGAAATGCTTCAGGTATCGTATTGAGAGAGAAGACAAAGCGGGAAAAGGCTTTGTTGATTTTATCTTCTATCCAGAGGAAGAAAATGACACCGGTATTATTCTGGAACTGAAAATAGATGATACACCTAAGGTGGCAATCCAGCAGATAAAAGAAAAACAGTATGCTCTGCGCTTTAGGGGAAAACTGGGAGAAAAGCCGAAATATACAGGGAGTATACTGGCTGTCGGAATCAGCTATGATAAAGAAACAAAGATACACAGGTGTATGGTTGAATCGATAATTGACCAGAAATATGCCTGATGGAAATATATGGAGAGGTACACATTGGGGTAAGGTAATCCAAACGAATTTTATTTTCAAGTTGTTTTATCAGACAGAAGCGTGGCAAATCCGGCTCAAATGAACTTGGATGAGGAATTGATTTACTTCAAAGAAAAACTGGTTGAGCAAATTGGTACTGCATTCCGAAATAAAACTATTAATCCTGAATGAGTGAATTGGAACGATGATATAGGGCAGTATCAAACCATGAAAATCTCCTCCTCACATTGGTTTATCTATAATAACGATAGGAATGGATATTGAAATCCGAGTTGTTCTGAGATAGAATGTTATTACTAAAAAGTGTGCAAATACACATAAATAGGGAGTGTAATAATGGAAATTAAAAGAGATGCTTACCTACAGCAGCTGATTGAGCGAAAAGATAACGGCATGATAAAGGTGATTACCGGCATTCGTAGATGTGGTAAATCCTTTTTGTTGTTTACTATCTTTAAGAGATATTTACTGGAGAACGGTGTTGGTGCTGACCATATTATTGAGATTGCTTTGGACGGTATCGAAAATGAAGAATTGAGAGATCCCAAAGTGTGTTTTAAGTATATCAAAGATGCTATGACGGATGATGGTAAGTATTATCTTCTTCTGGATGAAGTGCAGTTCATGCCACGATTTGAGGAAGTGTTGAATAGTTTGCTCCGTATGAACAACATTGATGTGTATGTGACCGGAAGTAACTCCAAGTTCCTATCCAGCGACATTGTGACCGAGTTCCGTGGCAGAGGTGATGAAATCAGAATCTATCCTCTCTCCTTTGCGGAGTTTTATTCTGCCTATGATGGAGATTTTGATGATGCCTGGGACGATTACATGACTTACGGTGGGCTGCCACAGGTTGTAAGTTTCCAGAGTGAACGACAGAAAGCGGATTATCTGAAGAACATCTTTGCAAATGTCTACTTGAAGGATGTTATTGAAAGAAATAAGATTCAGAGTGCGGACGAGATTGGTATTCTGATTGATGTTCTTGCATCTGCAATCGGCGCACCGACCAATCCATCAAAGATTGCCAATACCTTTGCCAGTGAGCGCCAGACGACTTACACCAATAAAACTATTTCCAATCATATCGACTATTTGGCAGATGCCTTTTTGATTTCCAAGGCAAGTCGATACGACATTAAAGGCAGAAAGTATATCGGTGCAAATCTGAAATACTATTTTACTGATCTTGGGCTGAGAAATGCCCGACTGAATTTTAGACAGCAGGAACCTGCTCATATCATGGAAAACATTGTTTATAACGAGCTGCTGATTCGTGGCTACAATGTCGATGTGGGTGTTGTGGAGATCTTCGATAAAGATAATGAGGGCAAGCGTGTCCGCAAGCAGCTGGAGGTTGACTTTGTAGTAAATCAGGGCAGCCAGAGATATTACATCCAGGTCGCATACGACATGACTTCCAAAGAAAAGCAAACTCAGGAGTTCAATTCTTTGCGTAATATCCCAGACTCTTTCAAGAAGATCGTCATCGTAAATGGCAGCAAGAAGCCTTGGAGAAATGATGAAGGCTTTGTCATCATGGGAATGAAATATTTCTTGCTGAATGCGAATAGCCTGGAATTTTAGTTGTTTTTCGTTGTTTCTACAATGCTGTATATAATGGCACTCGATTTTGCCCTGGCAGGACGGCCATCTTTGTTTACCAGCACAGGCGTTTCATTTGTCTGCAGCACATGGTAACTGTACATCTTTTCATGCAGGCAATCATACAGGACCGCAAGATACCTGTCTGCACATTGGATCGTCCAGTTCGCCAAAAAGAGATCTGGTACTTTACCGTGGTTTATGGTACCTGTCCCCAATTCTTCTTGTAGACTTGGCGCTGTATCTCTGAAAAAGAGTTGCATAGTGTGGTTTGGAGTTGAGGAATGTAGTCTCCATGTGTTAATATAAATTAATAAAAGGAGATGTGTAACAGAGAGAATCGAGAAAATCAGGAATGATATAACAAGAATAAAACAATCTGTTTGAAAGTAGAAACAGATTGTTTTATTCTGCTGTAAAATATATAATAATATTATCAAGGATAAATGAAAGTGAACGATTTACGGAGGTGAGAGAAGCTATGACAGAAGAAATGATAAGAAAAGCAGTGTTATCTCTTTTGACGGAATATCGGAAATTAACATTGGATTAGACATGCTTGGAAATATTGCCTTGAGTGACCGATAAGAAATACTTAGGGACAGGTAATAGATTCTTTTATAATTTCCAATGGAAGGAGGGAATTCTTAAAATGTCCAAGAGAATGCAAAACTTGATGGATATGTATATCGCTGAAATAAAAAAAATATACGGCCCTCATTTACGTCAGATCATACTGTACGGTTCTTATGCCAGAGGAGATAATACACCAGACTCAGATATAGATATCATGATACTGTTGGATATGCCAGATATGGATTTAAAAAAATACAGTCAGCAGCTTTCCTATATGACTTATGATTTTAATATGGATAATGACCTTGATATTAAGCCCATTGCTAAGAGTGAAAATCATTTTAACATGTGGGTTGAAAGCTATCCGTTCTATGCAAATATTCATAGGGAAGGAGTTATTCTGTATGATGCCGCTTAAAGAGGGGACAGGTACGAAAAGAGATCTGGTACTTTACCGTATACAGACAGCCAAAGATAGTCTGAAATCTGCAAAGATATTATTTCAGGCAGAAGAATATAAGGGTGCAAATAACCGTGCATATTATGCGATTTTTCATGCTATTAATGCCATTCATGCAGTTAAGGGAAAGGCTTACAAACGTCATAAAGATGCAATCGCTAATTTTAATAAGGAATATGTAAAGACTGAAATTTTCCCCAGAGAAATAGGAAGAAAGATCAGTGAAGCGGTAGAAATCCGACATGCCAGTGATTACGACGATTTTTACATTGCCAGCCGGGAAGAGGCAGAACGTCAGATCACTGTTGCAGATGAGTTTATACAGTTGTCCGAAGAATACTGTATGGAAGAATTTGAAAAAGAAGATTGAAAAATTTATAAAAAGGATGTATTGAATATAAGATATATTGGTATGAAGGAATAAAAGCTGGCGCAAATGCAGCGTACCCTTAAGGACAGTAACTTAAAGGTACGAGCATTGCGAAGGGCAAGAGAATTGAGAGAAGTTTTACGCTTCTCTCTTTTTTCTTGCCATTTTTCTATTTATTGCGGTACATTCGACTATTACGGTTATCGGAGAAATGCCGTCATCTAATGCCTTTATAAACATTTCACGAAATGCGTCCGCACCACCGCAGCCGATAAGGGCGGCAAGCACCGCAATGTACCTTGTTTCGGTATCTAATCGGTAGCTTTCTTCGTTCACAACCTCATTGAAGGCGAAATATTCAAAACGCTCTGTAAATTCGGGGTCTGTAATTTTTAAGTCCATATCCGTTCTCCTTTGGTTCTCAAAGTGCGCCGATAATTTTATGTGGTACATACGGCTCTTCAAGAAAAGCAATGTCCTCGGCTGTTAGTTTTACCTCAAATGCTCCTGCTGCGTCGTCAAAATACTTTGCTTTTGTTGCTCCGATGATAGGAGCAGAAACGCCCTTAGCATACTGCCACGCAAGGGCAATCTGCGTCATTGTTTTTCCGTATTTCTCGGCAAGCATATTGGAATCAGTTCTCTCTCATTGATATTTCTTTTACTGGTGTGGGGATTATCAATATTCCGACCGAAAAGGAACTGATTGCGGCAATGGAAGAAATGAGAGAAAACCCACTGAAATCCGCTTGAAACAAAGGAAAACGGTGCAGCCCTCACGGGCTACACCGCATCCTACATAGTGACTGTCCTGAGAGAGGTCTGAAAAAAGGCGCACATTGGGGGTCAGGCAGTGCCCCCAATGCTTCTAAATATTAACAAAGAATATCAATCAATACCGGTGAAATAAAAAGCAGCCAGCCTGCGGCAAACAAAAATCTTCTTTTATGATCTTTTCTTCCGGAATCCCGCATTCCATCAGATACCTTGCCATTGGGCAGCCTTTTTCCTTCTTTTCGAATCATAATGATTCCATTAATGATCAGACTCACCGGTGCAATTAAAATACTCAGAAGAATCAGAATGAAACAGGCCAGAAATACAAGCCCACTATATGGGCCGGCAAGAGCACACAAAAATCCCACAACGGAAATGCCCGCAAACATAACAAAAAAAGTATTTCGGTACCGGCTTCTGTCCTTACGCATAGAATTTGCCAGAATCCCACAAAAAATCAATGCAGGTACAGCCATAAAAGCAACCCCTCGTATGTATTGCTCCATTTCTCCTATCACACCTCTTCTACTCTGTTTTTCAAAAATTTCTTCCTTGCTGTCAAATACAATAATAGACATTAATGTTTGTATTTTACTCTCTTTTTTATTTTTTGTCTATTGAAAAACGCTTGAAAGGATGCATATAATCTTCATCTTCATATGGCAGTATGTCCAGGATCTGGTTCTTTATCTGTCTGGAAAACATACTGGCTGCAGTTTATGTATGTATTTTACAAAATATGTTGACAGGAGTGCTATAATAGGTTCTGTAAAAATAAGATAAAATACGAGGAGAATATGAATATGATAAAAATGAAGAAAACAGCAGCACTTTTTATGGCAGGATTTCTGATCTGCTCCATGCCCGTACAGACCCTTGCATCTGACATAGATACGGAAGTAGTAGAGAATCTGGTTGACAGTGGTATTGATGCCATTGCAGATGATCCGGATATGACAGTGGACATTATTATGTATGCCAAAGATCTTATCGACCAGCAGAATATTTCCGGGGAAGAAATCAGAACAGCTATTGATAGCGCAGCTTCCCACTTTGGTGTAAATATTTCTGAGAACGAGAAGGATTCCCTGGTAAATGTGATCCAGAAAATGCTGAATCTGAATATTAATGAAGAACAGCTTAGGAATGATGTAAATTCTGCTTATGATAAGCTGAAAAGTATGGGAGTGGATAAAGAAAAAGTAAAAGGTATCGCAGGAAAGATCATTGATTTTGTAAAGGGCTTTTTTGAATAAAATGGAAAACCGTATTGAGTAGATTCACTCAATACGGTTTATTTTTTTGCATGCGACTCATTAATAAAAAATCATACGTATATAACATCTTTCCTTTGTGTGTAATCTCAAGAAAATTATAATCCGGATGCTTCTTTTCCAGTATGGATTTTATTAATGAATTGTTGAGAAAGATTTAAAACAGTAAAAAAGTAGCAGGGCTATAACAATTGATGCCTTTTTCCTTAAGCATTTTGGTGGTATAATATTAAAACAGTTATTTAATTTTGGGAAATAAAATAAGATATTAGAAGTATTAATTGATAAAAATATAATTGATGACGTGGAATTTGTGAAGTTTGTGGCCATAGCAACAAATCTAATACAGGGAACAAGAGATATGGCTCAAAAAAGTTTTAATACTATGAGTAGAGATGGCTTGATTGAAGTTTCTGGAAAAGAGTATATGCTGACTGCCAGGACGTATGAGGCACTAAAATCTACAGTGGAATATACGAAAGACAGATCGATTCATTATATTAAGGCAAAAGAAATGATTATGGAATATATTGAAGGTAACGGATCTATAACAAACGAAAAAACCAGAGAATTGTGCGGATTTACTAAGCAGCAAGCAAGAAGTGCCTTAGATAAGATGAGAGGAGAAGCTTTGATTCAATTAGTTGGAGCAGGGCGTTCCAGTAAATATGTGAAATCGAGTGAAACTCGATAAAAACTCGATTTCCACTCGATAATATTGATGAAAGTCTGAAATAACAGGAAAAATAACAAAAAATATTTCGAGTTTATCGAGTGAAAAATGAGTGTTATGTTCATAGGTTAGCATTCCTGGTGTTCTAACCCAATTATTACTATATGCTTTTTCATACCTGCGAACAGTAACCTCTGTATGTTGCCGCTTAAAGAGGAGACAGGTACGAAAAGACAAGTGAAGTAAACCGTGAGAAGAAGCGAATGTAATGCGGCACCCGAGAATAAAAATATTGTAAAAATGTTGACCTCGGAGGCAGCTATGCCAGATCCCAAATATGACAAAATCGAAATTAATGGAGCTGAGATGAAGATTTGCTTAGAATTTCCCAAGAAGCAGGAAGCAGAAGAGGCGATCAGGCAGGATGTGAAATCCATCCTCTCCTTTGCTTTACAGGAACAGCTTCAGAAACATAATAACTAACCAGACAGAGGGGCATGCCCCTCTGTTTTTTACCTGATTATTGTTTACGAAAGGGGACCTTTATAATATGAAGAAAGTCAGAATCCTTCTCCGTGTCAGTTCCAACCAGCAGCTTGAAGCAGACGGTGACCTGGGAGTGCAGAGACAGCTTGTAAAGGAATATGTGATGAAGCATTCAGACTGGATACTGGATGGCAAGGAATATTTTGAAGGCAGCAACAGCGGATATAAAAATGCTGTGACTGACCGTGATATCCTGCAGGAAGCTCTGCGGGATGCAAAAGCAGGAGAATATGATATTCTGGTTGCCTATAAGGATGACAGAATCGGCAGGCGTATGTGGGAAATTGGTGCATATGTAATGACTTTGAAGAACTACGGTGTGGATATCTTTACTGTGAAGGACGGCTGTATTTCTCCGGAGTCTGATGATATTATGGGGCAGATGATGCTGGCTCTTCGTTATGGAAATGCGCAAAAGAGCAGTTCTGATACGGGAATGAGGGTAAAGGATACGGCTCAGAAACTGGTCCAGCAGGGAAAATTTATGGGAGGATCTGCTCCCTATGGCTATAAACTGGAATTATCCGGGGAAATCAGTAAACATGGGCGGGCTCTTCATCATTTAGTGGTTGCCCCGGAGCAGGCAGAAGTGGTACAATATATTTATGAATTATCTTTAAATAAAGAATACGGTTCGGCCAGGATTGCAAAAATATTAAATTCCCATGAGATATATAAGAATCTGGCACCGAATGATAAATGGAAAAGCACAACCATTACAAGTATTCTGACGAACCCGATATATGCTGGCTATACAGCTTACAAACGCAGGGAACGGATCAATGGAAAGTATCGCCGCCTTGACAGCAGTGACTGGGTTATTTCCAGTAAACCGGATGAAAGAATTGCCATTATTGATGAGGATGACTGGAATAAGACTCAGGAACGGCGGAAAAGAAGAGGGGATAAATACCTGAAAAATACGGAACATAAGGATGCCAGAGTAATCAAACGAAATGACGGAATGCTGGCGTTGATTGATGTCCTGTATTGTGGTTATTGCGGATGTAAGATGACCAATGGGAGCAAATATAATTACTGGACGATTAAGAGCACAGGGGAAAAGCGTACCAGTAAGATTGCCATATATAAATGCCAGAATGCATGGCAGGGGGTTCCCCATGACAAGACGAAGCAGTTTCGGGCAGATAAAATAGAACCCATCGTCTTTGAAGCCATTGCTCAGTACATAGGTAAGCTTCAGGAGAATGAAGATGTGTTTACCCAGATTGAGGAGAACCAGCGCAGGGAAAAGAAACTGAAAAAGGCAGAACTGGTGAGAGAACAGCAGGCACTGGATAAAATCAGAAACAAGATATCAGTTATGGAGAGCAATATTCCGGATGCAATGACGGGGGAGTATCCTCTCAGCCTGGAGGAACTGGTAAGTCTTATCAAGAAGCAGAAGGAGCAGGAGAAACGTCAGGAGGAGATTGTCAGCCAGAAAGAAGCTGAATTAAACAATACCAATGTTTCAATTCAGGACTGGGAAGAGATACGCACTGAGATCCCTACATGGCAGCAGGTTTTTCTGAATGCAGACCCGGAAAGCAAGCGTGTACTGGTGACGAAGCTGGTAGACAGAATTGAGATTACAAAGTCACAGGTTAATGTCCGGTTTAAGATTAACATTAATGATTTCTTTACCCTACCCCGAATCAGTGGTGATCACGGGGTACCGGAATAAAGGCTACGATTTCACCATCACTTCTTCTACTGCATACGACCACAAGTGGATCCCTGGCAGAAATATTTTTGACAGCATTGACCGTATTGTAGATGAGCTGTTCGAGAACTACCTGTCCAGGCCCAATGTACGCCAGCCTATTCTCACCCAGTACTGTGACGGAAGGATGGTTCAGTGCAGAGACCGTGGCTGGATGACTCAGTGGGGCAGCAAGAGTCTGGGCGACCAGGGATATTCCGCTATTGAGATCCTCAGGACATTTTATGGAAATGATATGTATATCAATGTGGCGGAGGCAGTGTCAGGAATTCCTGCATCCTGGCCCGGATATGACCTGACCATAGGGTCATCCGGCAACAAGGTCCGTCAGATCCAGGAGCAGCTGAATGCCATCAGTGAGGCATATCCTGCTGTACCAAAAGTAACAGTAGATGGGAAATACGGAAATGAAACCCAGAATGCCGTGCGTGTTTTCCAGGGGATTTTTGGCCTTGGACAGACAGGAATCGTGGATTATCCCACATGGTATAAAATCCAGGAAATCTATGTGGCTGTAAGCAGAATAGCAGAATTAAGATAAAGAAAGATGCATTGTCAAAAAGCAATAAATGCTTATATTTTGACAATGCATTTTTTAAAAAAATAGATTCCATAGGAACAGAAGAAATGCTTGTATATACAAGACCGGATAACAGGGATATTTATTACCAGGATTATGAGAATATGGATAGAAAAACTGTAGGTATTGTGGATGGAATATACTAGAACCAGCAATTTTTGCAGAGGGAGAGGGAACTGGGCTTTTATTGCAGCCTGAAAGTTTATGAAAAGGGAAAAACGAATCTACAGCTCCTTCTCACAAGGGAAGAAGCAGAATATGTGGTGAATCAGGACAAACCTCTCAAAATTGCCTGTGTTCCTGTTCCTCCATTATGCTATGAAGATGAAAGTACCGGAGAACTGAAGGGAATCTATGCATCTCTGTTGGATATGCTGCAGGAGATCAGCGGACTTAAGATTGATGTGGAAGAGGTTCCCATGGGGACAGATCTTCTGGAAATCATAGAAAATGACAAGTATGATTTTGCCGCAGGAGCAATGTATAACCAGGAATTTATGGAAAATCCGGATGTACAGCTTACAGAAGGATTCTTTGAAAGAAATTATTATCTCATTGTCTCCAGAGGAACAGATGTGTACTCACTGGATAAACCCACCATTGCTCTGGCGGATATGTTCCGGAAATATCCCAGTATGCAGTCAGATCAGATTCAGGCCGGGCAATATATATATGCAAATTCACCGGACGAATGCCTGGATGCAGTTGTGGATGGCAAGGCAGATGCAGCAGTAGTCAGTATGTATGTGGCCAATTATTATCTTCAGAAAAACAGATACAGGGATCTTATGATGACAGGAGTAGGTTATGCCCAGGCCAAAAGCTGTATGCTTTATAAGTCAGGCATGGATCCCATAATCGTATCTATAATCAATAAGAGCATCGGATGCCTTTCGGATAAAAACCTGAGTGAAGCAGCCCGTCAGTATACTTCAGCCAGTTCCTATCATTTTTCACTGAAAGAATTTTTCCTGGAATATAAAATACAGATTCTGGCAGGGCTGTTCTTCTTCCTCACCCTTTTTGTCTTTTATATCATTGAGAAAAGAAGGAGGACTCAGATTCGACAGGAGACTGTGGAGAAAGAAGTATACAGGAAGAAAGTGGAGATTGATGAACTTACAGGCCTTCTCAGCAAAGAAGGCTTCTACAGAGCAGGCAGAGAGTTCCTGAATGCCCATGAGAATGAAGAGGTTAAGATACTGTTTCTTAATGTAGAGAATTATAAACTGATCAATGATTTGTTCGGAGTTCAGGCAGGTGACATGTACCTTCAGTATCTGGCAGGAATCATAAGTCAGATCAGTGACAGAACCGGTTCGGTCTGTACCAGGTATGAATCGGATCATTTTGTACTTCTGACTCTGGAAAGTATTGACAGCCTCAGAAAACTGACAGCAGTGTAGCAGATAAATATGAGATACCCCGTAAATATCTGGAGCTCGAGGTGACAGAATCAGCATATTGTACTTGCAGAGGGCATGGAAACAAAGGACCAGAAAGAAATGCTCAGGGAATTTAACTGTAATAAGGCCCAGGGTTATTACTATGCCAGACCAATGAATCAGACAAGTTATCTCAGGCTGCTTAAAGGTGGAGAAAATAAAACAATAAAACAGTGAATATGTATCAGATAATAAAAAGGTATGACGAAATAATCGGCTATACCTTTTTATTTTGAAAAAATGTCAGATATTTAGAAGAAAAAAACCTGTATCCAATGATACAGGGCAATAAAAAATGCGGAAGATGGGACTTGAACCCACACGAGCGCAATGCTCACAAGATCCTTAGTCTTGCTCGTCTGCCAGTTCCGACACTTCCGCATATCGCATTTCCCGGGATTCTTTTCCTTTTCCCTCGCGACAAATG
>JAXEUE010000071.1:0-4857 GCA_034115005.1 Blautia sp.
ACTGGATGCAGATCTGGATCAGAGAGTAGGAAAAGAAATCCAGCGGAGTAAATATGAGAAATATAACCAGTTGGATAAGATCAACAAAGCAATTGTTGTCTACGAAAATGATGTGTTGGTTGGCGCGGGCTCCATCAGATATTATGATGAAAAAGATGTGGAGTTAAAAAGAATTTATGTTTCTCCCGCTTTTCGGGGACAAGGAATAGGAACAAAACTTGTTTCTTTATTGATTGAATGGGCAAAGGAGTTAGGATATCAGAGGGTGGTCCTTGAAACAGGTGAAAAGCTGGCAGAATCTGTAGCCTTATATAAAAAACTTGGGTTTGAAAGAATTCCGAATTATGGGCCATATGAAAATATGCCAGAATCTCTTTGTATGGCAAAAAATATATAATATTGTTATATTCTGACTGGAGGATGGGTGTTATGCCAAGAGGAACGAATCAGAAATTTAAATTGTATCGTCTTGCCCAGATTATGCTGGAAAGAACGGATGATGACCATTATATTACTATGCCTGAAATTCTGTCTGCGCTGGGGGAATATGAAATCACAGCGGATCGCAAGAGCATTTACAATGACCTGCGTGATCTGGAAACACTGGGAATTGAGGTGGAGGGAGAGCCGGTGGGAAACCGCTAGCATTATCATGTGGTAAATCGTCCATTTGAATTGCCGGAACTGAAGCTTCTGGTAGATGCTATCCAGTCTTCCGAGTTTATTACGGAGCGGAAAACCAATGCCCTGATCAAAAAACTGGAACAGCTGGTCAGTAAATATGAAGCAGTGAAGCTGCAGCGGCAGGTATATGTTACCGGAAGAATCAAGACAATGAATGAGAGTATTTATTATACCGTCGATGCCATCCATAATGCCATTTCCGAAAACAGGAAGATTAAATTTCAATATTATCAGTGGAATGTGAAAAAAGAAATGGAACTGCGTCACAATGGAGCCTGGTATCATGTCAGCCCCTGGGGACTTTCCTGGTATAACGAAAATTATTATCTGGTAGGATATGATTCTGATGCCGGACAGATCAAACATTACCGTGTTGATAAGATGCTTCATATCCAGATGTCTGAAGAAAAAAGAGAGGGAAAAGAACACTTTAAAAAGTTGGATATGGCAGACTATGCGAAGAAAAGTTTTGGAATGTTTGGAGGAAAAGAACAGGAAGTAAAACTATTGGTAACAAACGATCTGGCAGGTGTGATTATAGACCGCTTTGGGAAGGATGTGATGATGATTCCAAAAGATGAGGATCATTTCACAGTAAATGTGGATGTCTATGTCAGCAAGCAGTTTCTGGGGTGGATCTTTTCACTGGGAGAAGGTGTGCGGATTGTAGGGCCAACTGAAGTGATTGAACAGATGCAGCAGGAGATTGAACGGTTAGTAAGGCAGTATAAATAAAGTATTATTCTGAACGTTTTTACGTGGTATTTTTATCGTTCAGCTGGTCCAATATAGTGTGATCAAAAACAAAGGATCTATATCAGAGATTTGGAGGAAATGGCTATGAGTAAAAAAGAAGGATATAGCAGAAAAGGTTTTTTTGGTGAAATGAATCACTATGATGATTAATAAAGAAAAACAGGTGGCATTTGTATTGGACAGTTAATCCTTTAAATTATCTATAACAGATAAGGCAAAGGAGCGAAGAGAAATGAAAGGTTTCAACACAGAGGACGGATATATGGGATATGTAGACGGAGGGTATCGGCTCTTCGCCAGTGAAGCAGATTACAGGGAATGGCTGGAAGATTAACAGGAGGAATTCTATATCCTGGAACAGCGATGTTCTTCGCAGGAAAATTGCCAACAGCCGGGAAAAACCCTGTATTTCACCAGGGAGAAGATGATTAAAGACTTGAATCTGGCCGTCAACTATTCCCAGTAGTTGGCGGCTATTTTCATTTTCCCTTGAAAATCATATAGAACAATTCCACAAGGGCGCATATGAATATACCTATCTCAATCAGATCAGAATATGTAACATACATAAGCATCGCCCTCCTTTCTCTCGTCTGGAGAGTTGGCCCCTCCAATCAAAGAGGGTCAGCCGCCTGGCTCTATGGTTTCCCACTTTCAAAGTAAAGCATATGTTTTTTCTTTCAGAAATATATGATTGCAGAAACAAAAAGTTCTACCGGGTTGAGGGAAATTCATCAAAAAACGTTTTAAGGAGGATGTGCGACTGAAATTAGAGTGATTGGGCAAGCCTGCAAAATCCTGCAGGCTTGCAAGGTATTATAGCAGTTCTGCCATGTACAGTGGCAGATGGATGATCCCGTCTTTGATCATAACGTCCTTGGTATAGAGAATATAGGAGTTGCCAATGACGGATGAGAAGTGCTTTCGGAATTTATCCAAAGAAGAATGGGAGTGGTAGTTGCCGGATTTGACTTCTACAGGGGCAATCTTCTTTCCTTCCGTGATCAGAAAATCAATCTCCATGTGATTCTCACGATTCTGACTATCGGAACGGGAATAGAAATACAGGCGTGAACGACTATGGCGGAGCATCTGCGCAACAATGTTTTCCATCAGCATTCCCTCGTTGATATTCAGCCTATCAAAGAGGATTGCACGATACAGTTCGTTGTCAGTGTACTTCTTATCCTGGAAGGTGTGGGTCACAAGCAGTCCTGTGTCCGCCATATAGCACTTTTGCGTGGCATTGTCAGCACTCAGAGCAAGCCCGACATGAGGATCTGTTGCATTGAAACAGGTATTGACGATCATGGCTTCATTCAACCAAACGAAGGAATCCTCAAAGGTTCGAAAGCGAGCCTGCTTACCGAGAGAAGAAAGTTTATATTTCTTTTCCTTCTTGGAAAGCTGTCCCGGAATTCCATCGAAAACAGCAAACACCTTGTCTTCATAGCCATGTGCAAATTTTGCGACATCTTCCCGGTAAAGTTTCAGAATCCTACGCTTGGCAATATCGGATGCCTCGAAATCTTTGCCGTTAATGTAGGCAAGAACGGACTGAGGCATACCACCTACGAGGATGTACTGACGGAAATCGTTCATGATCTTTCGGTGCAGAGTGGCACCAAGAGGTTTCTTTGTTTCAAAGCAATGCCGGATCAGCGGATAAGTCACCTCGTCGCCCATTGCCCAAAGGAACTCTTCAAAGTCCAATGGAAACATTTCCATGTGATCTTCTTCTGAAGGGATAATAATATCCTGTACATTTTTTTTCAGTCGGATCAGCGAGCCCGTTTCAAGGTAATCAAACCGACCGTCAGCTACAAGGTATTTAATAAGCTGGCGTGCTCTGGGATATTGCTGGACTTCATCAAAGATAATCAGCGATTCACGTTTGTACAGAGTCGTGGAGTAAAAGGCCGCAAGCTTCGCAAAGAAAAGATCAAGATCGGAACTGTCGTTGACAAACAGATCCAGCACATCCGTTGGAGCCTGTCCAAAGTCGATCAGAATATAGCTTTTGTATTCCGCCTTGGCAAATACCTCCGCAATATAACTCTTACCAACACGACGAGCTCCGTCGATCATCATGGCGGTTGTGCCATTGCTGCTGTCTTTCCAGGCAACGAGTTCATCGTAGATTTTTCTTTTCAGCATTTCATCACTTCCTTTGAGGATAGTATATCCACAATATAATTTGATTATAACTCTGAAATCACGAAAAGGCAAATTTATTAGCTATGATTCTGCACGAAAAAGCAAGTTTACAAACTATAATTTTGCACGAAAAAGCAAGTTTATAAAATCAAATTCTGCACGAAAAAGCAGGTTCATGACATTTTGCTATGCTTTTCAAAAGCAGGAAGTTTGAAGCCGTGTGGTAATCCTCGGTTAATTTATTTTCTCTTGTTGATTGTTTACTCATTAAATTTTTCCCTCATTTCTCTATACTTGGATAAATACGTAAGTCTAAGTCCCCTTATCAATTGTGTATTTCTGTACATAAGATAATTATACTGAGAGCATAGAAAAACAGCAAGGAGAAGTCAAAAGAAATGAGGTGTCAGAATCATTCACAGATATACAATACTTTCCCCGCTTGTGGTATAATGGTTGTAGTTGACACAGTTATGCGCTGACTGGAGGATGGGTGTTATGCCAAAGGGAACAATTATTGCTTTTTCAATTGCGGAAAATGGAGCGATGGGAAATCCAGGGAATATTACATTATTAACAGATCAAAATGAACTTTATGAATTTAATTATATTTATGATCAAAAAGAAAGCATCTTTAAAGAATTTCAGGTACTGAAAAAGTGCATAGATTACATAAATAAGGTTTGCATGGAAGTTCCGGATGGTTGGAAGCATATTGATATGGAGGCTGGTAACCATTTGTTTTTATTGGAATGGCTTGACATATTGTTTTGTAAGACTAAAGGCAGCGATATTCTCCCAAGTGATATTTATGCGGTGTGGATAGATACTGTTAATAGTATTATGAAACATCTATCCAGCAGAAAAGAATACACAAAAGAAAAATCAGATTACAGGTCAGATCTGAACATTATTCCATATGATGCTGAGAGAAAAAATATGGGAAATAGTGGTTGTATCAGAGAAAATTTATCAGTAAAATGGAATAGCATTTCAAATAGAACGGAAAAGATTGTTGCAATAGGAATTAATCCCAGTACAGCTGAAAATGGTAAATCGGATACTACAGTCACAAAGTTATGCAGATTTCTGGATCAATACGGTTTTAATAATGTGACTATGATTAATTTATTTGAAAGCGTTTCTTCGGATCAGAATAGAATTGATCAAAAGACCCAAACAGATTTTTCTAAAAAGAGAGGCTTACTTGATGATGCAGATATTATTTTGATTGTATGGGGAATTGATGGACATAAAGAG
>JAXEUE010000072.1:0-14440 GCA_034115005.1 Blautia sp.
GTAGCGCTGCCATATTCCAGATCATAGCTTGCAGAAACCGTTTCACATGGAAGCTTTCCTTTCTTACGCACAGGTACAAAAGGTTTATGAAGATTATACGCAATAGGCATGCCAAAAATAAATCCCCGTGATTCAGTTCCAACGATCACATCCACATCTACATCTTTCAGGCAGTCCTGCATGGAATCAATTGCAAGCTGTAATCCGTCCGCATCCTGAAGAATGCTTGTAATATCTCTGAAAATAATGCCCGGTTCCGGAAAATCCGGTATACTTCTCACGTATTCTTCGATTTTTTTCATCTTAAATTTCCTCCATATGATCTATAATGATTTCATTTTCACCATAATATTTTATAGTATAGCACCTTTTTATTTCAGAATCAATCAAAAACCCCACGCCCTGGCATATATGATGCTTTTTTATGATAAAGTCCTTATATTGAAACATATTTCAGCAATAATTCTGAATAACGATCTGAAGGCTCTCCCGCCCTCTGTAATGATTGATCTCCGGATAATAGGTAACAGAGATTTTTTCCCTTTGGGCGACAAAATCTGAAAATTTCTCTGCATCTCCAAAATAGATTCCATCCATTACTATTCCATATGGATCCTTTAATTTCAGTCTGAGTACATTTCGATTCTTGCCTAAAATACTGCTTTCTAAAACAGAAAGACCTTTCTGTGCAAATATTGGTTTCGTATTTCCCTTTCCAAATGGTTCAAGAATTGCAATCTGCTCTACCAGCTCTTTCGTAATATAAGAAATTGGCATAGGAACATCAATGGTTACTTTGGGCTGCAGATCTTCATTTGTTAAACTGCAGTTTTCATTCAGTTTTTTCCGAAACATTTCCACATTTTTTTCTTCTATGGAAAGTCCTGCTGCCATAGGATGTCCTCCGAACTGTATCATAAGATCTTTACATTTTACAAGTTCCTCAAACATAGAATAGCTTTCTATGGATCGTCCGCTTCCCTTTACACTTGCCTCTCCTCTTGTAAGTATAAAAACAGGTTTATGATATATTTCCCTTATTCTGCCTGCTATAATTCCCGCAACACTTTCATGACAATCCTTAAGAAATATAACCAGAACTCTGTCATTTTTTAAATCTGTGGTCTCAACAAGATTTATCGCCTCTTCTTTTCCCTTTTCCGTAAGTGCCTTTCTACTTTCATTCAATGCTGTCAGATCACCTGCCAGAATGGATGCTTCATCCAAATTTTTCGCATTCAGAAGTGCAAGTGCCCGGGCTGCCGTATCCAGACGTCCGCTTGCGTTAATACAGGGACCAAGTACAAAACCTACATGATATGCTGTAATTTTAGTATCTTCAAGTCCATTAGCACGAATGAGTGCTCTTAATCCCAGGTTTCTGGTTTTTTTCAGCCGTTTCAATCCCTCTTTTACAAGAATCCTGTTTTCTCCCTGAAGATCCATAACATCTCCAACTGTGGCAAAAGCGGCAAGTTCATAATAATCATCAAGTTCCTCTGAAGGAATCCCAAATTTCTCGTAGAGAGCCGTTACAAGTTTAAAGGCAACAACTGCACCGCACAAATTTTTATTTGGATAAGGACAGTCATATTGTTTGGGGTTTATAACAGCATCTGCCGGAGGTATTTTCATTTTTCTTCCATCTTCCGTCTCCGTATATGGAATCTCGTGATGATCTGTTATTATTACATGCATTCCCTCTTCTATGGCAGTTTTAATTTCTTCGTATGCCGAGATCCCATTGTCACAGGTTACAATGGTATCTATTTCATCTTCCCGGGCTTTTTCTATCAGATGCTTATGAATACCATATCCGTCAGTCACCCGATCCGGAATATAGGTATCAACTTTTGCACCGATTCTTGATAATCCCTTCAGAAGAATATAAGTTGAAGTTACACCATCAATATCATAATCACCAATAATCCTGATCCTGGCCCCTTTTTTTACTTTTTCTTTCAGAATATGTACCGCCTTATCCATATCCTTCATAAGCCATGGAGATGGTAACCCCTCTGCGGTGCCGTAAAGGTATTCTCTTATCTTGTCATCTCCAATCACATCTCTGTTTCTGATAAGCCTGGCAATTACCGGATCAATGTGAAATTTCTTTCCTATAGCATTAAAATCTGCTTTTTTTGCAGATACAACCCATTTTTCCATTTCGTATCTCCACATAAAATGTCCCGAGACAATTTTTTGTCCCGGGACTACATTTTTATTTATTTCCAGAATTCTTTTCTTCCTGCTGCTTTACAGCTTCCTCCTGTGCTGCCAGACGTTCTGCTACTCTTTTTCTGTTTTTCTTCTTAGGCTGGGAAGGATCTCTTTTAGATGTTTCTCTGACTTTCTTTGGCTCTGAAGAAGTTTTATCAGATACAGAAGCCACTGTTGAAGCTACGACTGCAGGCTGTCCATTTTTGCGGAACTTTACCTTCATAACAAGCCACAGTGACCCTGTAATACATACAGAGGAATATGCTCCGATAAGAATACCAACCATCAGAGGTGCGGCAAATTCACGAATGGAAGATACACCCAAAATATAAAGTACTGCAACCATTACAAATGTTGTAAAGGATGTATAAATACTTCTTGTAAGTGTCTGCGTAATACTGGTATTTACCACGTCTTCCAGATTATCTGTTCTTCTCATGCCATGCATGTTTTCACGGATACGATCGAAAATAACGATTGTGGCATTAATGGAATAACCAACGATTGTCAGCATACAAGCAATAAATGTATTTCCTACAGATACTCTGGCAATCGCATAAAAGGCAAGTACGATCAGAACATCATGAATCAGGGCAAGTACAGCACTGCTTGCAAAACGGATATCCTTAAATCTGAACCAGATATAAAGAAGCATACAGATAGTTGCCACGATCACAGCAATAATGGCATCCTGACGCATCTCCTTACTTACAGTAGAAGAAATATTCTCTGTAGAGATAGTCTTCTCATCCACGCCGAATTTCTCCACAAGTGTTTTATTCAGAGTTGCCCTTTCCTTCTGATTTAAGGAACGTGTTTTGATCACAACCTGATTGGTTCCAACAACCTTGGTAGGCTGAACATTTTTATCACCTGTAACTTCTTCCACAACAGGAGTCACTTCAGAGTCAATGGTCTTAATGTCCATATCTTTGTCGAAAGTAACTGTTGTAGATGTACCACCTGAAAATTCAAGGCTGTAATTTAATGCTTTATCCCCTGCCTGAGAATGAATGAGCATTGCAACAGGACCACTTAAAATAAGAACAAGAGAAATAATAAAGAATACTTTTCTCTTTCCAACGAAATCAACAGCTTTTCTTTCTGATGTTTTTCCATAAAACTTAGGATCCTGAACTCCAACTGCATACAGAGCATTCACGATCAGTCTGGATGCAACCAGTGAAGTGAACATTGAGATCACAATTCCAAGAGCCAGAGTGTAAGCAAATCCCTTGACAGTACCAGAGCCAAGCCACATCAGAACGCAGGCTGCAATCAAAGTTGTTACATTACCGTCAAAGATAGCAGAAAAGGCTTTACTGAATCCGGCCTTAATAGCATTTCTGACAGATACTCCCGCACCTATCTCCTCACGGATACGTGCATAAATGATAACATTTGCATCCACTGCCATACCGATTCCAAGGATAATACCTGCAATACCCGGAAGCGTAAGGGTAATATCAAAGGCATTAAGAGTTATAAGCATAAGTACTGTATAGAGAATCAGTGCAATTCCTGCTACCACACCGGGAACACGATATGCAATGATCATAAACAATATTACAATTGCAAGACCTATGGCACCTGCAATAAGACTTGTGGAAATTGCTTCTTCTCCCAACTGAGCTGCAACAACGCTGGAACGAAGTTCTTCCAGTTCCAGGCTAAGAGAACCGATACGAATGTAAGAAGCAAGATTCTGTGCTTCCTCAAGGCTGGACATTCCGGTTATCTGAGCTTTACCACCCGCAATCTCTTCATTTACATTAGGTGCGCTTAATATCTGGTTATCATAAACAATTGCAATCTGCTTTCCTACATTTTCTTTTGTAGCTTTTGCAAATTTGGTTTTTCCTTCTTTTGTAAGAGTAAGACTAACCACATACTGTTTGGAGCTGGTTTTCTGTTCCTGGATTGCACCGCCTTCTGCGCTGTCAACTTCAGTTCCTTCCAGAACCACACTTCCGGACTGTTTGATCTCATCCAGACTTCTTGCAAGAACATATCCATCCTGTCCTGTGGTAAAGTTCTGATTTCCGTCAGAATCCTGCTGGGTGATAAAACACAAAGAACCAGGTTTACCCAGATCATTCAGAATCGTGTCTGCATCTGTTGCCCCAGGAATCTCAACTGTGATACGGTTATTTCCTTCCTGATAAACCTGAGCCTCCGTACTGTACTGTTCCACACGTTTCTGCAGCTTATATTTGGTATCAGACATATCCTCGCTGCTTGGGTTACTTTCTTTGGTCTGATAGGTAATGCTGACACCACCTGAAAGATCCAGACCCGTATTAATGTTCTTTGCTGCGCCGGTTCCTGTAGGGCCAAAGCCTACCGCCGCAGTAAAACAAAAGAATCCGGTCAGAATCAGTGTAAGGACCAGCACTACAATTCCTTTACTTTTCTTCATAGCTCTTTTCCCTTCTTGATTTTTAGTCCGCAAAAATGTGATTAGTCACATGCCAGTGCGGCTTTTATCATGATAGCGCACTCCACACGCTTCCTCTGGAGTTCGCATCCGATTTCATAATTTCCCTTAATATCCCCCTGGGAATGATAAGCATTTGCAGCACATCCACCGCTGCAGTAAAAGCGGGCAAAACAATCTTTACATTCTTTTTTTGTATAAACATTGCAGCCTGCAAATTCTTTCTGAATATCCGGTCTGGTGATTCCGTCATTCACATTTCCCATAAGGTATTCCTCTTCTCCCACAAACTGATGACAGGGATAAAGATCTCCCCATGGTGTGACTGCCAGATATTCTGTCCCGGATCCACAACCGGACAACCGCTTATAAACACAGGGACCTCCGGTAAGATCGATCATAAAATGGAAGAAATTAAAGCCTCTTCCTTCCTTTTCCCTTATGATCATCTCTTTTGCCAGAGCATCATATTCTTCCATTATCTGCGGAAGGTCTTCCCTGCGAATGGCATAATCCTCATTATCCGGAGCCACCACAGGTTCCACAGAAATCTGTTTGAATCCAAGATCTGCAAGATGAAGCACATCTCTGGAGAAATCAAGATTATAATGAGTAAAGGTTCCCCTTACATAATATCTTTCCTGATTACGGGACTGGGCAAATTTCTGGAATTTCGGCATGATCAGATCATAGCTTCCTGCCCCTTTTCTGAACGGGCGCATATGATCATGTACCTCTTTACGTCCATCTACACTTAAAACAACATTAGACATTTCCTTATTGCAGAATTCCATAATCTCATCATTCAGAAGAACTCCATTTGTTGTCAATGTAAATCGGAAGTTCTTGTTATGTATTTTCTCCTGTTCACGGCCGTATTTTACCAGATCCTTCACAACCTGCCAGTTCATCAAAGGCTCTCCGCCAAAAAAATCCACCTCAAGATTTCTTCTGGATCCTGAATTGGCAATAAGGAAATCCAGTGCTTTCTTTCCCACTTCAAAAGACATTAATGCTCTTCTGCCATGATATTCTCCCTCTTCTGCAAAACAATAACGGCATGCCAGATTACAATCATGGGCAATGTGGAGGCATAATGCCTTTACAACTGTCTGTCTGTTATTGGAAAACTCCTCAATGGCATTTTCATATATATCCTTTGTAAAAAGCATTCCCTGTTCTTTAAGCTTTTCACATTCCTTTGCAGAAGATTCTATATCTTCTTTTTTATAATGATCTCCTAATTTTGCTTCAATGGCTTTAACAGGAAGCCCTTCTTCCAGATATGGAAGAATATCATATGTAACATCATCAACTACATGGATACATCCACTGTTTATATCCAGCACAATATTGAAACCATTATTTTTATATCTGTGAATCAGACTCATTTCATATTAATCCTTTCCTAAGCGTAAGATAAGCAGCGAAGATACTCTCCGCTGCTTATCTTCTTTAATCAAAACTGCTGATTATTTATGCTCACAGCTCTGATTTCCTACTGTACAGGAAGTCTTACATGCGGACTGGCAGGAAGTCTGGCACTCACCACATCCGCCTTTTTTTACTGTATTCTGTAAGTTCTTTGTATTAAGAGTCCTGATATGTTCCATTACTCTATCCTCCTTATGTAATTATGTTCTTGGGATAGTATATCATAAAATTTCACATTTTTAAAGCTTTTTTTTACGACAACATTCCGCCCAGTGCACCGCCGCCCACACACATAAAAAATGTAGTTACAGCGTGACTGACACTCATATCCCAGTGCCTTCTCACTGCAAATGATACTGCAAGAAGCAAAAGAAAATAAGAAAGCCCCGTCACAATTCCCCAAAGATACTTATCCTTCTGTACAAGTTTCCCTGCCATAAGGCCACCCAGAAAACAGGATAACACATACACGGCACTGATTCCAGCTGCAATTGCAGTTTCCCCCAGATTAAAGGAAAACAGAAGAAATGCAAGCATCAGTAAAAATACACCTGTAAGTGCATAGGAAAATAACAGCGATTTCAGGACTGCCCTAACCTTCATTAAATACACACCTCCCATTGTAATATATGGGAAAGCTGATTTTCTTATGCTCAGGCAGTTTTCTTTGTTTATTTCTTTTTCTTCTTCACAAATACGATTACACCAATTATAATCACTGCTGCCACCAGAATGATTACAAATGGAAGAATATTCGTGGTATCTCCCGTATTAACTGTATTAACTGAATTACTGTCCTCATCAGAGCTGGTATTCTCTGTGTTCTTACCTGTCTGCGGTATTTCTTCCTCTTCCTTTACTTCCTCTCCTGTCTGTGAAACAGCCTGAGTCTGATCTGCAGCTGACATACCATTGTCATTGTCCTGAGTTTTATCAACATCTTCCTCACTGCCTGGTCCTACCAGCTGTTTGCTTCCCGCAATACCAAAAGGACTGAATGAGTGGGTACTGAATACCATGGTATTTCCCTGCACACTTGGAATAATTGTTTCTGTTGCACCGTTATCAAGAATATGTTCGATCGTATACTGATAGCCTTCCTTCACAGGAACCGTCACGCTTACATATTCGCCATTTGGAATCTTATACTCCGTATCGGATTTTAAATCCCAGAGTTCAAACTCAAAAGACTGAAAGATCATGGCATCTGATTCATTTGTAAACTGATAACTGTCTCCACTGGATACCCGAAACTGAACATACCATGGCAGATCTGTTCCGTTTACTGAAATCCCGTCACAGGTATGGTTCTCCAGAGCCCTTTCTTCTTTTTCTTCTTCGGAAATATTTTCGTCCGCATCAGACGGTCTCTGGTCATTGGTTTCCTCGATCACAGATCCTTCTAAAATATCATTTGAATCTTCATCCCCGATTTCGGTTTTCTCTGTTTCCTCTGTTTCCCCAAAAGCATCTGCTTCTTCTGTATTTTCTGTTATATCCAGTTCTTCTGTCACCACAGTCTCCGGTTCTTCGGTTTCCTCTGTCACTGTAAGTCCATCTTCCGTCTGTTCCGAACCAGGTGTAACATCTGCCGTCTGTACATTTTCAGGTGCAGCAACTGAAGGTGTATCAAGAGCTTCTGAAGGAACAGGCGTTACCTGTGAATCTGTGTCTTCAGACACAGTACCCGGACTAATACTGTTTACTACAACATTAATATAACCCACTACTCCTCCGGCTTCTTCGTCCCAGCCTTCCATTTCACTCAGATTATCTTCTTCGGAAAAAGGCTTAAGTATTACTTTACAGGGCTGGACATGCTCCGAGGGTACAAAATTCTCATCTGCCCAGACAAAAGTCCCATATTCACTGGCAGGTAAAACAACATCTGCCAATGGTGCAGGGTCTGGGATGGTAATATTATCCGGCATGATATTCCTGCCTTCCTGTGTTTCGCCAGTCTGAACCTGATCTGTAACAGCCAGAGCCGGAAGAGTCTGACCTCCCGCCAGCATCACTGTCAGAGCCGCTGCAGCAATAAAACCTGCTTTTTTACCCATTAATTTGTTAACTCCATTCATTTTTCTATTTCTATCAGACATATTACACCTCTGTTTTTCTCTTTCATTTTTCTTCATCATTCTGCTGAACTGTTTCTCTGCGCTAAATATTATTTGCTTTTACTTTTTTGTAAAAAATTCTTAATATTTTTGTTTTATTCAAAAGCATTATAACACAATTCTATATTTTTCGACACCCCCTAATTTGTTTTTTTCAAAAAAAGCGGATTTATTTCTGTTACTGTAAACTTACTTCTATTCTTAAACTTGATTTTTCGTATAAAATCATGTATATTTTTATCAAATGTTTATTTAAAGGAGTGAAGACTCATTGAATTCCAGTGTCTTAATACAGACCATTATTGTAATAATTCTGATTATGCTTTCAGCTTTTTTTTCCTCTGCTGAAACTGCTATGACAACCGTAAACAAGATACGTATTCAGTCCCTGGCTGAGCAGGGAAATAAACAGGCTGTAATTCTTGAAAAGGTCATATCCAATTCTTCTAAAATGCTCAGTACAATATTAATTGGAAATAACATCATCAATATGTCAGCCTCTTCCCTTTTAACTACTCTGACCATCCAGGTACTTGGAAATGTCTATGTTGGTCTGGCAACCGGTATCCTGACTCTGCTTATCCTGATCTTTGGAGAAATCACACCCAAGAATCTTGCCAATGTTAACGCAGAGAAGCTTGCCCTCTCTTACGCACGTGTCATTTATTTTCTTATGATACTGCTTACACCTGCTGTGTTTATAATTAATAAGCTGACAAGAGGCGTTTTGGCTCTGTTTCATGTTAACCTTGATGCCAGGGCAAACCCCATAACCGAGCATGAACTTCGTACACTTGTAAATGTAGGTCAGGAAGAAGGCGTAATTGAAAGCGAAGAAAAGCAGATGATCTATAATGTATTTGATTTTGGAGATTCCACCGCGAAAGATGTGATGATTCCCAGAATTGATATGACTTTTATAGATGTTAATTCCACTTACGAAGAACTGATGGATATTTTCAGAGAAGATATGCATACACGTTTTCCAGTTTATGAGGACAATACAGATAATGTAATCGGTATCATAAATATGAAAGATCTGCTGATCTATCCCAAAGACAAACCTTTTTCCATACGTTCTATCCTGCGTGAGCCTTATTTCACCTATGAATATAAAGCTACCGCAGACCTTATGATTGAAATGCGCAAAGCCTCAGTAAATCTTGCGATCGTTCTGGATGAATACGGAACCACCGCCGGTCTGGTTACTCTTGAGGATCTTCTGGAAGAAATTGTAGGAGAGATCAGGGATGAATATGATGAAGATGAAGTAGAAGAAATTAAAGAACTACAGCCGAAAAGAGAATATGCAGTTCAGGGCTATGCCAAGCTTGATGATATTAACGAAGTTCTGAACACAAATATGAAATCCGAAGATTATGATTCCATCGGTGGATTTATTATTGAGCAGCTTGACAATCTTCCTACCGAAGGCCAGTCCGTCACACTGAAAAATGGAATAAGGCTGGTAGTGGACCGTCTGGACAAAAACAGAATTGAACAGATCCACATCTGGCTTCCGGAAAAAAGCGATGAAAAAAAGAATAATGACATAGAATAAAAACCGGCTGCCCCGGTTTTTATTTATATTCAGTCATCAACGAAAACTGTTCAATGATTCTGTTAATCTCGCCTGTAACTGCTTCAATGCCCTCTCTTGTATCTCTCCAGTTATCCTTTTTTATCCCGTCTGCATTTACAGGGATCACGAGGAACTGTGTCTCGGGATAAAAAAGCCGGTAATACATCAGGCAGCGTCTTGCATGATATGTTTTACAGCATAAGAGTGCCTTTGTGATCGTAAGTCCTGCCTGATCAGTCGCCTGTCTGGAAAACACAGCATTCTCATATGTAAAAGTAGCTCTGTCTTCTTTCAGTATATCTTTCTCAGAAACATTGTTTCTTACCAGAACATCTCTTAGAAATTCCCATTCTGTTTCATATTCTGCACAATAAATGTCTGCTTTTTTTATCACTCCCTGAAAAGAATCTTTGCCGATACTGTATTTTCCACTGGGCAGAATACAGGGTGCAAATCCCTGTCTATAAAGCTCTGCTGCCTTTTCCGCCATCTGGGGATAACCATTTCCAGGAACAAAAATAATATCTGCTTTTTCCGGAGTATGCTCTGGAAAAATAAATTCATCCACGTTTTTCAAAAATTCCTGATATTCCATTGTCCTTCTCATCCTATACTTCCTGTTTTCTCAAGATATTGCAGAAATGCTTTACATCCCCTCACAATATCAGAATATGTGACTGCAAAATTGCCAGTATACCAGGGGTCTGCAATGTCCCCCGGACTGTCACAAAAATCCAACAGAAGCCTTATCTTTTTCTGAGGGTCTGTTTTGAATATTCTTAACATGTTCCTGAGATTCCACTGATCCATGCCAAGAATATAGTCATATTTCTCATAGTCTTCTTTCTGAACCTGAACCGCACGTTTGCCCTTACAGCTTATCCCATGCTTTGCCAGTTCCTCCCTGGCAGGTGGATATACAGGATTCCCAATCCCATTCCAGATTTCCTCTGTACTTGTAGCAGCAGACGAAACATAAAACCTGTCAGCAATTCCTCTCTTTGAAATCATATCCTTAAAAATAAACTCCGCCATGGGGGAGCGACAAATATTGCCGTGGCAGACAAATAACACTCTTATCATTGCTTAAAACTCCTTGAAATGCTGTATTTACGCTGTTTACAGGCATTTTCCGATAATCTTCAATCCTGTCATTTTCCTGTATATCACAGCATAAATTCGTATATTTTCTTATCCAAATTTAGTAACTTCTTAGTAATAATCAGCCTGGAAAACAGGCTTTCTAAGAACCTTATAATCAGATTATTTTTAATTCTTTTTTCTATTATTTTATCATACTATGCCAGTTTTGCAATCCTATTCATCTCTTCTTTTGCATCAATTAATCCCAGATGCGTATATACATTTAACGTAACCCCTATATCAGAATGTCCCATTAAATATTGGAGTGCTTTCGGATTCATTCCAGCTTTCGCCATATTGGAACAATATGTATGCCTGCATACATGAGGCGTGATCTTTGGCATTTGTTCCTCATGAGTACGATTATACTTTCCTAACGCCCACTGAAAATGTTTTTCCCAATGGAGTGCTACCTCAGGCATATCTTTTTTATCCAGGAATAGAAATCGACTATATCCATCTATAATCGGCTCAACCCTTACTTTTTTACGGTTTTTCACAATCTGTTCAAAACATTCATAAACTTCATCTGTCATCGGCAACATTCGTGTTCCACTTGAAGTTTTGGTATCTTCAATGACGTACTGCATTCCTCTGGTTCTCTGAAGCTGATGATTCACATTGATTTTTCTCTCCTGAAGATCAATATCTTTCACTGTCAATCCACAAAACTCAGAAATACGAAGTCCAGTCTTGAACAAAATAAACATTCCATTATAGTATTTTGAGTAATGGTCATCATTTCGGATAAACTCCAGAAATAACTCTTCCTGTTCTTTTGTAATTGCCTGTCTTGTAACACTGTCATTTACGACAACTGTACATAATTGAAATTCAAAAGGATTCTTGCGCAGTAAATCATCTTCAACTGCCATCTGAAATGCAGGTCTTACAATTCCACGCACACTGTGAATGGAACTGTATCCTCTTCCATCTGCTTGCAGCTTAATAAACCATGCTTTTGCATCCGACAATTTTATTTTATCTATTCTTCTGGTTCCGAATTCTTCTTTTTTTATTATATTGATCACAAAATCATAGTTCGCCTGAGTGTTATGACGAACCCCCTTTTTTTGTCCAATATATTTTTGAACCAAATCCAAAACTGTTAAATTTCCTCCGTAAGGTACTATACCATCATGTAAATCTCTTTGGATATTTTTTTCTTTTTCCCTTAGAGCTAAGCATGGTCTGCATCCAGTTGGCAGAGAATCTGTTGGCTCTAATTTCCAACTATACAAAAACTTCTGCTTTCCATAACAATCTGTATATACAAACGCATATCTTCCATCTTTTCTCTGACTTTCTCCGTTTCGTAAAATTCGACCTTTTTTATCGCGTCGTTTTTGGTCACGTTTTGTTTTACCCAAACGTCTTCGCCCCTTTCTACGAAGAAGCCCTAGCACGATATAGGTATTATATCATACCAGGGCTAACATTTCCACTTTAAAGTGCTAAATTGTTCGTATATTTTTTACAAAGACGTAGTCTGATCCAGAAAGGCCTCAAATTTCTTACGGTTAATCAATGATTTACACCCCACCTGGACTGTAAAGCAACATTCTGAATTTAGATGTTCCGAAATAAGCATCCTTATTTTCTTTTCACCTATTCCAAAATATTGCACTGCTTCATCCACCGTAAGCATATATTTTTCCCAAATTGGAATCTTACCTTTTTCAATTTTAATCGCCACTCTTCTCTCCTCCTTTTCTCTTTGGACAAAACATTTTTATCTGCCCATGACAATTTACAATTTTATACACTGTCATCGGCAGATAAAATTACAATACAGGTGGCAGTTCAGTACTCTGCCCACATCGGTTTTGCACCGTCATTAAATATGACCAGATTTTTTCTGGAAGTATCATTATCACAGATATGCTTCGTCGCCCTGTGCAGCTGCTACACATTTTGTCAAATTCTTCTCGCTCCATACCTTTACTTCAATGTTATATTTCAGCATTTCCTCGTATTTACTCCATTAACAGAGCAGATATATCATGGCGGATTTACCTAGTGGCTCTACATATCTTCACGTCCTGTATGTAAAACAATATACAATTTTCAAGGTACAAAAATTCCTGAAGGGGAAAAGGAATCTATATTAAATACTCCCTTTACTGATTACTTTTCCTTACATATGATTTCGTATCAAATCCCAAGGTCTTAGTAATCAGTTTTGTTTCCAGGCGTTGACGCAGAGTTTCGTCTACACAGTAATGCACCTGTCCAAATTCGTCAAACATTTTTCTGGTAGCCAAAACTGTTATGTACCCTTCATAATGCTTCAACACTGCCTGGATTGCCTCAGTATCACCAGTTGATGCTGCCTCAATAACATGGAATGGCAGCAAATCAAATGCGCATTTCTGTTTTTTACTTTTTTTCATTTGCAGATTCCTCCATATTTTTTCTCATCAGTTCCAGTGATCGTCTACGATGCTCATTAATTGTGCTGCGTACAAGATTCATTTCTCTGGCAATGTCTGCATCACTCATATCCATAAAATATGATAATAACACAACATTCCTTTTCTTTTCAGTAAGTGTCTGCAGTGCTTCAGCAATCAATGCATCTTTGACTTCTATATCGTAACCCAGGACCTGAAAACGATGTGTTTCCATTTCATGCTCATCCATTATAAAAAGTCTGCTCAACTCCTTTTCTGATAATTCTGACAACATCACTTCATACTTCTGGCGATATGCCATATGCTTTTCATAATTAATAACTTCACTTTTCAATGCCAGCTTGCACAGAGAATCAAACTGATGTCTGACTGTCTGCTCATCTTGAAAAGAGGATTGCTCCATAAGAGTTCACCTCCTTCCCCGCCGGTAGGCAATAAGCAAAGTTCTTGCTTCCCCTTCACACATATCCCAAACGGATAAGTGCATTTGTCGGGGTGTGGGAAGAAATTTTTAAAAAATTTCTTAATAAATACGAGAAAATTGTTTTTCCTGTATTTTGAGGTATATAAAAAACGTCCTAATGGGTAGTTTTTAGCCCATCGGACGCTATTTATATCAAAAGATAATATTTTGCCATCATTTCTTGTGGCATATAATTCACTTTTTGAGGTAAAGAAATTTATTTGCTTTTTTGAACTATTTATCTATTTCATCCGTCACGTAATGACGGATGTGATACCAGACAATAAAATTCTTAATCATTCCAATACCTCCGGATCTGTTTTACGGAAATTCAGAATTTTATATGTCTTTTAAAAAGTGAAATATCACCCTCTTTTTTAGTGAATTATTAGTTCATTTTCTTTCAGGAAAGGGAACTATACACTAAACATGGAGGTGTATCATATGCCAAAACAAACAGATAAAGAACTGGGATTGTTTTTTAAGAACGCCCGACACGAGCAAAAATTGACTTATGAAGAATTAGCTGAAAAAGCAGAAATGTCCAGCCGATATTTAAAGGAAATTGAAAATGGGGGCCGAGTTCCCAGTTTTCATAAAATCAGAAAACTGGTACGCGCTTTAAAT
>JAXEUE010000073.1:0-2470 GCA_034115005.1 Blautia sp.
GGCTTCATAGGCAATGCCCAGAGCCGTAAGCTGATGTTTTTTTTCTGCCATGATTCCTGATCGGTTTGCGAGAGAAGCCGTGGATTCCCGATGGCCATCTTCAATCACGTTGTGAGGTTCCCCGCCTCCGCTCAGGTTAAATAAAATGGGCTGAACATATAAAAATGAAAAAGCCCCCGAAACCAGCTTGCAACTGATTTCGGGGGCAAATTTACTTGTTTTCTTCTTAACGCTTGCTTTACTAAAGTAAGGCAAATGCTTTACTAAATAAAAAATTATTGATGATTTTCCATCAATTCCTGGGTCAAATCATGGATAAACTGCTCAATTTCCTTTCCATCGAGTAGCTTTTCCATGAGCGGTTTGAATTTATATTTTACTGTGCCGTTAGAAGGATTCAGGGTTTGACTGATGGCAGTATCCTTATCTGTACCGAAAGCATTTCTCAGAATATCATTCAATGCCTCATCACGATTCTTCAAAGTGTTGCCATCAACATCCGTAAACCATCCAGCTTTATACATGGCATTGAGGACAGTCAGCACAGAGGTTTTCTTTCTTGGGGCAATACGGATTGAGCTTGATGCGACAGAAGGATTTTCCATGACAGCATCTCCGTCCATTGAATCAAGCAGAGAATCAATTTCTTCGGAGATAAGGCGCTCACCCTGCAGATAATCGTACACAAGCCCAGCAAATCCGTCCTCATCAACACAGCAAAAACCGCGCCTGAACTCCTCATCCAGTCGCTGTGAGAATTCTTCACTAATATGATAGGCAATCTGCAATTTCAGATTAGAAACTATCCCCAGCCTGCTCATGTCGCGACTTCGCAGCAACCATTCTGCACATGTCTGAATAATCAGAGCAAGTGCAGAATGTCTCTCGTGATCCGAATCTCCGCCATAGATATCCCGCAGAACTTCATCATATTCATACCATGCCTCGTCCTTAGAATAGAATTCTGCTTGGCTGGTACTCTGACCTTTCATCCTATCGATAACGCAGAAAGCAAGATAGTATAGTTCTGTGGGATGCAACTTGATTTCTTTAGCATCGTTCATTACTCTCAGGCATGTACCGCGAATGGAGCGGAACATGCTATCGTCAGCAAGCTTTTCTTCTAGGGCCCTTCTTACGTCCTTTTTGAAGTATTCCAGTATTGGCATAATCTTTCAGTATTTCGTTCATTTTATCCATCCATTGTATCAGCGCAAAGGTCGGACTATTGCCATCAAAACAACTTAACAGTTCAACACCAAAGGAGCTGATAGCCTCTTCTTCGATACCGAATTGCGCCATGATATCAGCACCATAGCGATAGCAGCCAAAATGGGCAAAGTGGACGGTAAGGTCAAAAATGCCTTCATTAAGACAGATTGCAGCAATATTGGTCAGATCATCATGCAGTTCTTGTAAATTAATTTCGGGAGAACCGGGCTTGTGTGACAATTCTAAAAGAGCTGCACAGTCTCCCTTTCTGGCAAGTTGGGTAATCAATGCCATCAGACCATCGGCACTCTTATTCTCTCCTTCTCCACGAAAGTCGAGTTTTATAAAGCGTACACGGTCATTGAACTTTTTGCGGATGTCCCATACCACTGGCCAGAAATCTGTAGTTTTCTTATGTAGAGGCTGAATGACAATCTCCCTGCCATATACAGAAAGTTTCTGATTAAAGCCTTTCTGCAAAACTAAGGCAGCCTTGTCTGTATCTCCCGAAAAAGCTGCATTTTTCTCGATGGCAACAATCTGATAACCCTCTCTGTTGTCGATTATTACACGACAGTATGGATGATTGGGATGTTTGACTCTCTTCTTGTTTTCAATCGTTGTCTTCGTACCATTACTCTCCAGTTCCAGCAATATTACATCTTGGCATGCAGAAACAACAACATCGCAGTTGTATAATTCATGATTATATGCTCCAGCACTACCATGTGATTTCATGATAGATAGCTGATGGCGTTGCTTGGAAGTAAAGAAACTTCCAAAACATTCTCTGGGAGATTGGTATTTCCCCTGATTAAATCTAGCCTCTGCTGCCTCTTCTGCAGCAAAAAAACTAGGTCCATTATCTACTTGCTTATTTTCAAAGCGGTAAAAATTAAAGATAGGCATAGGCTTATCGTTTTTTGTAAAACAATCTTATTATTTAACTCTCATTTATTTTTACTGATGCCAAGATTTATCTTGCAATAGTATTCAGGAATGTTGCCTATTCTTCAATAACTACAGGATATCAGATGGTACAGACTTGACTTCAAAGGTACAAAATATTTATGAAAAAAATGCATAAATTTTAGATTTTAACACTAAATAAGATTTCTCTCTTTCCGGTCATTAAGGTCAAGGTCATTAAGGTCATTAAGGGTTTCGGGGGGAACGGAATATATATATAATATAATATTAAATAATTTTAATATTATATTATAAGAAAAGAGAGCGAGCGAAAAGTGCTTAATGACCT
>JAXEUE010000074.1:0-2539 GCA_034115005.1 Blautia sp.
GAGGTGATCAATATGTTGATGGTAGAATATGATTACGATACGGATATCAGAGTCCAGAGAGAAGAAGCCTTGGAAGAAGGCATGAAAGAAGGCATAAAACAAGGCATGAAACAAGGCATGGAAAAGGGTATGAAACAAGAAATGAGGAACGGCATATTTGCCCTTATTTCTGCGTTTCAGGATATCGGAAGAACAAAAAGCGAAACCCGTGAATGCCTGAAGAAAAAATACTCCCTTTCAGATGAGGACGCAGATTCCTATATGGATGAGTTCTGGAGGAAATAGCAGCGGAGAAGCTTATAGATAGCAAAGTAGCAAAGTCTCAGGCACCAGAAACAGACAGAATTTCCAGATTTATAAGTATACTATAACAGGTAAATTATCACTGCTTCCTATGAATCCAAGTGGAAATGAGTGCCTGGCAGCATTTGGTGTAGCAATGGTGTTCATTGTTATAATGATATCTGCAAGCAGCGTTGTTTTTCAAAAGAGGGATATTTAACGGATGTATATTGTAATTGGGATATTAGCAGGAATTATTATCTTACAATTTATTATTATGTGGAAATACCAGCGGCAGGTAAAAGACATCTGCCGCCAATTGGCGTTTTTGATGAAACATGACAGTAACATATTGATTAATCGTGAATTTGATATGGGTGGAATAGGAACGCTTTCAGACAGGTTGAATGAACTTCTGGAACTGCGGAGAAAAGAGAAGCAGCATTATCAGGAGAAAGAAACTCTGATTGCGGACACTTATACAAATCTTTCTCATGATATTCGGACACCACTGACATCTTTGGACGGATATTTCCAGCTTATGGAAGAATGTGAAAATGTAGAGGATCAGAAACGTTATTTAAGCATTATCCACGAAAGAATTCATAGTCTGAATGAAATGCTGGAAGAACTTTTTACATTTACAAAGTTAAAAAATGAATCTTATAATTTGAAATTGACGCCTTGCTGTATGAACCGGATACTGAAAGAAACTGTTTTTTCATACTATGATAACTGGGTAAGAATGGAAATTCGGCCTGATATTCAGATTACGGAAGAACAGTTGTATATACATGGAAACAGGCAAGGGCTTCGCCGTGTTATCCGGAATGTGATAAAAAACGGGCTGGATCATGGAGAAAAGAAGTTTAGCATTGTGTTGGAACGTGATCAAAATCAGGCAGTGCTTAGAATCAGCAATCAGGTTACACATCCAGAACAGATTAATATAGATCATGTATTTGAGCGATTTTACAAAGCAGATGCTGCCAGAAGTAAAACATCTACTGGATTGGGACTATCTATTGCAAGGGAGTTGGTCAGTTGGATGAATGGAGAGATTGGAGCAAAGATAGAGAAAGAAGAATTTATTGTTGAAATGAGCTTTCCGATTTTAACAGATGGAATGGGACGATAATAGGGAAGAATTGATAAAGTCTGTTAATAAATCACTTGCAAAGTAACGACGTTTGCGTTACAATGAAGTTCACAGGAGGTGCGATGTTATGGAAAAAACAGCTACATTGAATTTAAGAGTGAATCCAGCAGTGAAGGAACGTGCAGAAGCAGTGCTATCAAGACTTGGAGTTCCAATGTCAACAGCAATAGATATGTATTTAAATCAGATTTCTCTGACAGGAGGTATTCCGTTTGCTGTTACATTGCCAAAAGTACCAGATACGATCAATACAGATTTGATGTCGAATGAAGAAATCCATACAAAATTGACAAAAGGTTATGATGATATTAAAAATGGAAGAGTACAGAATGCAACTAATGCGTTTATGAAATTTAGGGAGAATCATTAAGTATGAGGCAATACGAAGTGAAAATCACAGATGATGCATTAGCGGATATGGAACAAATGTATAATCATATTGCTTTTGTACTACTTTCTCCAGAAAATGCTATGGGACAGTATAATCGGATAGCGGATGCAATATTAAAGTTGAATGTAATGCCAGAACGATTTCGAGTTATGGACTCAGAGCCGGAACATTCAATGGGATTACGAAGGATGTTGGTGGATAATTTTTCCGTGTTTTATGTGGTACAGGGGGATAAAGTGATTGTGACGAATGTACTGTATAGTGCATCGGATATAGAGAGCAGATTATTAAAAAATAATCAGGTATAAAATAAAGATAAGCCGTATAGTTTGTGATAATCATTCATGATTCTGAAAAGGCATATTATGTTTCAAAGGGATGCAGAAGAAAATGGATGAATGTATCAGATGAGGAACGGGGCTGTGCAGGAATAAATTTTTTATGGCCTATTACTTCAGATGAAGATTTTCAAGATGCGCTGGAAAAAGTAAAAGATGGAAAGGAATATAATAATATCTCCCCAATTTTTACGTATTCTGTTGAAAATAATGTAAGAATGATGTGGATGGGTGACTTAGAGCACGATTTTTTAGAAAAAATCAAGGATAAAATTGAATGACCAGAAATAGATATTTTGTTTGCACCACATCATGGAAGGGATTCTGGAAAAGTATCGACAGATGTTCTGAAAAAATTAAATCCTCATA
>JAXEUE010000075.1:0-7440 GCA_034115005.1 Blautia sp.
GCTTCCGGCTGCTCCCTGAACTACAAGAATCTTATCCCTGGTGTTGCGGATAATGGCATTCTGCTCTTTCTGGATGGTACGGATGATGTTTTTCAGCTGTACCTCACCATTACACCCCAGCTCTGCTTTCAGGATCTCATCATCAATCTTCATATCACTTTCAAATTCATAGATCATTTTACCGTTTCGGATTTTATACTGCCACTTAGAAGTAATTTCTCCCTTCATTTTGCCAAGAGGAGCCTCATAAAATGCCTCTCCCCTGTCAAAATCATAGAACAGACTGCTGACCGGTGCTCTCCAGTCGTAGACCAGCGGCACATGTCCTGCCTTCTCTGCAAAATTTCCAATCCCAATATAGAATGTCTCTGGTTCTTCCTCTCCCTCATAAGCAAAATCCACTCTTCCAAAAAAAGGGGAATCCATCATTCTTCTGAAGCGGTTTTTCAGTAAAAGCTGCTCCTGGTTGGCAGATATCTGCCTGAAAAGTGCCTGCTGGTTATCATAATCCTCATAACCATACTGATCCATCTCCGTATAATTTTCCCAGTAGTACTCCTGCATACCCTCAATCTCTCTGTTGCCTTCTTCCAGAGAAAGATTAAGCTCTTCAATACGATTCTTCAGTTTTTCCAGTACATATTCAAGGTATTCTGTGCCGTTTTTGTGATCTGTCATGTGTATAATATCCTCTGCTGTTTTATATTTCTAATTTTATGCAGATTCCTTCTTTTCAAACTGGCTGTTATACAAATCTGCATAGAAACCATTTTTCTTCAGAAGTTCTTCATGTGTTCCCTGTTCCACAATATCTCCATCCTTCATTACAAGGATCATATCTGCGTCCCTGATGGTGGAAAGACGATGGGCAATGACAAAACTGGTTCTTCCCTTCATAAGATTATCCATAGCTTTCTGGATCTGCATCTCTGTTCTGGTATCTACAGAGGAAGTTGCCTCATCCAGAATCAGGATCTTATTATCAGCAAGAATCGCCCTGGCGATTGTAAGAAGCTGTTTCTGTCCCTGAGAAATATTGCTGGTTTCCTCATCAAGTATCATATCATATCCGCCAGGCTGCTGCATAATAAAATTATGAACATGTGCCGCTTTTGCAGCTGCAATGACTTCTTCATCTGTTGCGTCCAGACGTCCGTAACGGATATTTTCCATAATCGTTCCCGAGAATAGCCATGTATCCTGAAGAACCATGCCAAACATTTCCCTCAGGTTGCTTCTGTTAAAATCTTTAATATCATGTCCGTCAATTTTTATAGAACCTCCGTTAAGATCATAAAATCTCATAAGGAGCTTGACCATAGTTGTTTTGCCTGCTCCGGTAGGACCAACAATGGCAATTTTCTGTCCATCCTTCACATTTGCAGAGAAGTCATGAATAATAACCTTGTCCGGATGATAGCCGAATTTTACATGCTCAAACTGCACATCACCTGAAAGTGTTTTTACATCAACAGGATTTGTATTGCACTGGCTTTCTTCCGGCTCTTCCAGGAATTCAAATACACGTTCCGATGCTGCAGCCGAAGACTGGAGAAGATTGGTAACCTGTGCGATCTGCTGAATCGGCTGGGTAAAGTTACGGATATACTGGAAAAATGACTGAATATCACCAACTTCGATCCTGCCTTTGATCACAAAAACACCTCCCAGAAGAGCAACCATTACATATCCAAGGTTTCCTACAAACTGCATGACAGGCATCATCATTCCGGAAAAGAACTGAGATTTCCAGGCAGATTCATAGAGCATTTTATTATCTTTCTCAAACTCTTCCACCACGTCTTCTTCTTTATTGAATACCCTTACAACATTATGTCCCCCGAAATTCTCTTCAATCTGTCCGTTTACTTTTCCAAGGTAGCTCTGCTGAGCCTGGAAATATTTCTGAGAATGTTTCATCACTTTCTGGATAATAAACATGGAAACAGGAAGGATCAAAAGAGCCGCCAGAGTCATCCACACATTTATGGAAAGCATCATCACAAATACACCGATCAGCGTTGTTACAGATGTGATCAGCTGTGTCATACTCTGGTTCAGGCTCATCTGAAGAGTGTCCACATCATTGGTAATACGTGAAAGGATTTCACCATTTGTCCTGCTTTCAAAATAATTCAAAGGCAGTTTATTTATTTTCTCTGAGATGTCTTTTCTCAGATTATAAGTGACATCATTGGAAATTCCTGTCATGACAAATCCTTGGATAAAGGAGAAACAGGCGCTGATAAGATACAGTCCCAATGTCCATAACAGAATATGCCCAATCTTTTCAAAATTAATTCCGCCGGTTCCGCTTACCTTGGCAACCAGTCCGTTAAACAGTTCTGTCGTTGCTTTTCCCAGAATCTTGGGACCTACAATGCTGAATACAGTACCTGCAACTGCAAAAATAAACATGAGAATAAAACGAAATTTGTATCGTCCCATATAACGAAAAAGTTTGATCATGGAACCTTTAAAATCTTTCGCTTTTTCCCCAGGTGCCATTCTATTTCCATGTCCTCTCATGCCAATTCCTCCTCTGATAACTGAGATCTGGCTATCTGTCGGTAAACCTCACAGTCTGCCATCAGCTCCTTATGTGTTCCTATACCAGCCATATGGCCGTCATCCAGAACAATGATCTGGTCCGCATTCATTATAGTACTGACACGCTGAGCAACAATAATTGTAGTTGCATCCTTTGTATGTTGTTTCAGTGCCTTACGAAGCTCACTGTCTGTTTTAAAATCAAGTGCTGAAAAACTATCATCAAAAATAAAGATTTCCGGCTGTCTGGCGATGGCTCTGGCAATGGAAAGCCTCTGTTTCTGTCCTCCTGAAACGTTGGTCCCTCCCTGAGCTACCGGTGAATGATACTGCTCGGGTTTCTCTTCAATGAATTCTGTAGCCTGGGCAATCTGCGCTGCCTTTTTAACCTCATCCTCAGAAATGTCCGTCTTTCCATACCGGATGTTAGAATCAATAGTGCCTGAAAACAGAATTCCTTTCTGAGGTACATATCCCAGTTTATCACGAAGCTCTTTCTGGGACATTTCACGTACGTCCACACCATCCACTTTTACAGAGCCTTCTGTTACATCATAAAATCTGGGAATCAGGTTTACAAGAGTACTCTTTCCGCTTCCTGTGCTTCCGATTACTGCAATTGTCTGTCCCTTTTTTGCCTTAAAGGAAATATCTGTAAGCACATTTTCTCCCGCCTGTGGGTATGCAAAGGAAACATGATCAAATTCCACTTCACCTTTTTTATCTTCAGAAGGATGTACAGGCATTTCGGGATCCTGAATAGACACCTCTGTGTCCAGTACATCATTAATTCTGATGGCAGCCACATTTGCTCTTGGAAGCATAATAGACATGGCAGTGATCATAAGGAAGGACATGATGATCTGCATTGCGTACTGAATAAAGGCCATAACGTTTCCTACCTGCATGGTACCGTTATCTACAGCATGAGAACCACTGTAAATGATCAGTATGGAAACTCCGTTCATGATCAGCATCATTATCGGCATCATAAAAGTCATACACCGATTGACAAAAAGATTGGTTCTGGTAAGATCCTGATTGGCCTTTTCAAATCTTTCTTCTTCATGCTTTTCACGGCTGAAGGCACGGATAACAGGAATTCCTGTAAGTATCTCACGGGAAACAAGATTGAGCCGGTCGATCAGAGTCTGCAGCTTGATGAACTTTGGCATTGCCACTTCAAACAGAACAATGATGACCATAAAGATCAACGCTACTGCAATTCCTAGAATCCATGTCATAGACGCATCTGTTTTCAGTACCTTGATCACACCACCGATTCCTATAATAGGTGCATACAGTACAATACGGAATATCATAGCCATAACCTGCTGTACCTGCTGTACGTCATTGGTGCTTCTTGTAATAAGGGATGCAGTGGAAAATTTATGATATTCATCACTGGAAAAGCTCATAACCTTACGATAAATACTGTTTCTCAGGTCATGACCCAATCTGCCTGCCACACGGGAAGAAAGAAAAGTAACACAGATGGCTGACAGCATGATAATGAGTGCCATTCCAAGCATCTTAAGTCCTGCAAACAGAATATATCGCATCTGGATAGCATCCACATCCATTCCCAGAGCAGAATATTCTGCGGAAACAAACGCCACAGCTGCCTGGGTAAGAATAGAATCCGGCATTTCCTTCAGCTTATCATCCATCTGTTTAAACATTGCCCTGGTTTCCTTATTATCAGATGAAAGGGATTCCAGAAGCATCATTGATTTACAAAAGTCATTATTTAGTTTTTCCCTTGTCTCCTGAGAAATATCCTTTTTTAGAACATAAGTATCTCCATCCTCAGTATAAGCCTGATTCACTTCTTTTTTCTGATCTTCATCCATAAAAATCTGAAGTTTGTCCATTGTGGAAATACGTATTTTATCCGGAACTCCGTCCTCTATACCCTTCTGCTGAATACCTACATTGATGATCCTGGAGGTATAATCCGGCAGGGAAAGATCACAGTATGCCTGCAAAAATAAAAGGGATATTATCAGGACAATATAACCGGCTGACTTCTTTAAATACTTCATCAGTTTAATCATTATTCCAGTCCTTCTTTCTCTGTTTTAGCTGTTTCATTATTAAGCAATAAATCCGGTACTTTGTCAATATTTTCCAGAATCTGTACAAATAACCGGCGTATAAGACAGAGCTCTGCTTCCGTGAAATGATTGAACATCACTTTTTCAATTTCTCTGCTCTGTTTTCTGATTCCGTCAAGGATTCTCTGCCCCTTCTCAGTAAGATACACCCTCATGATCCGCTGGTCTTTCTCATCCCGTCTGCGGCACACAATTTCCGATTTTTCAAGACGCTGTATACTCACATTTACTGTAGGCGGTTTGACTCCCAACATGCGGGCGATTTCACGCTGGCTGCATCCGCTGTTTCCTGCCACAAACATAATGATAGGCATCTGGCCAGGCTGGATGCCAAGATTCTTCATCTGATGAAAACATTTCCTTCCAAAATGTCTGTTTACTTCCATAAACAAAGCCGGAAGACTCTTTGCTTCATATTCATCGCTTGCACAAAACACTTTTTCGCCTCCTTATAATTAGTCTGGCTAACTATATATAATATATAACTGCACAAAAAATGCAAGTATTATTTGTGCAGTTCACATTTATTTCATACTTTATTATATCTTTATTTATTATTTTTTGATTATATTAATTTGTCTGACTAACATATGTTGTATAAAAAAAGGAGCTGCTGCTCCACAGATGAATGGTCATCTATTTAGCAACAGCCCCAAATCAGACAAACTGATTGGTTTTTTCATCATATTCATAATCAATAGAATGCATCTTCGCAAGCAGTTCATCTTTTTTCAGTCCTCTGCAGGTGCAGAGAGCTTCCAGGGAATCATAATAATCCCTGAGCTGAGTATTGACATAGCTCAACAGCATCATTGGATCCTTGGGTATCATTCCTTATTTTCCGTCCTTTACTTTTACAATGAATTCCCCATTCTGAACATCAAGCATAAGTGTGTCTCCTGCATGAACATCACCGGAAAGAATCTTTCTTGCTGCCAGTGTCTCCACATACTTCTGAAGATAACGCTTCAGTGGACGTGCACCATATACCGGGTCATAACCATTCTCGATTACCTGATTCTTAGCTGCATCTGTCAGTTCAAGGGAAAGCTCCTGGTCTGCCAGCCGTCTGCTCAGCTGGTCAACCATCAGGTCTACTATCTTACCAATATTGTCTTTTGTCAAGGGCTTAAACATAATTATTTCATCCAGACGATTGAGAAATTCCGGACGGAAATGGCTTCTCAGATCATCCATAACCTGTTTCTCTGCTTCCGGCTTTATTTCACCCTGCTCATCTATACCATCAAGGAGGTAAGGTGAACCGATATTTGAGGTCATAATCAGTATCGTATTCTTAAAATCTACAGTCCTGCCCTGCGAATCTGTAATACGTCCATCATCCAGGACCTGAAGAAGAACATTGAATACATCCGGGTGAGCCTTCTCGATTTCGTCAAAGAGGACCACACTGTACGGTTTGCGGCGTACTGCCTCTGTCAGCTGTCCTCCTTCTTCATATCCTACATATCCGGGAGGAGCTCCGATCAGTCTGGACACGGAATATTTC
Source organism: Blautia sp. (assembly GCA_034115005.1). GTDB lineage: Bacteria > Bacillota > Clostridia > Lachnospirales > Lachnospiraceae > Blautia_A. The sequence continues at coordinate 6,178 of JAXEUE010000075.1, forward strand.
TCCATGTACTCACTCATATCGATTCTTACCATATTCTGCTCATCATCAAACAGATTCTCGGCAAGTGTTTTGGCAAGTTCTGTCTTGCCTACACCTGTAGGGCCAAGGAAAAGGAATGAGCCGATGGGTTTGGTAGGATCTTTAATCCCTGCCTTGGAACGAAGAATGGCATCGGTTACTCTCTTCACACCCTCTTCCTGTCCGATTACTCTCTTATGAAGCTGATCTTCCAGGCTGAGCAGTTTTGTCCTCTCTCCTTCCGTCAGCTTGGTTACAGGAATTCCAGTCCATCTGGAAATGATCCTTGCAATCTCATCTTCAGTGACAGCCTCATGTACCAGACTTCTGTCACCTTCTTTTACATTGCGTTCCTCAATCTCCAGCTGCTGCTGAAGTTTTGGCAGTTCTCCATACTGAAGTTCTGCAGCCTTCTCCAGATCGTAGTTCTGCTGTGCTTTCTGTATTTTCTTATTAACATCCTCTATCTGTTCACGAAGCTTCTGCAGTTTCTCTACAGAATGCTTCTCGTTATCCCACTGAGCTTTCTGAGTATTAAAGTTATCCCGCATTTCTGCCAGTTCTTTCTGAAGATCTGTCAGACGCTCTTTACTGAGATTATCTGTTTCTTTCTTCAGTGCAGATTCTTCAATCTCCAACTGCATGATCTTACGGCGCTGCTCATCCAGCTCCGCAGGCATAGAGTCCAACTCAGTCTTGATCAGGGCACAGGCCTCATCTACAAGGTCAATGGCTTTATCAGGAAGAAAACGGTCTGTAATATAACGATGTGAAAGGGTTGCTGCTGCCACCAGTGCACCGTCCGTAATTTTAACGCCGTGGAACACCTCATATCTTTCCTTCAGCCCACGAAGAATAGAGATCGTATCCTCAACTGTAGGTTCATCTACCATAACCGGCTGGAAACGACGCTCCAGAGCAGCATCCTTCTCAATATACTGTCGGTATTCGTCCAGAGTCGTGGCGCCAATACAGTGAAGCTCTCCTCGCGCAAGCATAGGTTTAAGCATATTTCCCGCATCCATAGCGCCATCCGTCTTACCTGCACCCACAATCAGATGAAGTTCATCAATAAACAGAATAATATTGCCTTCGCTCTTCTTAACTTCTTCCAGAACTGCCTTCAGACGTTCCTCAAACTCGCCTCTGTATTTGGCACCCGCTACAAGAGCCCCCATATCCAGGGCAAAAATTTTCTTGTTTTTCAGTCCTTCCGGAACATCTCCATTTACAATTCTCTGTGCA
>JAXEUE010000076.1:0-10124 GCA_034115005.1 Blautia sp.
TGATCTGAATCTGAGGATTGAAAAGATACTGAAAAATACACCTATGGAAGACCATGACAGGAAGAAACTGACAGATGCTGTTGACACGGCAGCAGGTAAAGTTGTGAATAAACTGATTTTTGGCCTTCGCGACAGTCTGAATCAGGAAGCTTTTCTTGAATGTGTAGAAGGACTGGAGAAAATATATGAAGACTAAACCTTTTTTTCCTATGTTTGTGGATTTATCAGATAAAAATATTGTGGTAGCAGGGGGAGGAACCATTGCAACAAGAAGAGTGAAGACACTTCTTGCTTTTACCAGAAATATTAAAGTGGTGGCACCGAAAGTAACATCAGAAATGATGGAACTGGGGAAAGCAGGATATGTGGATCTTGCGCTGCGCCCTGTAAAGCGTTCTGATTTTGATCAGGCGTATATGGTAATTGCGGCAACAAACGACTGGAAGCTGAATGATGAGATTCACAGAATCTGTAAACAGGAAGGCATCTACGTTAATGTGGCCAGCGATAAGGATCTGTGTGATTTTTACTTCCCGGGAGTGTATAGGAAGGATGAGCTTGTAGTTGGGATTACTGCAAGCGGAGTCAGTCATAAAAAAGCAAAAAGACTCCGGGAAGAAATTGAAAAAGTCTTGGAGAAAGTTGCCCGGGAGGATGAGGATGACTAAAGTGATCATTGGCAGCAGAGAAAGCACACTGGCAGTAATACAGAGTGAGATGGTACAAAGGTATATAAAACAGAATAATCCCTGTATGGAAGTGGAAATCCTTACTATGAAAACAACGGGGGATGTGATACTGGACCGTACCCTTGACAAGGTCGGAGGAAAAGGTCTGTTTGTAAAAGAACTGGACAAAGCTTTGATGGATGGAAGAACCGATATTTCCGTACACAGTCTGAAAGATATGCCTATGGAAGTGCCAGAAGAACTGCCTCTTCTGGCTTTTTCAGAAAGAGAAGACCCAAGAGATGTGCTTGTTCTTCCAGCAGGAGCTGCAGAGCTTGACCACTCAAAACCTCTTGGGTGTTCCAGCTTCAGAAGAAAGCTTCAGCTTCAGAAATTATATCCCGATATGGAGATTAAGAATATAAGAGGAAATCTTCAGACACGTCTGGGAAAACTTGACACAGGAGAATATGCAGGCCTTATACTGGCAGCGGCAGGGCTTAAACGTCTTGGACTGGAAAAAAGAATAAACAGGTATTTTACCGTGGATGAGATGATCCCTGCTGCAGGCCAGGGAATTCTTGCTGTTCAGGGTAGAAAAGGCCGGGATTATTCATATCTTAAAGGATACTGTAACCAGAATGCCTGGATCGCAGGACATGCGGAACGTTCTTTTGTGAAATATCTCAATGGAGGATGTTCTTCTCCTGTAGCTGCATTTGCCCAGGTAAAGGGCAATGAGATTTTCATCCGGGGCCTGTATTACGATGAAAATACAGGAAATTATGTTACAGGTAATATCCAGGGAAATGCAGAAGACGGGGAGAATCTTGGAATCTCTCTTGCCAGACAGCTGAAAGAAATCTGCAGCAAAGGAGAACAGGAATGAATAAAGGTAAGGTATGGCTTGTTGGAGCCGGGCCCGGAGATGCAGGGCTTCTGACCATTAAGGGAAAAAAAGTCCTAAATCAGGCTGATGTGGTTGTATATGACAGTCTGATAGGACAGGGTATCCTGGCAGAGATTCCAGATGGTGTGAAGCTTATCAATGCCGGGAAAAGAGCAAATCACCATACAATGGCCCAGGAAGAAATAAATGAAGTACTTCTTAAAGAGGCACTGGAAGGGAACCGTGTTGTACGGCTTAAAGGAGGGGATCCGTTCCTCTTTGGCAGAGGAGGAGAAGAGCTGGAACTTCTGGAAGAGAACCATATTTCTTATGAAATCGTACCAGGGGTTACATCAGCAGTGTCTGTGCCTGCCTACAATGGGATTCCTGTTACTCACAGAGATTTCTGTTCTTCTGTTCATATTATTACCGGGCACAAAAGAACAGACAGTATATACGACATTGATTATAAGGCACTTACACAGACAGGAGGCACCCTGGTTTTTCTTATGGGAATCTCTTCTCTGGGGGAGATATGTAATGGCCTGATGAAAAACGGAATGGATCCGGATATGCCTGCAGCTGTACTCCAGAAGGGAACCACCGCAGGACAGAAAAGAATTGTGGCTACAGTGGGTACACTTAAAAGTGAAACGGACAGACAGGGAGTAGAAACACCTGCCATTATCGTGGTGGGCAGAGTATGTTCTCTTGCGGATAAATTCGCATGGTATGAGAAACTGCCCCTGGCTGGATGGAAAGTTCTGGTCACAAGACCCAGACAGCATATTTCAAAAACATCTGAGCTTTTAAGGCAGGAAGGAGCAGAGGTTCTGGAACTGCCGTCAATTGCAACTGTATCTTTTTCTGATCAGAGTGCTCTGTACAGGGCAGTGAATGAACTGGAAAAATATCAGTGGCTTGTCTTTACCAGTCCTACGGGAGTGGAAGTGTTTTTTCAGGAAATGGAAAAAAGGGATCTGGATGCAAGAAGACTGCATAACGCTAAAATAGCAGTGATCGGACAGGGCACCGGGAAGAAGCTGAAAGAATACCATCTTCTGGCTGATTTTATTCCTTCTGTGTATGATGGGGAAACTCTTGGCAGGGAACTGGCAGGAATTTTGCATGGAGGAGAAAGAATTCTCATTCCCAGAGCACAGTCAGGAAATCCGGATCTGGTCAGACATCTTGAAGAAGCAGGTGGGGTCGTGGATGATATTCCCACTTATAAAACCTGTTATGAGAAGAGCCTTTTGATCGATGAAAAGAAAGAACTGGAATCCGGTTCTGTGGATTGCGTGGTATTTACCAGTGCTTCCACTGTAAAAGGCTTCGTGGAAGCCACAAAGGGGCTTGATTATTCTCAAATAAAGGCGGCTTGTATCGGAAAACAGACAAAAGCCGCTGCAGATGCTTGTGGAATGAAGACCTTTATGGCAGAAAAGGCTACTATAGAGAGCCTTGTGGAGCTGGTGGAAAATATGAAAAAAATAAGTGATTCAAAGCCGTGAAGATCATAGCATACAAGGAGTGGATAAAAATGGATTTAATTCAAAGACCAAGAAGATTAAGAAGCAGCGAGACACTTAGGAAAATGGTGAGGGAAACCAGGATGGATAAATCTTCCCTGATTTATCCTCTGTTTGTAAAGGAAGGAACAGGAATCGAAGAAGAGATTCCTTCTATGGAAGGACAGTACAGATACAGTGTGGACCGTCTCCCATATGAACTGGAAAGGCTTGAGAAGGCCGGAGTGACAAAGGTTATGCTTTTTGGAATTCCAGACCATAAGGATGAGTTGGGAAGTGGCGCCTATGATCCTGACGGAATTGTACAGAGAGCTCTTAAAGAGGCAAAAAAACGTTTCCCCGATATGTATTTTATTACAGATGTATGTATGTGTGAATATACTTCCCATGGTCATTGTGGAGTTCTCTGTGGTCATGATGTGAATAATGATGAAACACTTAAGCTCCTGGCCAGAACTGCCTTGTCTCATGTAGAAGCAGGAGCAGATATGGTTGCCCCTTCCGATATGATGGACGGTCGTATCAGGGCAATCAGAGAAACACTGGATGAAGCCGGACATTATATGATTCCGGTTATGTCTTATGCAGTGAAATATGCTTCCGCATTTTATGGTCCTTTCCGTGATGCTGCAGGTTCTGCACCGGCTTTTGGTGACAGAAAAAGCTATCAGATGGATTATCATAACCGGAGAGAGGGTATGAAAGAAGCATTGACAGATATTGAGGAGGGTGCAGACATCATTATGGTCAAACCAGCAATGTCCTATCTTGATATGGTTTCGGAAATTTCAAAGGCTGTCAATGTGCCTGTGGCAGCTTACAGTGTAAGCGGAGAATATGCAATGGTAAAGGCTGCTTCAAAAATGGGATGGATCGATGAGGAAAAAATCATCTGTGAAATGGCTGTAAGTGCCTACCGTGCAGGAGCACAGATCTATATTACCTACTTTGCAAAAGAGCTGGCTCAATTTATGGATGAAGGGAGAATTGGCTGATGTCTGTATCAGAAGAATTATTTGAAAGAGCAGTAAAAGTCATTCCGGGAGGAGTGAACAGTCCTGTCCGGGCTTATGGGGCAATAGGGATAGCCCCCAGATTTATTGACAGGGCAGATGGCTGTTATATCTATGATGCGGACGGAAATCAGTATATTGACTACATTGGATCATGGGGCCCTATGATTCTGGGCCATAATTTTACTCCTGTAAGAGAGAGCGTAATCAAGGCATGTGAAAAAGGTTTAAGCTTCGGATGTGCCACAGCCATAGAAGTAGAGATGGCAGAATTTATCTGTGAACGAATTCCCCATGTAGAAATGATCCGTATGGTAAATTCCGGTACGGAGGCCGTCATGAGTGCAATCCGTGCTGCAAGAGGATTTACGGGGAAAAACAAGATCATCAAGTTTGCAGGGTGCTATCATGGACACAGTGATGCTATGCTTGTCAGTGCCGGTTCCGGAGTAATGACCAGTGGAGTACCGGACAGTGCAGGCGTGCCAAAAGGCTGCACAGAAGATACAATGACTGCAGTTTATAATGATCTGGAAAGTGTCCGTATTCTTCTTGAGCAGGCAAAGGGACAGACTGCCGCAGTGATTGTAGAGCCTGCAGGTGCCAATATGGGTGTGGTTCTTCCAAAGAAAGGATTTCTGCAGGGATTAAGGAAGCTTTGTGACGAATTTGGCGTACTGCTTATATTTGACGAGGTTATTACGGGGTTCAGACTTGCTTTCGGAGGTGCCGCTCAGTACTTTGGAGTAACTCCTGATCTTGTGACTTATGGCAAGATTATCGGGGCAGGCATGCCTGTGGGAGCATACGGTGGAAGAAAAGAAATTATGGAAATGGTTGCTCCTGCAGGTAAAGTTTACCAGGCAGGAACCTTAAGCGGAAATCCCATTGCAATGGCAGCAGGACTTACCCAGCTGAAATATCTGTATGATCATCAGGAAATCTATTCAGATCTTAAAGAAAAAGGAGAGAGGCTGTTTGGTGGTATGGAGGCTCTGATAAAGGAAATGGGACTTCCATATCGTGTGAATCATATTGCCTCTCTTGGAAGTCTGTTTTTCACGGATCAGGAAGTGGTTGATTATACATCAGCTAAAACAGCTGATACCAGTGCATTTTCAGATTATTTTAAGGGAATGCTTTCAAGAGGAATTCATATGGCACCTTCACAGTTTGAGGCAATGTTCCTCTCTCTGTCCCATACAGATCAGGTTATTGACCAGACTCTTTACGCAATGAGGGATTATTTTGATAACTGCATGAAATAAAAGCAACTGCCTTGTTCTTACATGAAATTTATGCTATAATAATTCCAGAAAATGACACCGCTTGTCGTATAAAGGCGGAACCACATGACAGTAGGAGGCAATGGCTTTATGAGTGAGAAAAAATATGTAGCCTATGTGGGATCTTATACACATGGTTCCAGGCAGGGCATCCATGTTTATGACGTGGATGTGGAGAAGGGGATTCTTACAGAGAGAAGCAGCGTGGAGGTAAGCAATGCATCCCATACAGCTGTTTCCAAGAACAGAAGATATTTATATTCCATTGAAGATGAGGGCGTTGCAGTATTCAAACGGGATCACAACGGAGACCTTACCCGTATCAACAGTGTGGATATTGACGGTATGAGAGGATGTTATCTTGCCACGGATGTGGACGGCAAATATCTTTATGTTGCCGGATATCATGACGGTAAGGTGACTGTGGTACATACACACCAGGACGGCAGGCTTGGAAGCCTTATGGACGGTGTATTCCATAAGGGACTTGGAAGTGTGGCAGAGCGTAATTTCCGCCCCCATGTAAACTGTGTCCGTCCTACCCCTGACAATAAATATCTCTGTGCGGTTGATAACGGAATTGACCAGGTAAAGATCTACTGCATCAATAAATTACGAAACAAGCTTGAACTGGTGGACATTTTAAGATGTCCCAGAGAGACTGGCCCCCGTATTATCCGCTTCAGCAATGATGGGAAATTTGCCTATATTTTATTTGAACTGACAAATGAGATCAGAGCATATAAGTATGATGGAAGCGGTAAGACACCTGAATTTGAACTGATTCAGACTATTGAAACCACAACTGACAGAGATGAGCATGAAACCCACAATGCTGCTTCTGGTTTTGCTCTTGCACCCGATGGTAAGCATCTTTTCTGTACTACGGCCGGAGAAGATACAGTTTCTCTTTTTGAAAGAGATGAAGAATCCGGTCTTCTGACCAGGAAATTTACCCTGCCCATTAGCGGTGAATACCCTAAAGATATTGTAATTTTTCCTGACAGCAGGCATCTGGCTGTTGCTAATCATGCGAGCAACACGATTACAGTTTTTACGATTGATTATGAAAAGAACATTATTGTTATGAACGGCAGGCCGCTGAAGGTTAATGAACCTAATTCCATTCATATCTGGGCCGTGCCGGAAGATGAAGAATAATGAGATGTGAAGATCCCGGAGGGAACAGGACAGGAAAACCTGATTCTCTCAGGGATCTTTTTTGATGATAGTTACTCTGGATTATTATAAAACTTGCGGATTCTGTCCATACGTGCACTCATGTTTGTAAAGAGTGCATCAACAAGAATAATGGCAGCCATAGACTCTACAACTACAACGGCTCTTGGCACGATAACCGGATCATGGCGTCCATGCACCTCAAGGGTAATGTTTTCGCCGTCTTTAGTGACAGTCTGCTGAGGCTGACTGATGGAAGAGGTGGGCTTGATATGGGCTCTCAGTATAATCTCGCTTCCGTCGCTGATACCACCCATAATGCCTCCTGCATGGTTTGATGTCTTTACAATTTTTCCGTCTTTTGAGATAAATCCATCATTGTCTGAAGAACCGTTGAGAACTGTAACAGCTGTGCCGTCACCGATCTCTACAGCTTTTACAGCTCCTATGGACATAAGTGCCTGGGCAAAAAGTGCATCCAGTTTTCCAAATACAGGGTCGCCGACACCTGCGGGAACCCCAGTGATACGGCATTCTACCACACCTCCTGCACTGTCCTGGTTTTTCATACACTGTTCAACGTATTCGGATGCTTTTGCTGCTGCCTGTGCATCAGGCATATAAAATGGGTTATTGTTGATTTCATCTTTGTCAAAAGATGAAATCTGTACAGGCCCGATGGATTTGGTGCAGGTGCAGAAAGTGATGCCAAGTTCTTTCAGAATCTTTGAGGCAATAGCTCCGGCGGCCACCCGGCCGATGGTTTCTCTTCCTGAGGAACGTCCCCCTCCTCTGTAGTCGCGGAAACCATATTTCTGGTCAAAGGTGTAGTCCGCATGGCCGGGACGGTAGGAATATGCAATATTTCCGTAATCCCTTGATCTCTGATCAAGGTTTTTTACAATGATTGAAATGGGAGCTCCTGTAGTTTTACCCTCAAAAACACCGGAAAGGATTTCTGCCAGATCTCCTTCCTTACGTGCAGTAGTGTAACGGCTCTGGCCCGGTCTGCGTCTGTCCATAAAAACCTGAATATCTTCTTCTGAAAGAGAAAGTCCTGCAGGACATCCGTCTATTACGGCGCCAACAGCTTTTCCATGAGACTCTCCCCAGGTAGTTACCGTAAATTTATTTCCAAATGATGACTGGCTCATAGTGATAATTCCTTTCTTATTTCTGTTCAGGAACAAATTTTTGCACTGATACAGCATTATTATAACGAAGTGTAAAAGTTTTGTAAACCGGAAGTATTAGAATTGACAAAAATTAACGTTCAAATTATAATGAATATTATGTCTTCGGGCATTTTATTAAGTGAGGATGAAGGGAAGTGTGAATCGTGGTAAGGATATTTAAGACAATTGACGGCTCTATTCACGAAATACAGGAGCCGGAGGAGGGTTGCTGGATTGCCTTGACGAATCCTACAGCAACGGAGATATTTGAAATATCCGAACAGTTTGGAATTGAAGTGGACGATTTGCGCGCACCTCTGGATGAGGAGGAACGGTCTCGTATCGAAGTGGAGGATAACTATACTCTGATTCTTGCAGATGTACCTACGATAGAAGAACGAAATGAGAAGGACTGGTATGTTACTATCCCTCTTGGAATCATAGTGACGCAGAAAATCATATTTACTGTCTGCCTGGAAGATACCCAGGTTCTGACCAGATTTATGGAAGGGCGGGTCAGAAATTTCTTTACTTATATGAAGACCCGGTTTATTCTACAGATTCTTTACAGAAATGCCAGTATGTATCTGCGTTATCTGCGTATCATAGATAAGAAAAGTGAACAGATCGAGGAGAAGCTCCACCGCTCTACCAGGAACCAGGAACTGATGGAACTTCTGGAACTGGAGAAGTCACTTGTATATTTTACTACTTCCCTGAGATCTAATGAGATGGTGCTTGAGAAGCTTCTTAAGGTAGAGAGTATTAAGAAATATCCGGAAGACACGGAGCTTCTTGAGGATGTAATCATTGAGAATAAACAGGCTATTGAGATGGCCAATATTTACAGTGGGATTTTAAGCAGTATGATGGGGACATTTGCTTCAGTCATTTCCAATAATCTTAATATTGTTATGAAAGCCCTTGCCCTTATTACCATCGTAATGAGTATACCTACCATTGTGTTCAGTGCGTACGGAATGAATTTGAATGCTGCGGGAATGCCCTTTTCCAAAACACCATGGGGGTTCCTCATTGTGATTATTCTTTCCCTTATACTCAGTATCATAGCGGCAGTGATCCTGTCTAAGAAGAAATTTTTCTAAAACATTTTTTGTAAAGGAGAACTATGAAATTTATTGATAAGCTGGAACGCAAATTTGGAAAATTTGGAATTGAGAACCTGACGTTTTATATCATTATATCCTATGTACTGGGATATGCACTGATGAGGATCAACCCTGGAATCCTGAGCTATCTCAGCCTGAATGTTTCTGAGATTCTTCACGGACAGGTCTGGAGGCTGATCACATGGGTGATTTATCCACCCACAACCTCAGGAATATTTCTGTTTGCCATAACCATTATGTTTTTTTATTATCCCATCAGTATGTCTCTGGAGCGGACCTGGGGATCATTCCGGTTTACCCTGTATATCTTTTCCGGAATTATCTTTACAGTTATTTCCGCATTTTTGCTGTATTTTATAACAGGCGGCATTGTGGATAATTTATTTAATGGCAGTATTTTTACCACGTACTATATCAGCCTTTCGATTTTCCTTGCCTTTGCGGTGACTTATCCGGATATGCAGGTTTTACTGATGTTTGTGATTCCTATCAGAATGAAATGGATGGCAATCGTCTATGCGGTGATGGTAGGATTGGACATTATCCGCTATTTCAGAAGCGGAGTCTGGTTTATGGCTTTTCCCATTGTGGCATCTCTGCTTAACTTTATTCTGTTTTTTCTGGGAACCAGAAATCTGAGCAGATATAACCCAAAGGAAGTACACAGAAGAAATGAATTTAAGCGTGCAGTTGCAGGCAGCCGTGTTAACTCTCCAGGGGGAGTATCCAAGCATAGATGCGCAGTTTGCGGACGTACAGAAAAAGATGATCCGAATCTGGAATTCCGTTTCTGTTCCAAATGTAACGGGAACTATGAATACTGTCAGGATCATTTATATACACATACACACGTGAAATAAGAGGAGACATTTATCATGAAAAAAGTACCATTTGTAACCCTGGATAAACTTCAGGAAATCACAGAGAAATATCCTACCCCCTTTCATCTTTATGATGAAAAGGGAATCCGTGAGAACGCTCAGGCAGTGCAGGAGGCATTTGCATGGAATAAAGGATTTAAAGAGTTTTTCGCAGTAAAGGCTACTCCTAATCCTTTTCTCATCAATATACTTCAGGAGTATGGATGCGGATGTGACTGTTCTTCCATGACGGAGCTTATGCTTGCCAAGGCAATTGGATGCAAGCAGGGAGACATTATGTTTTCTTCCAATGATACACCGGATGAGGAATTCAAATACGCCAATGAGATCGGCGGAATCATTAATCTGGATGATATTACTCATATTGAGAG
>JAXEUE010000077.1:0-8573 GCA_034115005.1 Blautia sp.
ATCCGCTTTGTAATGGAACAGGCAAAGAACAGTAAAAAACTAAAGCTGGCAGAACCATATCTTGCCAGATGCCTGAATCTGTATCCAGAAGATGGCTATTTCCTGAAATATAAAGGGGATATACTGTGGATGAAGGGGCAGTGCCTGGATGCTCTTAATCTGTATGCTAAGGCCAGAGAGACAACAAATAACGGAATCACACAGCTTGAAATAGATAAATTCCTGCGGGAATATAAAATGCCTGCTCTTCATACTTGCCAGAGCCTTGCTGAGAATCACGAATTTGAAGAAGCTGAAAAGCTCGCCATACTCTGGAGAAGACTTCTGCCAAAGGATCATATGACAGAAGCATACTACTATCTGGTAAAGGCAATGGGCACAGAAAAGGAAAATACAGAAGAATTATATGCAGAAATACAGGATCATATAAAAAATATGGAACCCGACTCAGAGGATGATACGGATAGAATTTCAGAACTCTTTATACAGGCTCTTTCATATCTCTGGGAAAAACAGGGATATTCAGGGGAACTGGCAGATATTAAAGCCAGACTGGATATGACAGATAATATGACAGAACTGAAAAATCTCGAAAAAAGGGTGGAAAAGTCCTGCACAGAATCTGATAAGGAAAAAGCGGGAAAAGTTCTGGGAGAAATCCTCATGAAACAGGGAAGAACCCAGGAAGCCCTAAGAAATGGAGTTTGGGAAGTTGAATAGAGAACAGCAAACGGTATTCACACTTTTAAAAGAAATCAGGGATATATGCCGCAAGAATGATATAGTTTATTTTCTTTCTCCAAAATTAGCTCTCTATGGGACAGTACAGGGATGCGTTCCTGACAGCCCGGGAGGAGAAATAATTATAAAAGATTCTGATATGGAAAGATTCAGAAAAGCCACGGAGCAGGAAATCAGGAAGGACAGGGCACTGGAATCCTTGGAGAATAATCCGAATTTTCCAGGTTTATTTTTGCGATATGAAGATAAAAATACAGTCTGTTTCCGGATGAATGATGGATATTACAGGTACCCCGGTATAGGAATCAACATTTATCCCATACGTCAGAGGGCAGACTCTCGGACAGAAAATATTATGCTCAGGTGTCTGGAATCAGGATGGCAACAGCTTTGCAATGTAAGAAGAGAATATGACTGGAAGGCAAAACTGTGCAGAGTTCCTGTGACAATTATGGCTGCAACGGGGCGGAAAAGAACAGGAAAATGGATTTTTCATAAATATTGCAATGCCAGGAGAACAGAAGAAGTACAGGAGTGCCTCCTTAGAATCGGGACTAAAACTGTGCGTTATCCATCGGAGTTGTTTTTTCAGATCCGAAGAATCAATCTGAAAGGAGAAGAATTTAATGTACCAGAAGATACGGATACCTATCTAAGCTTGTGGTATGGAAGCAATTATGAACAAAAAGTCCAGGACAAATTTGATAAATCTATGACCATTCTTGTAAGTACAAGAATAAGCTGTGAGGAATTCAGAGAGAAGTTTGGTACACTGGATTCTTTTCTGAAGGAACGTAAGAAGCAGTATAAAAGAAATCAGCGAGGCAAAAAAAACAGAGAATATCTGGATAGATGTTGGACCTATGTTAAAATGAAAGGCCAGGGAAGGAATCTTAGCCAGAAATATCTTGACAGAAAAGAGTATATTTTGAATCTTTATCACAATGAGGATTTTATTCGTCTGGAAGAAGAGATGCAAGAGTATGGAAATATGATGAAAAGATATCTTAAATATAAAGAAGTTTATATTCCAGATCCGAAATTGTTTGAGATTTATTTAAAACTTCCTTCAGTTTCTGAAAACAACGGCCTTTTGAAAAAAATAAAAAAAGCAATGAAATAATTATGTAGGCAGCCCTGATTCTGTATGAGATGGGGCTGCATTTTTCTGAATTTTAAGAAATGTTATGGTCGAAGATAATTACGCATAGACTTCAGAGCATTTTTTTCCAGACGGCTGACCTGGGCCTGAGAGATACCGATTTCCTGTGCAACCTCCATCTGCGTTTTTCCCTCGTAAAATCTCAGCTCAATAATGTGTTTTTCACGTTCTCCAAGACGGTGCATTGCTTCCCGGAGTGAGAGATTCTCAATCCACCGGTCTTCTTTGTTTTTTTTATCGCTGATCTGATCCATAACATAAAGAGTGTCTCCCCCTTCAGTGTAAACAGGCTCAAACAGACTGACCGGATTCTGGATCGCATCCATTGCATAAACGATCATTTCTTTTTCAATGCCTATCTCCTCTGCAATTTCATTTATTGTAGGTTCTTTTAAATGCTGTTTTATATAGCTTTCCCGGGCATAGATCGCTTTATATGCAATGTCTCTGAGAGAGCGGCTTACTCTGATACTGTTGTTGTCACGAAGGTATCTTCTTATCTCGCCAATAATCATTGGAACGGCATAAGTAGAAAATTTTACCTGTAAGCTTGTGTCAAAATTATCAATAGCTTTTATAAGTCCTATACATCCGATCTGAAACAGATCATCCGGGTTTTCGTTGCAATTCTGAAATCGTTTGATAACACTTAAGACAAGACGAAGATTACCTTTAATATACCGTTCCCGGGCCTGTTGGTCACCTTCTTTGATCTTCCTGAAAAGTTCCTCTTTTTCTTCTGCTTTCAGAACAGGAAGTTTCGACGTGTTGACCCCACAGATTTCTACTTTGTTAAGTGCCATCTTTTGAATCCTCCTTATTATCTTTGTAATAAAAATGATTCTCAAACAGAAGAATATTTATACTTTTCCCTTGAAAATATAAAAAATATAGGCCCTTGACAAAGATAAAGGCCTATTGTTTGTGAAAGCATTTTTCTTCATCGATCTGTACCAGAATAATGTCATCACCTATTTTGCAGATACATTCCCAGGGAATAACATATTCATTTTCATGGCCAAAGAGACAGCAGAATTTACCCGGACCTGGTACGATCAGAGCAGTAAGACGGTTGGTTTCACAGTTAAATTCCACATCTACAGGGCAGCCCAGATTTCGGCATGTACAGGTATTAATAATTTCTTTTTGTTTCAGGTCACAGATACGCATAGGATTTTCCTTAAACTCTCTGTTTCATATAGTATATGGATTTTTTGAATATTTGTGCAAGTCCCGTTATTGACACATTAAAGAAAGATAAAGTATAATTACTCTGTTATGAATTTTGAATCTTAAGGAGGCTTCTTTATGAAATGTCCGTTTTGCAGTCAGGATAACACCAGAGTTGTGGATTCCAGACCGGTAGAAGATACCAATTCTATCAGACGCCGGAGACTTTGCGATGCATGTGGCAGAAGATTCACTACATATGAAAAAGTAGAGACTATACCGCTTACTGTCATTAAAAAAGATCAGAACCGGGAACAGTATGATCGTTCAAAGATTCAGTCAGGAATTCTCAGAGCCTGTTATAAAAGACCTATTCCCATTGAAAAAATTGAAGAAATGCTGGATGCTGTGGAAGCGGAAATATTTAATACTGAAGAAAAGGAAATATCCAGTACCAAAATCGGAGAAATTGTAATGGAACATCTGAAAAATCTGGATGGAGTGGCCTATGTAAGATTTGCTTCTGTTTACAGAGAGTTTAAGGATGTAAGCACATTTATGGATGAACTTAAGAAATTTATGAATTAAAATCAGCCCGGCAGGTATTCCCGCCGGGCTGGATTGCTTAAATAAGAACAGATCAGACAATGCCCTGAGCTTTCATAGCATCTACAACTTTTTCAAAACCTGCAATGTTTGCACCGGCTACATAGTTGCCATCCAGTCCGTAACGTCTGGAAGCATCGTCAACCTTGTGGAAGATATCCTTCATGATCTGATGGAGTTTCTGGTCTACTTCCTCTGCTGTCCAGGAAAGCCGCATGGAATTCTGAGACATTTCCAGTGCAGAAGTAGCAACACCACCTGCATTTGCTGCTTTGCCAGGCATAAATATAACACCATTTTCCATGACATAATTAGTTGCTTCCAGGGTAGTGGGCATATTTGCACCTTCCGCAATATATTTGCATCCGTTTGCAACAAGTATTCTGGCTCCTTCCAGATCCAGTTCATTCTGTGTGGCACATGGAAGGAAAATATCACATCTGATATTCCAGATTCCCTGTCCTTCGGTATAGGATGCTCCTTCTACACGGTCGGCATATTCCCTGATACGTCCCCGCTTTACTTCCTTAATATCTTTAACAATGTCCAGTTTAATTCCGGCAGGATCATAGATATATCCGTTGGAATCGCACATAGCTACTACTTTGCCGCCAAGCTGCTGTGCTTTTTCTACAGCATAGATGGCCACGTTTCCGGAGCCGGTAACAATAATGGTTTTACCGGAAATGGTATCATTTTTTGCATTTACCATTTCATTAAGCATATAAACAAGTCCATATCCAGTAGCCTGAGTACGGATCAGAGATCCTCCATAGGAAAGTCCCTTACCTGTAAGAACACCTTCATACTGACCCCGGATCCTCTTATATTGTCCATACAGATAACCAATCTCACGGCCGCCTACACCGATGTCTCCTGCAGGAACATCCATATCAGCACCGATATATTTGCTAAGCTCTGTCATAAAGCTCTGGCAGAATGCCATAACTTCTCTGTCTGATTTTCCCTTGGGATCAAAATTGGATCCACCCTTGCCGCCTCCGATAGGAAGTCCTGTGAGTGAATTCTTGAAAATCTGCTCAAAACCAAGAAATTTCAGGATGCTCTGATTTACAGAAGGATGGAATCTTAATCCTCCCTTGTACGGACCAATGGCACTGTTAAACTGTACCCGGTATCCCTTATTTACCTGGACTATACCCTTATCGTCCACCCAAGGAACACGGAATGAGATGATCCGCTCAGGCTCCACAAGACGTTCCAGGATAGACAATCTGCGATATTCTTCTTCATTTCTGTCAATGACTACTTTCAGGGAATCCAGAACTTCTTTTACGGCCTGATGAAATTCAGGTTCGTTTGGGTTCTGCGCAACAACTTTTGCATATACTTCTTCAGTATAAGACATGATGATTTCCTCCTCATCCATTAATAATTACTCAATCCACATCATTATACACGAGAGTGCATAAAAAGGAAAGAATAAATCACAAATATTTTGTAAATATTTTTACAGGAACTTAGCTCTTGCTAAATATGTTTAAATGTGAGAATATAATAGATATAATTTGCTTACAGCTCATGGTAGATAAGCATTAACATGATAACAAGGATAAGGGGGGCTTTGTATCGAGAAAACTGTGATTGAAAGGAGACAGATACTATGCCGGAATTTAAGACAAAGGTAACACCACAGATTGAAGGCCTTACTGAGATATGTAAGGAACATACTACCCTGGATCTTTCTCTGTACGAAAAAAATGACGTCAAACGGGGACTTCGTGATATTAATGGCAAAGGTGTTCTTGCAGGACTCACTCAGATATCCAATGTTAAAGCGACCAAAGTGGTGGATGGCAGAGAAATTCCCTGTGCAGGTACTCTTTCCTACCGAGGATATGATATTAAGGATCTTACCCGCGGTTTTATTAATGACGACAGATTTGGTTTCGAAGAAGTGACTTATCTGCTTCTTTTTGGAAAACTGCCCAATGAGGAACAGCTTAACCAGTTCAGGCTTCTTCTTGCTGATCAGCGGTCACTTCCCACTAATTTTGTACGGGATGTAATCATGAAAGCGCCCAGCAGGGACATTATGAATGGCCTTGCAAGGAGCGTGCTGACTCTTTATTCATATGATACGAATCCGGATGATACGTCACTTCCCAATGTCCTGAGACAATGTCTTAATCTTATAAGTGTTTTTCCACTGTTATCTGTGTATGGATATCAGGCTTATAATCATTATATCAGAGGGAAGAGTCTATATATTCATAATCCCAGGAGGGAACTCACCACTGCGGAAAATATTCTAAGGATGCTTCGCCCTGATAAGAAATACACATCTCTTGAGGCGAAGATTCTTGATATTGTACTGATTCTTCATATGGAGCATGGAGGAGGAAACAATTCTACATTTACAACACATGTGGTATCCTCTTCCGGAACAGATACCTATTCTGCCATAGCGGCTGCCCTTGGCTCACTGAAAGGTCCTAAACACGGTGGTGCCAATATTAAAGTTGTGAGTATGTTCAATGATATGAAGAAACAGGTGAAGGACTGGACAGACGAAGAGGAGGTAGCTGAGTATCTCAGAAAGCTGTTGCATAAGGAAGCTTTTGATAAAAAAGGCCTGATTTATGGTATGGGCCATGCAATCTATTCAGTGTCTGATCCGAGAGCAGAAGTACTGAAAGCTTATGTGGAAAAGCTGGCTGTAGCAAAGGGGAAAAAGAAAGACTATGATCTGTACGCTATGGTAGAGCGCCTTGCACCTCAGGTAATTGCACAGGAAAGACGTATTTATAAGGGCGTCAGTGCCAATGTGGACTTTTACAGTGGATTTGTCTACAGCATGCTGGATCTGCCTCTGGAACTGTATACGCCTATGTTTGCAGTGGCACGTGTGGTTGGATGGAGTGCCCACCGTATGGAAGAACTGATCAATACAGATAAGATTATAAGACCGGCTTATAAGAATGTTCTTGAACCGGCGGTGTATATTCCTCTTGACCAGCGATAATCCTACAGAGAGACTATATAATTTTGGAAAGGACTTGTATGACAGATATGACAAGCAGAAACGGGGCAGCATTGATTCTGGAAGGCGGTGGTACCAGAGGAGTTTTTACCTCAGGTGTGCTGGACAGTCTTATGAAACACAAGATTTGTTTTCCTTATGTGGTGGGAGTTTCCGCAGGGGCATGTAATGCGCTGGACTATGTATCCTGTCAGCCTGAAAGGACGAAACATTGTATGATCCTGGATGATAAGGCAAACCGGTATATAAGTCTCAGGCAGACCATCAGAAACCGGAGTCTCTTTGATATGGATATGCTTTTCGACCGTTTTCCCAATGAAATCTTTCCCTTTGATTTTGATACTTTCTTTCAGTCAGACAAAAGATGTGAGATGGTGATTACTGACTGTCTTACGGGAAAAGCCAGATATCTGGAGGAAAAATCCGATAAGAAAAGACTTATGGATATCTGCAGGGCATCGTCCAGTATTCCTGTTGCGTGCCCCACTGTTCTGGTAGATGGGCGGCCATCTCTGGATGGGGGAATTGCAGATTCTGTTCCTCTTATTCATGCTATGAATCAGGGATATCGTAAAAATGTAGTGATTCTCACAAGAAATTATGGGTACAGGAAAAAGAAGCCTGGGAAAAGCCGTGCAGTTTATCAGGCAGCACTGAAAGAATATCCCAACCTTGTGGATAGTCTCCTGAACAGATACAGAAATTATAACACAACCCTGAATCTCCTGGAAAAATGGGAGAGAGAAGGGCATATTTTTGTCATACGTCCTGAAATAAAGCTGATTTCCAGGACAGAGCAGAATAGAGAAAATCTTTTGAAATTTTATCAGCATGGATATGATCTTATGGAAAATAATATTGATAAATTACAAAATTATCTGAATAGCTAGAGGATGAAATACAAATGTTTAAGTGCTTTTTTCCGGACGAATATATGGATTCCACATATATGATCGATTTTGATGCTCTTTATTTACAGGGCTACAGAGGACTTCTGTTTGATATCGACAATACACTGGTACCCCATGGCGCTCCTGCTGATGAGAGAGCATGTGCGTTGTTTTCACATTTGAAAGAATTGGGTTTTAAGTGTTGCTTTTTATCAAATAATCAGTATGAAAGAGTGGCATCCTTCAATCAGCCTATAGGGGCATTTTTTATCGAAAATGCCCATAAACCGTCAAAAAAGAATTATATTCGTGCTATGGAAATGATGGGAACTGATCTCACTAATACTATCTTTATCGGAGATCAGCTTTTTACAGATATTTATGGTGCAAAAAGGACAGGACTTAGAAACATCCTGGTCAAACCCATTGATTCAAAAGAAGAAATCCAGATCGTGCTGAAACGATATCTGGAAAAAATAGTATTATATTTTTACCGCAAAGAGGAGGGGAATTCATGAACCATATCGTAATCATAGGCTTTATGGGTTCAGGTAAAACACGTGTGGGCAAACGGCTGTCAAAGGATTTTGGCATACCGTTTGTCGACATTGACAGAGTGGTTACAAAGAAAATGAATATGTCTGTGAAGGAAATCTTTGACAGATTTGGAGAACCTTTTTACAGAGCACTGGAAACTACAGCGATTAAATCCCTGATAGATGATAAGGAACAGAAAATTATTTCACTGGGTTCCGGGCTGCCTGTTCAGGAACAGAATGAGAAGTATATCGGCCAGCTGGGGACAGTTGTTTATCTGAAGGGATCCTTTGCCACATTGAGGAAAAGACTGGAAAATGGAAATGGTGATCCACTGATCGAGGGAGAGGACCGGGAGGAAAAAATCAGAAAACTTCTTAAACAGAGAGACCCGGTTTATGCTAAATTTGCAGATATTGAGATGATTACAGGGGATAAGCCATTTGAAGAACTTATTGCCCAG
>JAXEUE010000078.1:0-2100 GCA_034115005.1 Blautia sp.
GCATCTGCCTTACAAGCAGAGGGTCATAGGTTCGAGCCCTATAGGTTCCATATGCCGCAGTGGCGGAACTGGCAGACGCCCGGGACTTAAAATCCCGTGGGTAGCGATACCCGTACCGGTTCGATTCCGGTCTGCGGCAGTAAAAACCCTTGATATTTCAAGGGTTTTTTCTCGTTATGAAAAGTTCTCAGTTAATATTATATATAATTAGTATTTTATGGAAAAAATAAAGGATGCAAGATTTTAGTTGTAAAAATTCCAGCTCTATTTTATAATGTTCATCAGAATACGAAAGAAACTAATATATTTTCAAGGAGGAAAACATGGACAGAGAAACAGTCGTTGTATTGGATTTCGGCGGACAGTATAATCAGCTTATTGCACGCCGTGTCAGGGAATGTAATGTATACTGCGAAATTTATTCCTATAAGACTGATATTGAAAAAATTAAGGAAATTCATCCTAAAGGCATTATTTTTACCGGTGGCCCCAATAGTTGTTATGAAACAGATTCTCCTACTTATACGAAAGAGATTTTTGAGCTTGGCATACCTATTCTTGGCATATGCTATGGTTCCCAGTTAATGATGCACCTTCTCGGAGGAAAAGTAGAAAAAGCTCCTGTCCGTGAATATGGAAAGATAGAAGTTAATGTAGATAATAACTCAAAGCTCTTTACTAATGTGTCTCCCAAAACAATCTGCTGGATGAGCCATAACGATTATATTTCAAAAGCGGCTCCAGGATTTACAGTCAGTGCCTGGACTTCCAACTGTCCTGTGGCAGCTGCGGAGAATGAAGAGAAGAAATTATATGCATTACAGTTTCATCCTGAAGTACTTCATACAAAGGAAGGAACAAAAATGCTTTCTAATTTTGTATTTAACGTATGCGGCTGTACCGGAGACTGGAAAATGGATTCATTTGTGGAGGAATCTATCAAATCGTTACGTCAGAAAGTAGGCAATGGTAAGGTTCTGTGTGCTCTTTCCGGTGGTGTGGATTCTTCAGTAGCCGCAGTGCTTTTATCTAAAGCGGTGGGGAATCAGCTTACCTGCGTTTTTGTAGATCACGGTCTTCTCAGAAAGAACGAAGGAGATGAAGTTGAAGCAGTATTTGGACCGGACGGTCCGTATGACCTGAATTTTATCCGAGTTAACGCTCAGGAAAGATTTTACAGTAAGCTTGCCGGAGTAACAGAGCCGGAGAAGAAACGTAAGATCATTGGTGAAGAATTTATAAGAGTGTTTGAAGAGGAAGCAAAGAAAATAGGAGCTGTAGATTTCCTTGTACAGGGAACAATTTATCCGGATGTAGTTGAAAGTGGTGTAGGTGGAGAATCTACAGTAATCAAATCCCATCATAATGTAGGCGGTCTTCCGGATTATGTGGATTTTAAGGAAATCATTGAACCGTTGCGTAACCTGTTTAAAGATGAGGTTCGCAAAGCAGGTCTTGAACTTGGAATTCCGGATTATCTTGTTTATCGTCAGCCATTCCCGGGCCCAGGTCTTGGCATTCGTATTATTGGTGAGATCACGCCTGGAAAAGTTCAGATCGTTCAGGATGCGGATGCTATCTGGCGTGAGGAAATTGCCAAAGCAGGCTGGGACAAGAAGATTAACCAGTACTTTGCTGCCCTCACGAATATGAAATCCGTTGGTGTTATGGGTGATGAAAGAACATATGACTATGCAATTGCACTTCGTGCAGTTACTACGACAGATTTCATGACTGCTGAGAGTGCAGAAATCCCGTGGGAAGTAATCGGAAAAGCCACCAGCAGGATTGTAAACGAAGTAAAACATGTAAATCGCGTGTTCTATGACTGCACTGGAAAACCACCGGCAACGATTGAGTTTGAATAATGAAAATATTTCTTCGCACCCTCTTTTGGCATTTTTTTGCGAATTCCATTTTGCAAAACCGCCATACAGAGCCGTCTCCTTATCCTGCACAACGGCTGTATGAAAATGCAGGAAAAGAGAAAAAAATAAATAAAAGAACCCCAAAAACCTTGTAGCAGAGCCCAATCTGCCGCAGGGTTTTTCTTGTTTTAAAGAAAAGAAAAATAGAAGAAAAAAAGCCTTGAAAAAAGAT
>JAXEUE010000079.1:0-2006 GCA_034115005.1 Blautia sp.
AGTACGGGAATCGAACCCGTGTTTTCGCCGTGAGAGGGCGACGTCTTAGCCCCTTGACCAACTGGCCATTAGTCTGGTCTGTGTCAACCGACTTGTTTAATATACACCATATTTCACTTAAATGCAAGTATTTTTTTCAAATAATTTAAAAATTTTTGTATTCATTTCAGATGAGAAAGCCACCGCCGGTATCATATCACATGTCCGGTACCGGCGGCATTTTCCTTTTATATGACTATTCTTTTATATCTTCCGCAGGCTCTGCAGGAATAAATACACGGGATTTTTTGTCCTCATGGGTAAGTTTTCTGGCCTTTTCCGTAGCCTCTCTGCAAAATTCCATCTGGGAATTCACAAGAATCTTTCCTCTCTTATCCGGCTTCACATAATTTCCATCAGGCTGCAGGATGTGCGCTTTCACATTATCCCTGAACTCCAGGTCAAGGATATGATCCAGTTCTTTTTTGATCTGTTCATCTTCTACCGGGAATACGATTTCCACACGGCGGTCCAGGTTACGGGGCATCCAGTCTGCACTTCCCATATAGATTTCAGGATTTCCACCGTTTTCAAAATAAAAGATTCGGCTGTGCTCCAGAAATTCTCCCACAATGGAACGAACGTGAATGTTTTCACTGACTTCAGGTATTCCCACCTTCAGGCAGCAGATTCCCCGGACAAGCAGATCAATCTGAACGCCACAGGAGGAAGCATAATATAAGGCAGCCATCACCTTGGGATCACAGAGAGAATTCATTTTTGCCCGGATATGTGCAGGCAGACCTTTTTTTGCATTCTCCGCTTCTCTTTCAATCAGGCTGATGAACCGGTCCTTCATCCAGATAGGTGCCACAATAAGTTTGTTCCAATATTTGGGTTCGGAATAACCGGAAAGCATATTAAATACTGCGGTAGCATCTTCTCCGAAATGTTCATCACAGGTAAAAATTCCGCAGTCTGTATAAAGCTTGGCAGTGGAATCATTATAGTTACCTGTTGCAAGATGGACGTAACGGCGGATTCCTGTTTCTTCTCTTCTCACCACAAGGGTGATCTTGCTGTGGGTCTTCAGTCCTACAAGACCATAAATTACATGGCATCCGGCTTTTTCGAGCTTTTTTGCCCACACAATATTGTTTTCCTCGTCAAAGCGGGCTTTCAGCTCTACCAGTACAGAAACCTGCTTGCCATTCTCAGCGGCCTGAGCCAGTGCTGCAATAATAGGGGAATTACCACTGACACGGTACAGCGTCTGCTTAATAGCAAGCACATCCGGGTCTTTGGCAGCCTGACGTACGAAATCTACCACAGGATCAAAGCTCATATACGGATGATGAAGAAAAACGTCCCCCTCCCGGATTACCTGGAAAATATCCTTGTCATTCTGGAACTGGGGCACTGGTGCAGGAATATACTTGGGCGTCTTATATTCTTCAAATCCTTCCATCCCATAGACCTTCATCAGCATGGTAAGGTCGAGAGGACCATTTATTTCATAAATATCTCCGTCCTTGATGTCAAATTCTTTCTTTAGGATATCAAGAAGACGGCTGTCCATACTGTCTTCCACCTCCAGACGGATTACCTCGCCCCATTGGCGCTTCTTTAACTGCCTCTGGATCTCCACCAGAAGATCCTCGGCCTCATCTTCATCAATGGTAAGATCTGCATTACGCATAATCCGGTAAGGGTGGGCGCAGACCACATCATAGCTTAAGAAGAGCTTATCAATATTGCGCTCAATGATTTCCTCCAGAAGAATCAGTGTAGTGTCTCCTTCCCTGACAGAAGGAATCTTCACAACCCTGGGAAGTACGGAAGGAACCTGAACTGTAGCAAAAAGAAGCTCATTATGATCTTTTTTGTCTTTTTTATCCTTCTTGGAGATCAGGGCACCAATGTTAAGAGTCTTATTTCTGATCAGAGGAAAAGGTCTGGAAGAATCCATAGCCATAGGTGTGAGCACAGGGTAAACATTATCCTCAAAATATCTGTCCACAAATTCT
>JAXEUE010000080.1:0-8598 GCA_034115005.1 Blautia sp.
CTTTCTATCAGAATATTCTTTGCTTTTGAATCTCCCTCCTGGTATTTCTGAAAATAGAATTTTTCCTCAGATAAGGTCAAAGGTTTTAAAAACTCCTTCAAATCATTACCTCGAAGGGGATTTCTATATAGTTTATGAAAATATAAGCAGGTTCGTGCTTTTCCAACTCATATTCCATATCAGGATGTTAACAAAAGAAACATTTGATGTCCCTTTCTTGCACAGAAGTAGTTTGTGGTGTATAATTGAAAAAATAAGCAAACTATGGATAAGCAAGGATATAAGGTGATTAACTTTGAAGAAAAAGATAGATGAACTGTTAAATGGTAAATTTGAATATGAGCTTCCCAGGCTGTTGTTTTCCCAGGAAAAAATCACGGTAACACTGAAAGCAGGAGATGTTTTTAAGGGCGAAATCTATTTCGGCACAGAGGACAACCGTAAGATCCGCGGATATATTACTTCATCTGAGAGACATCTGGTGCCGGAAAGCAGCCGGTTTTCAGGTACTTCTGTTCGCCTGCAGTACGGAGCAGATGGAACAGGTATGAAACCGGGAGACAAACATGAAGGCTGGCTTTGTTTTACCACAAATATAGGAGAGTATAAAATTCCATTTACGATCCGTGCTGAACAGGAGCAGATAAAAGGTGATGCCGGAGAAGTAAGGGATATGGATAGCTTTTTGAAGATAGCCAGGGAAGATTTCAGAGAAGCATATCTTTTATTTACGGATAAAAATTTCCCTCTCCTTCTGAATCATGCAGATTTAAAGGAGATGGCACTTTATAAAGGACTGGCAAGACAGCCTGTTACCTATCAGAACCTTGAAGAATTCCTTGTGGAAACAGGAAGAAAAGAGCAGGTCAGGCTGGAAATGAAGGAAGACCATGCCAGTTTCTATGAGATTCATGAATCTGTCCGGGAATCTTTTCTTATCCACAGAAGCAACTGGGGCCATCTTCGACTGGATGTGGAAGCGAGGGGGGAATTCCTCGAGGTAAGCAGACCGGTGGTGACAGATGATGACTTTATTGGAAGCTTTTATCAGGTAGAGTATGTGATTCACAGGGAGAAACTGAAAAAAGGAAGACAGTTTGGAAAGATTGTTCTAAGGAGTCCATATCAGGAACTTGTTTATTATATTACTGCATCCCGGGGAGCAGAGGTTCGTGTTAAAGTCAGTATTTATGAGAAGCAGCAGAAACTTTCTCTGTTAGAGGATTTGCTGAATTATTTCTGTGGAAAAATGGAGTTTAAGACCTGGATGGGAAGCAGCAGGTTTATTCTTAACCAGCTTCGCGAAGAAGGATGCGATTATCCTGAATTCCAGATGTATGAGGCGTATCTGTATCATCTTGAGGAGAATGAAGAGGAAGCACAGAAGATTCTGATCAGACTGCAGGATATGAAGTTCTCCCAAAATAATCTGGAACTGGCAGGAGCTTATCTCTATCTTTGCACCATGACCGGTTTATATAAAGATAAAGGTCAGGCAGCTATAAGACTTCAGAATTTTTATATGCAGAAAGGTGACAGCTTTTTCCTGTTCTGGATTCTTCTTCAGTTGGATTCCAGTATTTCCAGATCTGATTCACAGACTGTATTTATGATGGAGGAACTGTTTGAAAAGGGATGCAGAAGTCCTTTCCTTTATCTTCAGGCATGGAAATATATCAGTAAAGATATGACTTTACTCCACAGGATGAGCAGATTCTGGGCACAGGTATTTCTTTTTGCAGGGAAAAAGGAACTTCTCACAGAGGAACTTTCCATGCGTTTTGCATATCTGACAGGTTATGAAAAGGAGTTCTGTACAAGTACATACAGAGGTTTGGCACTGTGTTATGATGCTTTTCCGTCAGATGATACCCTGGAAGCTGTGTGCAGATATATTATGCTTGGAAATCCCCGAAACCCCGAATATTTCCGTTGGTTTTCCCTTGCTGTGGAGCATGGACTTCGCCTTACCCGGCTGTACGAATATTATGTTGAAACTATGGATACCTCTTACCAGAGAGAACTTCCCAAATCGCTGCTTATGTATTTTACTTATAATAATAACTCTCTGGGAGACGATAAGAAGGCATTTATTTATGCCAGTATTACAGCCAACAAGATAAAGCAGCCTCAGACTTACGCAGAATATCGTGATAATATGGAAAGATTTACTCTGGAGAAAGCAGAAGAAGGACGGATGAATGAGAATTATGCTGTGCTTTATCAGGAATTTCTCACGGATCCGTCAGACAGCGAACAGGCAGAGAAAATAGCGGGAATGATGTTTACCAGGAGATTATACTGTGACGACAGAAAGATAAGGTATGTCATTGTCCGCCACAGTCAGCTGGAAAAGGAAGAATGTTATCCTTGTATTCAGGGAGTTGCCTATCCAAGAATTTATACGGAAGATGGTGTGATTCTGTTTCAGGATGAGCAGCAGAGACGGTATTCTTCAACAGTAGATTATAATGTGAAGAAGCTTTTTGATGAACGTGACCTTGTAGAAAAGGTTCTTGATCAGGGAGTAACAAAGCCGGGTATTCTGCTTCATTACTGCGAAAATACAGCTCCTGACAGTAATAACCTGGAAATATTCAGGAAAGCAGCAGAAGAGGAGGCTTTTTCAGAAGAATACAGAAAACAGATCAGAAGCAGGCTTCTTGATTATTATATTGCAAATGAGGAAACAGAGGATGTGGATAGATTCCTGTGCCATGCAGAAGGAAGACAGTATTCTTTCACAGACAGAAGCAGACTTCTGGAGCTTCTTATTTCCAGAGGTCTGTTCACTCAGGCAATGGCTATTGTATCGGATCTTGGCTGTGATGGAGTAAGCATAGAAAGTCTCCTTAAGCTTGTAAGCCGTATGATTCTTTCCTGTGATATGAAAGAAGATGAAGAACTTCTTGCTCTTGCATATATGGTATATAAACATGGTAAATACGATGAAGTAATTCTGAAGTATCTTATGTTATACAGAAATGGTTCTGTAGAAGATCTTCTTGCTCTGTGGCGAAGTGCTCAGGGCTTTGACATAGATACCTATGACCTGGATGAAAAAATTCTTGGATTTCTTATGTTGACTTCAGATTATCGTAAGGATGGGGAGAAAATCCTTGCGGATTATGTAAAACGTTCCGGAAAAGAGCGGATCATAGGAGCTTATCTTACCCAGACTGCATATGGAGTTTTTGTAAAAGAATATCCGGTCAGTGTATTTGTGAAAGATGAACTGGAATATGCATATAGACAGAATTGGCCGGTTAATTTTGTCTGCAGTCTTGCTCTTCTTCTGGCATTATCGAGAGAAAAAAAATTAAGTAAAGATCAGCTGGAGATAGAAAAAAAGATACTGGAAAAGTGTATCAGAAAAAATATGGAGTTTGCATTTTTCAAAAGATTACCTTCTTCGGTCTTAAGCTCTTATCAGTTGGATGATAAAACTTTTGTGGAATATCACACAGATCCAAAGGCAAAGGTTGTTCTGTACTATGCACTGGATACAGGACTGGGTACACAAGTGGAATATAAGGCAGAGCCTTTGCACAACATTTATGAAGGTATTTTTGTAAAATCCTTTACCCTGTTTTATGGAGAAAGCCTGCGATATTATTTTAAGGTGGAAAAAGACGGGCAGACCCATAAAACACAGGAAAAAATCATCACAATGAGTAAGGTGGAAGGTATTCCGGTAAGTAAATATCAGCTGATCAATCAGATGTTATCTGCACGGAGACTGGGTAAGAATCAGGAAGTACTTGCTCAGATGAAGAAATATCTGCGTCAGGAACAGTATGTAAAAGAGATGTTTACGATTGAAAAAGAAACACAGGAAAACTGACAGGAGGCAAAAATGAACGAAATCCGAGATCTTATAGTGGGAATAGATTTTGGCAGAGAGAATACCCAGATATGCTATTACGACCGTAAGGCAGAAGAACCCCGGTCTATTTCCATGAAAGCCGGGGGAAACCAGTATGAGGCGCCCTCCTGTATCTGCAGAAGAATCGAACAGAATGACTATTGTGTGGGACTGGAGGCCGAATATTTTGCCCGTGAAAAGGGTGCATTTATGATCAAAAATCTGTATGATATCTGTGAGAAAACGGATCCTGTCCCCATAAATAATGACCAGATCATGCCCTGGGAACTTCTTTCACATTTTTTAAAGGGTATTTTGAAATTTCTGGGAATAAAGGAACTGGTAAAAAACATTAAATGTGTTGTGGTAACTCTTCCCAGGCTCAATGAGATCCAGGTGGAAAATTTCAGAAAAGCTTTTGAGATACTTGGATTTCCGAATGAGAAATATATGCTGCTGGATTATGGGGAGAGCTTCTATTATTATGTTTTTTCACAGAAACGCGAAACCTGGAACAGAAGCGTGGGCTGGTATGCCTTTACACCTGAGAGGGTAACATTCAGAAAAATGACAATGAACTCATCTGTAAAACCTGTATTTGTAAAACTGGAAGAACCGGTGGAAACTTCCCTTCCCAGACAGCCGGAAGACAGAGATGTGGAGTTCTATAAATTTGTAGAAAAAACGTTGGGAAAAGAACTTTTTTCCAGTATCCAGATTACGGGAGAAGGGTTTTCCCAGGACTGGGCCAGACAGTCAGTGAAACTTTTATGTTTCCAGAAACGAAGAGTGTTTTACGGAAATAATCTTTTTGCCAAGGGGGCCTGCGCAGCAGGCAAGGAAAAGCTGGAAGACAGGCTTCTGAAAGGATACTGTTATGTCAGCGATTCTCTGGTTATGACAGATGTGGGAATGGAAATGAGAGTGATGGGCTCGCCAACCTATTATCCACTGATAGAAGCCGGAAATAACTGGTATGACTGCAGGGCATACTGTGAATTCATACTGGATCATACAGAGGAACTTGTATTTATCATCAGTTCTTTTGATAAACCTCAGAAAAGAAAAGTAGGCATGATGCTGACCGGCTTGCCTGAACGTCCTGACAGAACTACAAGGATCGGGCTGGAACTTAAGTATGTTTCACCAAAAGAATGCAGGGTAACTGCAAGGGATCTTGGTTTTGGAGAAATGTTTCCGGCAAGTGGGAAAGTATGGACGGAAACAGTAGAATGGTAGAGGAGGAAGCCGGATGAGCGGATATATCTTATGTCAGACAAAAAAGGCTGAGCATCCTTATTTCATTGAAAATATCAGTATGAATATTTATTCCATAGAGGAGCTTTGCTATTATCTTTATCATAATCTTTATCTTGTTGATCAGACTACGATCAATGAGGAACTTTGTACCTGGCTTGAAAATGAACTAAAGCTTCCTGCTCTGGCGGCAAAGCTTCGAAAAAACCTTGGAAAATATAATGATGCAGAGGATATTCTGTATCCCATTTTTAAGGAGATAAATTATCTGACCTATGAAGAGCTTCGTATATTAAATGGACAGATTGCAAGACTGAATCAGGAAAGCATTCCTGTACGCCAGAAACGAAAAGGAGATTCCTTTGTTGAAAATGGAATGTATGTGAATGCAATCCAGGTATATCGTAAGATACTGGAACGGGATGATCTTGATGGAGAACGGGAAGGTTTACGGGAACAGGTGTGGTATAACCTTGGATGTGCCCATTCCTGCCTTTTCCAGATGGAAGAAGCTTCGGAGTGCTTTTTTCATGCCTATGAAACAGGCCATTCCCCCAAGGCTCTTAAAGCATATCTTCTTGCTTACAGAAGTATTGCAGGCAGGAAAGAGTATGAGAAAAAGCTGACAGAGCTGAAGGTAGCTGAGGAGTTGAAAAAAGAACTTAATGAGGCACTTGACAATTTCTCCCGGATTCCTCCTGTATCTGTTGAAAAAGAAGAAATTGATGGCATGCTGGTTAAAATTACAAGAGAATACCACAGAAGTACAGGCTCATAATTCTTTTTCTTGACAGGTCAGATTTCCTGTGTTATTATCTATCATATACTTTCACGTGGTAGAGTGACTGCGTGATAAATATATATCAGATGAAAACGCATAGAGGAGATATGTTATGAAGAAAAAGATTATTGCAATGCTTTTAACAGCAGCTATGGTATTTTCTATGAGCACCGGTGTTCTGGCAGCAGATGAAAGTGATTCTGCATACGTGAAGGATAAAGGAACCCTGGTTGTTGGAATTACAGATTTTGCTCCTATGGATTATAAAGAAGAAGGCAGTGATGACTGGATCGGTTTTGACGCTGACATGGCTGCTGCTTTTGCAGAGAGTCTTGGGGTTGACGTTGAATTCGTAGAGATTGACTGGGACAATAAGATCATGGAACTGGATGGAAAGACCATTGACTGTGTCTGGAATGGTATGACTCTTACAGATGAAGTCACGAGTTCAATGGAATGTTCCAATCCATACTGCAAGAATGCACAGGTTGTAGTAGTTCCCAAGGATCAGGCTGATCAATATCAGGATGCGGACAGCGTAAAGGAACTGAACTTTGCAGTGGAAGCAGGAAGTGCCGGAGAAGAGGAAGTCAAGAATCTTGGAGCAGAATATACTGCTGTTAAGGCTCAGTCAGATGCACTTATGGAAGTTTCAGCCGGAACATCAGACGCAGCCGTAATTGACCTTCTGATGGCTGCTGCAATGATCGGTGACGGAACCGGTTATGAGAATCTGACCCATACAGTGGAACTGAACAGCGAAGAGTATGGAGTAGGATTCAGAAAAGGTTCTGATCTTGCACAGGCTCTCAATGATTTCTTTACATCAAGCTATAAAGATGGCAGTATGAAAAAATGTGCTGAAAAATATGGTGTTCAGGATGCGCTGATCGAGCAGAAGTAATTTGGGTTCATTTACTGTGAACAAAGTGTAGAGGGCGGTTTTCCGCTCTCTATTTTCGTAAATTCAAAAAAGAAAGCAGGATCTTCCTATGGAACAGATTATGGAACAGATGCCGATAGTGATTCATTCTCTGAATATCGGTTTCATACAGACATTAAAATTGTTTTTTGTGACCCTTATCGGGGCTTTTCCCCTGGGACTTATCATGTCTTTGGGATCCACTTCACGGTTTAAGCCGTTAAGCTATGTAATAAAGTTATTGATCTGGATCGTAAGGGGTACACCTCTGATGATCCAGCTTCTGATCATTTATTATTTTCCAGGTCTTGTATTACATAAACCCATTTGGGGTGGAGGAGAATCAGGGCGTTTTCTGGCAGCATCCGTATCTTTTATTCTCAATTATTCATGTTATTTTTCCGAAATATACAGAGGAGGGATACAGAGCATTCCTGTAGGTCAGGAAGAAGCAGGCCTTGTACTTGGCATGACCAAGAGTCAGATCTTTTTTAAGGTAAAGCTTCTCCAGGTGATCAAACATATTGTTCCTCCTATGTCCAACGAGATCATTACACTGGTAAAAGATACATCTCTGGCACGAATCATTGCACTCCAGGAAATTATCTGGGCAGGCCAGGCATTTATGAAAGGTTCACAGGGTATTTCCGGTGCAATCTGGCCGTTATTTTTTACAGCCGTTTATTACCTGATCTTTAATGGAATCCTTACAGTTCTTCTTGGCAAACTGGAGAAGAAACTTGACTATTTCAGATGATCGATGGGAGGAAAATGAAACTATGGCAATTTTGGAAGTAGAGCATATATGTAAATCTTTCAACCGGACAGAAGTACTGAAAGATATCAGTTTTTCTCTGGAGAAGGGACAGGCAGTATCCATTATCGGGTCATCCGGAAGCGGAAAGACCACTTTACTCAGATGTTTGAATTTTCTTGAAAAACCGGATAAAGGGGTGATCCGCGTTAACGGGGAGACTTTGCTTGATGCTTCTGATCTGTCCACACAGAAGGAATCTGCAATCAGAAAGAAAAGGCTTCATTTCGGACTGGTTTTTCAGTCTTTTAATCTGTTTCCACAATATACAGCCCTTGAAAATATTATGCTTGCAAAAGAGTTTTTGGCCAAAGAAGAACCGGATTATAAAAGCAGAAAAAAAGAAATTCATGAGGAAATACGTATCCAGGCTGAGGGACTTCTGGATGAAATGGGACTTTCCAACCGGAAGGATAATTATCCTCACCAGCTTTCCGGAGGACAGTGTCAGAGAGTGGCTATTGCCAGGGCACTTGCTTTGAAACCTGATATTCTGTGTTTTGATGAGCCTACTTCAGCCCTTGATCCGGAGCTTACAGGAGAGGTCCTTAAGGTTATAAGAGGCCTTGCAGATCAGAAGACAACTATGATCATAGTAACCCATGAAATGGCATTTGCACGTGATGTTGCAGACCAGGTAATATTTATGGATGACGGATATATACTGGAACAGGGAGATCCCGTGCAGGTATTTGAGCATCCGAAAGAAGAACGTACACGTCAGTTTCTGTCCAGATACACTCAGGGATAAGTGGAAAACTTTCAGGTTTATGGTTGCTTTTAAGGGTATGATGTTATATAATTTCAGAGGATTATTTAGAATCCCATTAATCAACAGGAGAGTGAATGATGAGTACAGACAGATATGTTAGTCCTTTATCAGAACGATATGCCAGCAAGGAGATGCAGTATATTTTTTCCCAGGATATGAAGTTCCGTACCTGGAGGAAACTCTGGAT
>JAXEUE010000081.1:0-2278 GCA_034115005.1 Blautia sp.
GGGAAAGATTTAAACAGAAAAAGAGAAGGATGATTATCAAACCAGACTTTCAAAGCATAAAAGAAAGGTGGCTAAGAAAACTCTTATAACTGTTACTGCTGTAATTGTAATCGTGGCGGCTTTCATCATTTATATGGAAAAAAGAAGCTATCATAATTATAAAATTCTGCAGACAAGTGAACAGGAGGATATAGTTTCCACAAATTATGTGGAAATGGAAGGCAATATCCTTAGATACAGTCCGGATGGTGTTTCACTCGTTTCAAACAAAATGGAAACGCTCTGGAGTGAAACGTATTCAATGCAGAATCCTGTTGCAGACGTACAGGGCTCCAGAGCGGTAATTGCTGATAAAGATGGAAACAGTATTTTTATGTTTGATAAAAACGGTAAAACAGGGAATGTTACCACATCTTATTCTATCGTCAAGGCAAAAGTGTCTGAAAATGGGTTGGTAGCGGCTATTCTGGATGGCGGTGATGATACCTGGATAAATTTTTACAGTTTTGACGGAAGCTTGATCGCAGAAAATCAGACAAGAATAGATGATCCGGGTTATCCCCTTGATGTTGCCATATCCGACAATGGCGTGATAATGATGGTAACTTATCAGTTTGTGGATGGAAATGATACAACAAGTTATGTGGCATTTTATAATTTTGGCGATGTTGGACAGAATGAGGACGACAGAATCGTAAGCGGATATAAATATAAAGGAGTCGTAGTGCCTCAGATTGAATATCTGGATCAGAATCGCAGTATAGCTATAAGAGATGATGGCTTTACCCTGTACAGAGGAGGACAGATCCCTAAGGAGGTTAAAACCATAAAGGAAGATAAGGAAATCGTAAGCACATTTTTTGACGACGACCTGGTAGGCCTTGTGTTTAAAAACGACAGTAAAGATAAACTATATACCATGAATGTGTATAAATTGGATGGCACACTGAAATTCAAAAAAGATTTTAATATTCCTTATACTACAATAAAAATGAGTGACGGGAACATTCTGATGTACAATAGCTCCCAGATATGCATTATGAACAGCAAAGGGGTTCAGAAGTATATGGGGGCAGTTGATGGAACGGTGAAGAATTTCTTTAAGATAGGGTGGAACAGGTACATCCTTGTATCAGACGGCGGAGTAAACCTGATTAAACTGAGTTAGGGGGATATTTTATGACCATAACATGGCTGGGAATTGTGGCGCTTGTTTTACTGGGGCTTTCCTGCTATGCCGGGTACAGGCGCGGTCTGATACGTGAACTGGTATCTATGTTCTGTGTAATCCTTTCAATCGTGATTGTCTGGTTTATAAACCCATATGTGAATCAGTTCCTTCGGGATAATACAGGAATATATGACACAGTACAGGAAAGCTGCAGTAAATTTGTGGAAGGAAAGAGCAATGAATCCGAAAAAGAGGATGGAGAGGAACAGAATGATGTGATCAAAAACCTGAATCTTCCATCACTTCTGACAAATGGAATTTCTGAAAATAATACGGCTGATGTATACTCATATTTGTCGGCAGATACTTTTTCGGAGTATCTGGCGCATTACCTTGCGGAGATTGTGATTAATGGCCTATCTTTCCTGGTTTCATTTATTCTGTCTACACTTTTAATAAGATGCATAACCTGGGCAGCTGATCTGATAACCAGGATTCCGGTTATAAAAGGTGTAAATAAAATAGCCGGGGCACTTTTCGGACTGATAAAATTCGTGGTCATTATCTGGATATTATTCCTTATCTTAACTGTACTATGTAATACAGCCATTGGACAAAACGGATTGAAGCTGATCAGGCAGGATCAGCTGCTTAATTATCTCTACAACAAGGATATTCTTATCAGAATCTTTTTGAACGTATTTTATATGAAATAAAAAGAAAAAAATTGGAAAAAAGTGTTGACATTCTTTTTTATATATGATAAATTAAATGAGCTGTCAATGAAACAGCAGATTGTGTTTGAAAAAACTTTTTGAAAAGAGCAAAAAAATGCTTGACAGAGTCGAAAGAACATGATAAACTGAATAAGCTGTCGTAAGACAGAAAACCTTGATAACTGAACAGTGAAACACATACGATTCTCGAAAATTCTTTTACATTCAAGAACGGTTGAAGAAACCAAACACAGTAAAGACGAGAGATAACTAAGCTAGAAGGTTGTCTTGAGTGCATCAAACATTTAATCAGAGAGTTTGATCCTGGCTCAGGATGAACGCTGGCGGCGTGCTTAACACATGCAAGTCGAACGGAGGATATTTCAGGGAA
>JAXEUE010000082.1:0-9870 GCA_034115005.1 Blautia sp.
TGTGTGATACCAAAGTGTTTATCTATGTTTTCTGCTCTTAATAATATTTCACCCATAATCGTCCTCCTTATTTTACAACGGCACCTTTAATCGGTTTGGTAGTAAGTGCAACGATGATCAGCAGGGCGGCACCTGTTACCACGTTCTGAATGGTAGTTGGAGCACCAAGGGCAACGAAGCCGTTAAACATAAGCTGAATGATCATTTCACCGATTACGATAGCGATTACCGGATGACCGTATTTCTTGAATGCCAGTCCAAAGAAGGTTCCCATCAAAGGAGTGAAGTTACGGCTCATTGAGGAGAGATTGGAGGCAGATGTCATAGAGGTACCAAAGCTTATGGTCAGGATTGCCTGAAGACCGAAGAAGAATCCTGCCAGGGTAAATGCAACCACTTTATACTTGGGAACATTTACTCCCATATTTTTGGCAACTACTTCATTGCTTCCGATTGCATAGGTATAAGTACCGATCTTTGTATATTTCAGAATGAAAGCACACAAAACATAAGCAGTCAACGCAAGAATCATGTTTACAGGATAATCACCGAAAGCTCTGTACTGGGTACCAAGTATTACGTTTTTTCCATTTGTTGCATAAACACTTAATGCCTCATAAATCAACGACAATGCAACAGTTACGATCAGGGAAGAGATGTGTAATTTAATATAAACAATACCATTGATGAGACCGATAAGGGTACCACAGATCAACGGAGCAATGATAAGACCAAGATATCCGAATTTTTCACTTGCGTTGCAGGCGATAATGGAGGACAGTACGATATTGGCACCGACACTCATATCAAAAGGTCCCATAACACAGATAAAGTAGAGACCGCAGCCACCTACTGCATAGATCAGTGCTGATTTCATATAGGTTGCCAGTTTATCAGGGGAACCGAAAGTAGTCGGGGCCAGGATCTTGAATACTGCCCAGAATACCACGAGCATGATCAACAAAAGAGCGATTCCGTAATACTGGCTCTGTTTCAGTTTTTTCATAGTCATTCTCCTTATCCAATTCTTCGCCCGCCAAAAGCAGGAGACCAGACAGCTTTCTGTTTGGCCTTTTGCTTCGGGCGGGCGCAATTAAAAACTTTTTTGATCCTCTGCCTTTTGGAGAAAAGGCAGAGAATATAAGCTCAGTATTAATTAGTTGCTGTGACGGGAAATAACATCGTCGATGGAAAGTGAAGTAGCTGCTTTGCTCAGATCATCGAAGCTGTATCCTGCCATTTCAACGATCTCCTCATCTGTGTATGGATCGTCATCTACAAAGTATTTCTGATAGTTTGCATAGTCATCAGGAGATGATACGTACAGATATGGAAATTCGATTTCATATCCGAAGGTTCCTTCTTCTTTTACATAGTTGCCTTTGATTGCGTTGTATGTCATAAGGAATGCAAACAGCGGGTCACAGAAATGTCCGCCTGATTCTGCAAACATTCCGCCTGATTCAAGCTGATCACCAAGGTCATCAAGGAAGTCTGTGGAAACAACATCGATCTTTCCTGTAAGTCCTTCATTTGCAAGAGCACCGATGGAACCAACAAGTGGATCTCCGCCGCCTCCGGCAACGATCAGGGCATCCATATCAGGATTGGAGTTATAAAGGGAAAGAGCAGCTGCAGCACCTTCTTCGGAAGATGTATTAGCATATACAGGTTCTGTCATAGTAGCCTGGTCATCAGGATTTGCTTCGTTCCATTCGTCAATTGCCTGTTTGTATCCTGCCCATCTCTGCTGGAATGTAGCATCACCAACGGTCCATGCCTCCAGTCCGATGTTTCTGTCGCCGTTTTCAAGAAGAAGATTTACAAGTGTGTTTCCGTTTGTAACTTCATCTTCGTGAACAGCACCCAGATAATATTTGGAATTGCATGCAGTCTGATATACTTCAGGGCTGTTTTCTTCGGAGATAATACGATAGAACTGTGTAAGGTAAACCTGGTTCTCTTCACAAGTCTGAATTGCGGATGTCATTTCGGAATCTGCTGAGTTACAGATAACGATACCGTTGCACCCTGCTGCGCAAAGCTGTTCAACAGATGCTGTAACCTGCTCGGAAACATGTCCCTGGTCAACATACATTACATTTACGCCAAGAGCATCTGCTGCTTTGTCGATGATCTTTTTACTCTGGCTTCCCAGTACGTCTGTGGAGCTCCAGATGGAAACACCGATTGTAATATCATCTTCTGCGGATACTGTGACTGCACTTGCCGGTAATAATGTACCGACCATAGCGGCTGTTGCTGCAAGAGCAACCATTTTTTTCATTCTTGTTTTCATATCGAAAACCCTCCTTAAATAATTGGATAATATAGGCAAAAGCATGACTTTTCCCTGCATCTGCCTGTCTGTAGATACATTAAATCATACTTTTGCCTGTTTATGTTAGGATATATTTGAAAAGTTTGGTCGCACATTTTTGACAACCATGTACATATTTATGCAAAAAATGTTATTATTCTTGTGCAAGAGTGCTACGGTATTCGCTGGGGCTTATTCCTATTTTTTTCCGGAACACGCGGCTGAAATAGTTATAATCATCGTAGCCTACCAGGAAAGAAATAGTTTCAAGCTTTTTGTCTGTATCTTTCATAAGCTTTACAGCTTGTTCCATACGGATCCGGGTGAGAAAGGCTATAATGGTCTCTCCGTATTTCTGGCTGAAAATCCGGGAAAGGTAACTGGCATCTATATGATATTCTTCTGCCAGGGCAGTTAGCGTAATATCCTCGTAATAGGATTTTTCAATATAATGATGAATCTGCTCCACCTGACGGACTACAGAATCTGTGCTGCTTTCCTCATTTTTTTCCCAGAGACTGTCCAGAAGAATATTCAGGGAGGCCAGCATAGAGGGAGCATTGAGGCATTTCATATAGTAATCAATATCGTCCATAGCTTCCTCTGCCTGTGCAGTCAGTCCCGGACATTGCTCCTGTACATAGCGGTAAAGTATACTGGTCACTCTTCCCACGTACTGCTTTACATCCAGAAAAGACCAGGAATTGTCATCACAGTGTCTGAAATTGCAGGTTTCAAAGATTAGTTTTACTGTTTCCGGCTTCTTCCCTGTGATCAGAAGATGATATAGTTCTTCTTCCATCCGGGGAGGCGCAGATTTCCCAACAGATAAAGAAGCGGCAGGACTTTCTGATTCAGGACAGGACAATATGCAGTGGGTGTGGCTGAAAGGACGTGTCACAAGTGTGGAGATCAGTTCTCTGTAGATAGTTCCGATGTCATCCAGAGAGCTTGCCTGTTCGTGGAGAACTACAGAAACAGGGCCATATTCCTCCAGCGGAAATTCTTTCAGAATATTTTCTGCAAGTGTCTGAAGAATTTTTGCATCTGCTGTCTCTATGATGAGAAACTCACTCATTTTGTTGCTGTTGTTAAATATGATAGAATTATTTTTATTTTCCGTAAGCTCTTTCAGCCTGGACTTAATATTCCAGGACATCTGCAGATTATTATGCTGGAATCGTGCTGCAATTTCATTGATGTCATAAAATTTAACCAGAACAGTGGCTACCTCGGAAAAAGTCCGGGTGCTGGATACGTGAGGCTGTGTTTTGGCATGGCCATATAGTTTATCGGAGAGAAGAGCAGAATACTCACTGTCTTCAAGAAAAGAGGATATTTTATCTTCCTGAAGGCGGTTGTTTTCATTGTGTTTTCTTTTATTTTCCCTTTCTTCCAGGATGCCAAGAGCTTTTGTCAGAACCTGTACCAGCTCTTCTTTTCCGACAGGCTTCAGGAGATAATCTAGTCCTCCTGAAATAAATACACCTTTCACCTTTTCAAAATCATCATATCCGCTGATAGCAATGGTGATGATATCCGGATATTCTGTCTGAATCCTGTTAAGAAGTTCCAGACCGCTTAAGAACGGCATATTAATATCTGTAAGGATAATCTGTGGCATTTCTTCAGAAATACGTTCCAGAACTTCTTCACCATCACAGGCCGGTTCCAGAAAATCTATGGAATATTCCTCCCAGGGGATAAGAGTACGGATGTTTTCACGGCTCCAGTATTCGTCATCTGCTGCAAGGACTTTGTATTTCATATGGCTCACATATATTACCTCCCTTGAATTATTCTGATGCATTTTTTTCACCGGAGATTGCCGGAACAGTTATTGTGACTGTGGTTCCCTCACCGGGACTGCTCTGGATCCGGATACCATATTCTTTGCCAAAAATCTTCTTCAGTCGGGCATTTACATTCAGGATACCAATGGAAACTCCCGTTTCCACACGTTTCAGGTCATTGATCTCAAGAAGACGGTTCATTTCATCGGCATCCATGCCGATTCCGTTGTCTTCAATGGTGATGACCAGATTTTCATTTATATGTTCAGACCGGATGAGAAGTTTCTTATCCTTTCTCCTTACATTTCTCAGACCATGAGTAATGGCATTTTCTACAACAGGCTGCAGACAGATCCGGGGAAGGCTGTCCTGAAGAGTATCGCTGTCAATCTGATATATATAGGAAATGGAAGCACCATTTCTTACATCCATTACATAAAGATAGTTTCTTACATGGGCCATTTCATTCTGTACAGTGGAAAGCTCATCTGTCATATTCAGACTGTAACGGAAAATAGCAGAGAGAGAATGACATAACCCACTTACAAGAGGACAGTTCTGGGCATTGGCAATCCCACTCATAGTATCCAGTGTATTATAAAGAAAATGGGGATTAATCTGTGCCTGGAGCATTTTATATTCCGTTCGTTCCACGAGCATTTTGTGCTGAAGCTCTTCCTGTGCCATAGCCTGTATGCGGTCAAGCATCTCATTAAATTCATTTCCCAGAATGGTCAGTTCCTCAGACCATCCTACAGGCTGGACACGGAGACTTGTCTCTCCGTTTTTGATCCGTACAATGCTGTTGCGCATTTCTTCTACCGGTTTGGTCATCCACCTGGACAGGAAAAATACAAGGACAACAAGGGTAAAGATCATGGCTGCCATTATAACAAGCAGGGTATGAATAAGAGATTTCTGGGCCGCTGTCAGAAGAGACTGCGATACCAGAACAAAAGCCTCCAGATTATAATTTTCCTGGGAAACCTGTATTAGATAATTTCCCTCATATTCCTGCTTCAGTTTATCCGGGGAATAGTAATTTTCAACGATTTTGGACAGTTGCTTCTGGATGTGTCTCTGACTGTCAGATGCCTGACCGGTAATGGCGATCACCTGGTCATCTATGGGCTGCAGCCACAGGCATACCTGATCCACATCTACGTATTTCTTCATTATGGATGTAAAAGCTGCACTGTTAATGTCACATATGAGATATCCGATGTTATTCCTTTTCTCATCATAATTATGAAGCTTCAGGACAAAACGGATAATGTTTTTTTTCGCATACGGATTGTAGTATCCGGAAATCATCAGCTCCGTTTTGTCACTATGTACATATCGCAATACACGATCTGAGTTGGAATCATATTCCGTGTTATAAATATTTCTTGGAAAAGTGTAGGAATTATAACGATATGCACTTACCAGATTATCTTGCGTATCATAAAGATACATAGCAAGAAGCTGGTCATCTTTTGTAAATCTTTTCCGGCTGAAATACCAGCTGCTCCAGTAATAATCCTTCAGACTGCTTCCATTTTCCGCCGAATTTCTCAGGCTTGCGATCAGATCCTGTTCACTGTATATGGAAAGCATTTCTCCCCGGATATTATGAATAAAACTTCCGATATCCGTCTGCATTTTATTGAGAGAAAGCTCATGGTCGGACACAATCTCCGTGCGGATCTGCATGCGCAGGGACTGATGAAATAAAAAAGTCTGAAGCAGAAGAGCCAGTATAACGCTGGCAATACAGAAGCACAAAAGGGTATTTCGCATGGTCAGTTTGTGATGCTTCATTGATGGTCCCTCTTTTTACCGATCAATATGTACTGCACCTGTTGACCGGATATTCATAGGATATACATTTTCTTTTCCGACAAAATCTGAAATATAGGATACATAGTTCCAGGTTTCTTCTTCAGGAACCACACACATGATCACACCTGCGAATCCGCCCCCGTGGATCCGGCAGATACCTTTACCGATTTTTTCAAGAAACAAATCTGTAAGGGCAAGTGCAACAGGAATTTTCTGTTCTGTATAAGATTGGACAGGATAGCAGTTCTGGAGCAATTCCCAGGAAGAAGTGCCGGACTCTTTAAGAAGCCCCAGGAGAGCTTCCCCATCTTTATTTTCTACAGCTTTTGCTGCTTTTTCAACCCGCTCGTTTTCTTTAAAGAAATGGATGGCTCTTAAGATGGATCTGTCATTTTTGATATCAGAAATATGGCTGAGAACTTCCTCAAGAGTTGTTTCGCACAAAAGCTCAGCTCCTGCGGCATGAGCTGCCTCTTTCATCTCCATGGGGATTTCAGAGTATTCCTTACTCAGATCGGCATGCCCCTTTCCTGTATTTACGATCACCAGGTGGTAACCATACTCATTAAAGGAAAAGCTGATTTTTTCATAGCTGGGATTTTTTCTATCTGAGAAATCAAGGAGAATAGGGCCTCCTACTGCACATGCAAGCTGATCCATCAGACCAGATGCCTTAAGCCAGTAAACATTCTCAGCATATTGGCCTATTTTGGCATAATTAATATAACTCATAGCTCCTTCATTAAAAAAGTAGTTGACAACAGAGCATACAAACATCTCAAAGGAAGCAGAGGAACTGACTCCTGCGGCACGGATCACACTGGTTGTCACATAAGCATCAAATCCTCCGACTTTAAAACCGAATTTCTTAACTGCCTCCATCATTCCTGCGACAAGAGATAATGTTCCCTCAGCTTTGGGAACTGCGGAAAGATTATTAAGGTCAACTATGATTTCTTTCTCATATCCTTCGCTTGTAATTCTGATTATGCTGCTGTTATTGGGGCAGGCGGCACCGATAGTATCCATATCAATACTTGCCGCAATCACACGGCCTCCGTTATGATCTGTATGG
Source organism: Blautia sp. (assembly GCA_034115005.1). Taxonomy (GTDB): domain Bacteria; phylum Bacillota; class Clostridia; order Lachnospirales; family Lachnospiraceae; genus Blautia_A. Next base: position 7,013 of record JAXEUE010000082.1, read on the forward strand.
TTTCCAATGATTTCAGTTCTTCCCGGAGCAGTGAAAAAATCAGCAGTGCTGTGGTGGTAAATTTCTGCGAAATGATCTGCAACAGACTGAAAGCGTGCAGAACTTTTTTCAGATTCTCCGTAAATTCGGGATAGTTGTGTCTTATCTGGTATATTCATTATATTTTCCTCCATTTTATATTAAGTCTCAGATCATAGCAATTATATATATTATATCAGTATATCCAAGGGAAAAACCTTGATAATTCAGAGGCAAAATAGTAAAATTATGAGTATTGGGAGATGGTAATTTGCAGATCGTAACAGATGGATATCAGAAAGAACTGAAAAAACATGGAACGGATGAGTTTCCTTTACTGGTCAGTTATGAGCAGCTGTCCAGATATGGATCCGGGTCATTTCTGTGGCACTGGCACCCGGAACTGGAGATCACGCTGATTCTTGAGGGAAAGATGATCTATAAGGTAAATCAGTGTACTTTTCACCTGAAAGAGGGAGAAATCCTTTTTTCAAATGCCAATGTGCTTCATGCCGGATTTATGGAAAATATGGAGGACTGCAAATATTATTCTCTGACCTTTGATCCAAAAATGGTTTATGGATTTTACCAGAGTGTTCTGAAAAGAAGATATGTGGATCCTGTAACTCAGAATTTTTATCTTCCTGCAATTTATATTGATTATTCTGAGAAATGGCATAGGGAATTTTCAGAATATGTGAAGGATATTATCCGCCTGAATCAGGAAAAGCCCGTATTTTACGAGATGGATATTGTGGGAGATTTACGCAAACTGTGGAAGTGTATGCTGAAAAACCAGCAGCCTGCATCTTACTCCCAGCATAGCAGGTCGGAACAGGAGAGAATGAAAATAATAATGGAATATCTTGAGCAGAATTATATGAATAAGATACGGCTTTCGGATATTTCCAGCAAGGTACATCTCTGTGAAAGCGAATGCAGCAGACTTTTTAAAAAATATATGAATGTATCTCTTTTTACTTTTCTTCAGGAGTACAGAGTGGAAAGAAGCCTGGAATTTCTTCTGGGATCAGGGGATTCCATCACTGAGGTGGCTCAGAAGGCCGGCTTTACGGATTCTAATTATTACAGTAAGGTGTTTTCCCGGATTAAAGGCTGCAGCCCCTGCAAATATAGAAAAGAAAAAATAAATTTAATAAAAAAGGATGAGAAAGATGACAACCCTTTTTCCCTGTGATATGATACTTCCCAAAGGAGGGTTCCCTTTGCAGTGAAGGGAGTGGATGTGAGGAGCCTTGCCTCGGGTGGAAATCCGGGTACTTTTTTACCTTTTATTCAGTCTTGCTTTTCCAATCAAATCTCACACAAAAAGGTCTGTCTGCACTTTTTTATAGAGGAAAAGCTTAAAGCTACAGAAGACAGGAAACGGGAGGTGTTTTGAAATGCGCCTGAAAACGGTTCAGGAAGCTTTGAAGAAAAAAAACATATCGTATGAATATACAGAAGAGGGAGGATGCGGAAGCATTGATTTCCTTTTTCGGGGACTCAGATTTCATGTCTGGGAGTATGAAGATCAAGTGTGGGGTGCAGAGACAAATGTGTTTGAAGCAGGAAGAAGCCAGGATATAGAAGGAGATTATGAAGAGATCATCTCCCGTGAGATTCTCTCCTGGCCTGACATGCTTCCGGGAACCTGATACAGGTCTTATTACTGAGTGCTTTCTGTTACGTGAATTTCCTTCTGAAAATCTTTTGTGTAATGGATTTTATAGTCATCCGTTACAAAAAATGCCTGTACATTTTCTATTGACTGGGCAAGCTCCATACCTTTTTCAAGTCCCATGGAAAAGCAGGCTGTGCTCAGCGCATCACCGTCTGTGGAACGGTCAGAAATAATGGTCACAGCAATAAGACCGTTGTCATAAGGATATCCTGTATGGGGATTAAGAATGTGATGATACAGAACCCCGTCTTGTTTGAAACACCGCTCGTAAATGCCGGATGACACTACGGATTTTCCGTCAATATCCATTGTGGCGATGGTTTCATTTCGGTCAGCAAAAGGTTTCTGGATTCCAACCTTAAAGGGAGTTCCATCTGGCTTTTTTCCGATACAGAGTACATTTCCGCCCAGATCTATAATGGCGCTTTTTACTCCCTGGGAGACAAGATATTCCTTCATCTGATCAGCGATATAACCCTTTGCAACGGCACCCAGTTCTATGGCGGTGGTTTTTGACTTTAATGTAATATCTGTCCCGCTGACAGATATATTTCTGTAGTCACACGCAGGTAAAGCCTGACGGATAAGAGCGTCATCAGGTACCTGGGGATTTTCTGCAGTGAAATCCCACAGAGAAGTGAGAGGTTCAATGGAAATATCAAATGCACCGTCTGACAGAGAAGAGTATTTCAGCCCTGTTGAGATAAGATTGGCAAGATCGCCGGATACCTTATATGTATTATTCTCTGTATTTTCAGCAGGAATCTGCCTGTGATTCAGTTTATACAGTTCGCTGTCTGTCTTTGTCCTGCTGAAAATATTCTCGTATTTATCACACAGATTCATACATTCTGTGAGAAGAGACTTATCCCGGGAGTCATAAATCTTTACAGTTACCACTGTGTTCAGTTTAAAATCAGTAGCACTGATGGGGTCTTCTGTTTTTTCTTTTTGGCATCCTGGTAAAAGAAAAACGGAAAATACGAGAAAAATATTTAAAAAAATAATTTTTTTCCATGAGATATGGTATAATGACATAAATCTATGTGACCTCTTTTTCTATAAAATAAAACAGATAGGAAACGCATCTCCTGAAGCTTTTTTACAGTATATCAGAAAAACAGGCCTGTGCACAGACCTGAAAAAGAAAAGAGAT
>JAXEUE010000083.1:0-3726 GCA_034115005.1 Blautia sp.
CAGATGACACCTGCAGGAGCTACCGAGATTATGGAGATTATCGGGAAAGATGAGACCATCAGCAGAGTAAAAGCAGCAATAGATAAATTAAGTAAATAATCAGTATGAAAAGAAATCCATCTCAAATCCGGGCAATCGCTCATCTGTCAGGGCCTATGATGGTCCTGGCAGGCCCCGGTTCGGGGAAAACTTCCGTTATTGTGGAGAGAACTGCATATATGATCACTAAGGGGAAGATACCGGCTTCTTCTATTTTAGTTGTAACTTTTTCCAGAGCAGCGGCAATAGAAATGAAAGAGCGGTTTTTAAAATTTGTGAACAGGGACAGAAGTGACGTGACTTTTGGTACTTTTCATGGAATTTTTTATGGGATTCTTAAGGTATCCTATGGTCTGACGGCAGCAAACATTCTTTCAGAAGAAGAGAAATACACCATACTGAAGGAAATGACAGAACGATATGCACCTGATATGGCACAGGAAGGAGATTTTACGGAAGAGATAGCAAGGGAGATCAGTATTGTAAAGGGAAACTGTATTTCTCCGGAAAATTATTATGCTTCCTGTTGTTCAGATCAGGTTTTCAGAGAAATCTATTCCGGCTATCAACAAACATTAAGAACAAGACGAAAACTGGATTTTGATGATATGATTTTATCCTGTTATGAGCTTTTTAAAAAGCGAAAGGATATACTGGATGCATGGAGAAAAAAATTCAGATATATCCTGGTTGATGAATTTCAGGATATTAACAGTCTGCAGTACAAAATACTCCGTATGCTTGCAGCACCATTGGATAATCTGTTTATTGTGGGGGATGATGATCAGTCCATTTATCATTTCCGGGGCGCCAGACCTGAAATTATGCTGAATTTTACCAAAGATTATCCCAAAGCGGACAGAGTTCTCCTGGATGTGAATTACAGATGCAGTGGAAATATTTTAAGCACTGGGATGAATGTTATTTCATACAATACTCATCGGTTTGAGAAAGAGCTGTCTACGCCAAACGAAGCTGGTGTACCTGTTATGTGTATGGATTTTGAAAACCCAAGGGAAGAGGCAGTTTACATAGCAGCACAACTGAAAAAAAGACTGGAAAAGGGAGAAAACATTGAAGATACGGCAATCCTTTTAAGAACCAATCAGGAAACGGAAAATGTTGTGAACGGTCTTATGGAATATCAGATACCTTTTACGCTGAAAGAACAGCTTCCCAATCTTTTTCATCACTGGATCTGCAGAAATATTCTGGCATATCTTCATATGGCGGCTGGAGACAGGAGCAGAAAAACATTTCTGGAGCTGATGAACCGGCCAAACAGATATATATCCAGAGAGGCACTTACAGATTCCAGGATCAGTTTCCCTAAACTCAGAGAATACTATAAGGATAAGGACTGGATGTGTGACAGAATCACAACTCTGGAAACACATATTAAAATTCTAAGTACTCTTTCTCCTTATGCTGCTATTAATTTCATTAGAAAAGGCATTGGCTATGAAGAATATCTTAAGGAGTATGCCAGCTATCGTAAAATAAGGCCAGATGAGCTTCTGGAAACTCTGGACAGGATACAGGACAGCGCAAAGGGAATGAAGAGCCTGAAACAGTGGGAAGACTACATAGAAGAATATACTGAAAAACTGGAAGAACAGGCAAAAAGGCAGCGGGGAAAGAAAGAAGGAGTTACAATTTCCACTCTTCATGCAGTCAAAGGACTGGAATTTGACAGAGTATATATTCTTAATGTTAATGAAGGAAGTATTCCATACAGAAAGGCTGTCCTGGAAGAGGCAGTGGAAGAAGAGAGAAGATTGTTTTATGTGGGGATAACACGTGCAAGGAAAAAGCTTGTGCTGTGTTATGTAAAACGTCAGTATGAAAAAGAACGGGAGCCTTCCCGTTTCCTTGAGGAGACAGGATTAATATGAATAAGGGGATAATTTATTACACAAAAATAAGAGATGAGTATGAAGACTGTCATATGGAACATATGATAGGAGAGGAGCTTCTTAAGACAGGGCTGAAACAGGAATACGGGCTTATCCTGAAATATGAGCCAAGAGCAGAGGGAGAACATGGGAAACCTTTCCTGTCCCTTCGTCCTTCTCTGCATTATAATATAAGCCATTCGGGGAAGTATGTATTATGTATCCTGGCAGATCAGGAAGTTGGCATAGATGTGCAGATTCATAAAGATGTAAACTATGATAAGCTTCTTAATCGTATGGTCTCTGAAGATCTTAAACGTGAGATACTGAACAGGGAAGATGTGAAGAAAGCTTTTTATGAACAGTGGGTGTTAAGGGAAGCTTACATTAAGTGGACGGGTGAAGGATTATCGAGAGATATGCGGACGATTCCTTTTAATGAGGGAAAAAGAATGCTTCTGCAGTTTGAAGAAGGATACAGCTGTGCTGTATGGTCTATGAAACCAATGGAGATCCGCTGGGAGTATGCTGATATTATTTTGGAATGAAAGTGACTTAAATGGGCAGACAGACAAAAAGGGAAATCAGAAAACTGGCAGTAAAAATATTTGTGGTCTTTCTGACTCTGTTGCTGGCATTTCTTGGTTACTCGGTTGTATACAGGAAAAGAACTGAACCACCGGCAAAGCATATTCTGACAAATCAGGATGCTGCAGTATATTCCCTGAAAAAACAGATTAAGAAACTTTCCCGGAGAGAAGAACTTATCGCTTTTGCCTTTGATGACAGGAAAGATGAAAAAGAATATGGCACTTATATAATACCAGGGCTTAAATATACCAGGACTTTTCTTAATGTTCAGGGTAGTGAACCGGCAGTATGTACTTCAATGACGCCTCAGGGGCTTGCTGTTACAGCGGATTATCTTCTGATCAGTGCTTACTGCCATACAGGAAAACATAATTCTGTTATTTACGTTATAAATAAAGAAACTCACCGTTTTGTGAAAGAGATCGTACTTCCAGGACTTCCTCATGTAGGAGGGCTGGCTTATGATCCGGATCATGATATGCTGTGGTATTCCTCGAATACAAATGGAATTGCACAGGCAGTGAGTATTACAATGGATGCGGTGAGAAATTATAATTATAAAGACGATAAAATGCCCGTTCAGGTCAATCAGGTCTGCAGCCTTTATGGAATTGTAAGGGATTCTTTTATGACATTTTATAAAGGATGCCTCTATGTAGGGTGTTTTAAAAAGTTTACCAACAGTACCATTGCCAGATATGCTGTGGATGATGAGGGCAATCTTGTCAATACCTTTAAAGAAGAACTTGGAATGAGTTTTGAGATGGCTGTTCCTCTGGATTATTCCACCATATCCCAGCAGGCTCAGGGAATGGCTTTTTATAATGATAAGCTCCTCCTTTCTCATTCCTATGGAATCCTGCCTTCCAGAGTTGTATTTTATGAGCAGTCGGATAAAAGACTCTATGTTAATGAAAATTCGGCAAAGAGCTATCGCTTTCCGGAAATGATCGAACAGATTGCAGTGGAAGGTGATAATCTGTATGTTCTTTTTGAGTCGGGAGCCTATGCATACAGAGGTTATGTAGGAAATGTAGTTGACAGAGTATTGAAACTAAGCCTTCCCAAAATGGAAGAGTATGAAAAGAGTAAAATGTCTTAACAGGAATAATGGTACTAAAATAAGATTGTCCACATATATTAACTGTAGGAGAGGTGAGACACATAGAAGCGCAGCAGATTGAAAACCTGTTTGCCGGCA
>JAXEUE010000084.1:0-7590 GCA_034115005.1 Blautia sp.
CCTTCCTGGGCAAGCATCGTATGAAGCACACAAATATCACTGGAAATATCCCAGGCAGTATCCTGAAACATAGAATCCAGAAGTTTCTCAAAAGCCTGGTTCAGAGTATCCAGTGTATCCTCGATCTCCTTCTTGGAAGACTGAATATTATCCCCCTGAACAGGCTGTCTGTCCATATCCTCATAAGCACTCAGAAGCTTAACAGTCATTGGCAGATAATAATCCATCATTTTTTTCAGATCCGGAATTACTTCAGGATGGTTTCTGGCGCGTTCAAAGATCTTCTGAACAATCAGCTCCATTCTGGATATCTTGGCAGAAATCTCTTCGCCGGGGATTGCATCATTGCTCTTTCTTATTCTGTCCAGAAATTCATTTCCTTTGTCAAGTATCTCCTGAACCTGAGGGGAAACTGTTCTCCGGGATTTCTCCTGCTGTTCTTTTGCTTTTTCTTCTTCCTTACGTCTCTGCTCCAGAGCCTTGCTTGTCTGCATATACTGCCGGTAGGTTTCGTCACTGGTTATAAGACATGTTTCCTGAGCATCGGTATGGCCCTGAAGGAACCATCCACCGGAAATCATGGACTTTATATCTTTTTTAACAAATTTAAGAGATTTCCCCGTTGCCTGGGCCAGCTGATCAAAATTACAGTACGTATGTCTTCCCAGGGTCTTTATATATTTCTGAAAGCGCCCAAGCTGCCCCAGTTTCCTGAGACCTGTAATAAGAAGTCCGGCTCCTGCGGCTGCTCCCACACCCATAAAGCATGCTCCGCCAATAACCAGAGAGTTTACCTGGCCTATGGCACCAAATACAGCCAGTACAAGAAGTCCCAGTCCCATACCTCCTGCAAGAATTACCCCTGCTGCCGTCATAATTGTTCCTTTCACTCTGATCCCTGAGGTTTTACCATAGAGTACAGGCAGCTGTTCCCTTTGTTCCTGCTCCCTGGCCTGCTGCTGCCTTTCCCGCTGTCTTCTCTCCTCAAATATCTTTGTTTTATTCTTTATCTCCTGGGTCATTTCCTGAAAATTACTGGTGTTGACTGCTTCATCCACAATATCCTTGACCATTTTTCCCAGTTCACCCAGATCATCAAAGTCCCGATTATTCATTTCTTCCTCCATTTTCTTCTTTTTATTATAACGAAATCCTGTATAAAAAACAAGAACAACAGAGCTGCCCGGCAAATTAAAAAAAATTTCATTTAACCATTGAAGTTATCAGTTAAAAGTTTTACAATGGTAAAGAAATAAACAGATGGAGGAATCAGATATTATGGAAAAAAAGGATATTGACTGGGGCAGCCTTGGCTTCAGCTATATGCAGACGGATTATCGATATGTATCTAAATTCGCAAATGGTGCCTGGGACGAAGGAGAACTTATAATAGATCCTAACGTTACACTGAATGAATGCGCCGGAGTATTCCAGTATGCACAGACAGTATTTGAAGGCCTGAAAGCATATACAACAGAAGACGGACGAATTGTTACTTTCCGTCCGGACTTAAACGCAGAACGTTTTGCCAATTCTGCACAGAGACTGGAAATGCCTGTATTCCCACAGGAACGCTTTGTGGATGCAGTGGTTAAGACTGTAAAGGCCAACGAAGGATTCGTACCACCCTATGGTTCTGGAGCTACTTTGTACATACGTCCTTACATGATGGGAACCAATTCTGTAATCGGCGTAAAACCGGCAGATGAGTATATGTTCCGTATTTTTACCACACCTGTTGGGCCATACTTTAAGGGTGGTGCCAAACCAATCACCATCCGTGTTACCGACTATGACCGTGCTGCTCCTCACGGAACCGGTCATATTAAGGCAGGCCTGAACTATGCAATGAGTCTCCATGCCATAGTAGATGCCCACAAACAGGGATATGATGAGAATATGTACCTTGATGCAGCTACACGTACTAAAGTAGAAGAAACAGGCGGTGCCAACTTTATTTTTGTAACAAAGGACAATAAGGTTGTTACACCCAAATCCGACAGTATCCTTCCGTCTATTACACGCCGTTCCCTGATCTATGTTGCAAAAGAATACCTGGGACTGGAAGCAGAGGAGAGAGAAGTATACTTTGATGAAGTGAAAGATTTCGCAGAATGCGGTCTCTGCGGTACAGCTGCAGTTATCTCACCGGTAGGCAAGATCGTTGACCATGGTAAGGAAATCTGTTTCCCAAGCGGAATGGAGAAGATGGGACCTGTTACCCAGAAGCTGTATGATACACTGACCGGTATCCAGATGGGCCGTATTGAAGCTCCTGAAGGATGGCTGAAGGTAATTGAATAATCAGATTATATAATGAAATCTAAAAAGGCACTGGTCAGATGGCCAGTGTCTCTTTTATTTTTTTCTCTCATATTTTACGAATTTATATTCCAGGTCAAAATATGTCTGTTCATCACTTTCTGCTGTAATTTCCCACTGAGGGTCTTTGTCCAGATCTGGAAAATATCTGTCCGCCTCATATGCAAAATCTATTTTTGTCACATGAGCAACATCACAATATGGCAGCATCTGTTTATAAACACTGTCTCCTCCAATGCAGTAAACATCTTCAGCAGGATATTTCTTTACCTCTTCAAGAGCTTCCTCAATGCTGTGGACCACGGTTGCCCCTTTTACCTGGAAAGAAGGATTCCTTGTGATAATAATATTTTCTCTGTTTTTAAGCGGAAGTCCATTGGGAAATGACTCAAGGGTTCTTCTCCCCATCACAACCACCTTTCCTGTGGTTTCCTCACGGAACATTTTCATATCTGCAGGAATACTGACCAGAAGACGGTTATTTTTCCCGATTCCCCAGTTTTTATCAACTGCTACGATTATATTCATATTCTTTCATCCTTTCTTACTATATTTTATACAGCAACAGGAATATTTCTGATCTGCGGCCATGTTTCATAATTTTCCACAATAAGATCATCCGTGGTAAACTGGTAGAAATCTTTTATTTCAGGATTCAGCTTCACTGTAGGAGCAGGGTAGGGCTTCCTTGTGATCAGTTCTCTCACAATAGGAATGTGTCTGTCATAAATATGACAATCTGCCACCACATGAAGGAGCTCCCCTGCCTCCATATCACATACCTGTGCGATCATCATCAGAAGAATGGCATACTGGCACACATTCCAGTTATTGGCCGTAAGAATATCCTGAGACCGCTGGTTCAGCACTGCATTTAATGTAAGCTTCTCATGTCCGGGAGTCTGAGTTACATTAAAAGTCATAGAGTAGGCACAAGGATAAAGGTTCATCTCATGAAGATCCTGGTGAACATATATATTTGTCATAATACGGCGGCTGAATGGATTATTTTTCAGATCATACAACACTCTGTCCACCTGATCCATCTCACCTTCTTTGTACTGGTGCTTCACACCCAGCTGATAACCGTATGCCTTGCCGATAGAGCCTTCTTCATCTGCCCAGCTGTCCCAGATATGGCTGTTAAGATCTTTGATATTATTGGACTTTTTCTGCCAGATCCACAGAATTTCATCCATAGCGCTTTTCAGCGCAGTCCTTCTTAACGTCATAGCCGGAAACTCTTTACGAAGATCATAACGGTTTACCACACCGAATTTCTTGATGGTGTAGGCAGGCGTACCGTCCTCCCATACGGGACGTACCTTTTCCCCTTCTGTGCTTGTTCCGTTCTCCAGAATGTCCTGACACATTTTTATAAAAACGTTATCTGCATAACTCATTTCTTTTCCCCTTACTTCTTTCTTCTTTTCTTCTTTTTCCCTGCCGGATTATGCAACGTCGACCAGCAGAAGGCCTGAACAAGTAAAATGCCGATAAAAGCCCCGATACTGTCGATTCCCACATCTTTCACAGCAGGAGTACGGTTTGCAACAAAAGACTGATGATACTCATCAAGTCCGGCAAATCCTACGCAGATGATTCCGGCAAGAAGCATCAGCCAGAATCCCCGGACTCCATATACATATAAGGGAAAGGAAATTGCAACTGCCAGAAGAAAATATTCTGTCATATGAGCCGCTTTTCTCACATAATAATTAATCCCCACAGCCTCCTGAGACAGCTGTTCATAAGATTTATCCTCATTGAGAATGTTACTTTTCATTTCCACGATCTGATAGCTGATCTCATAGCTTAAATTGCCGGACACCTCTCCCGTCTGGGCAGAAAAAGAATAGATCACATACATCATCAGAATGGCCGGCAGAAAAGAAAGCGGCTTTAAAATAGTTATTATAAATTTCATGGTTCGCTTTCCTTCTCCTGTGATTCTTCTGCTTCTTCCGGTTGTTCTTCCAGAGCCTGTTCTCTCTTTTTCTTTTCTATCCGAATCATACCTCTGCATCCGAAGAAAAGAAGGCCAAGTCCTATTGCAAGAAAGACAATTCCGGCAATCATAACCCATGCACCTGCACCTTGTACCTTATCTATCACATTTTTGCAAAGACTGAATCCTGTATATGTAAGATAAATCCCTGCAAGGATCCAAAGCAGCAGAGTTCTGGAAGGAAAACCATTCTGTTCCTGCTGTTCCTGTTTTTCTTCTTTAGCTACCTCTTGTTTCTGCTCGTCCATCTTATCTCTCCTTTTGTAGATTTTAAGTATTATCTTATCATTTTTGCCAGGAAGATTCAAGTGTGCTAAAGCTTTTCAGACAACACAGCTGCCGGATTCACCGACAGCCGTACTGCTTACCAGCTCTCCCTTTTCTGTATCTTCCCCGCTGGTCCTTCCACAGGCAGTACAGGAAAAGATGCAGAACAGGATAAGCATAAGAATTCCTGTTTTTTTCACTGTTATCCCCTTTCCTTTTTTATGATTTATTTTGTACCAAAAGGGGATCATCTATTCTAAAATCCTTTTTTTCTCATATAATACACAATGTCACCATAAACCTGTTGCTTATTTTTTTCATTCAGGATTTCATGGCGCATCCCCGGATATAGTTTCCCTTTTACGTCCCTGTATCCCGCATGGCGCATAGTCCATACCGCCTTTGAAAAATGACACACGCTAATCATACATGGATCTTCTGACCCACTGATGAAAAGCACGGGTATATCAGGATTTGTGCATGAAAAACTCTTTACATCATATGCCTTTTTCATTAAATCAAACAATGCAAGATATCCATCATCCGTAAATGTAAAACCGCACAGTTCTGATTCTTCATACTCCTTTGCCACTTGCGGATCAGAACAGATCCAGGCAGTACAGCTTTTGTCATTTCTGAAACGGAAAGCATAGGGACCAAATGATATTGCCTCCAGAACTTTACTTCTGTGTCTGGGCCCAAACAACATTTTTTCCGCATTTGCAACAGCCACTCCCAAAGCCCTGGCATTATTATAACCAGGGGTTCCACACACGATCAGCATATTCATACAGCTGTCGTGGTGAGCTGCAAAGGCACGTACTGCCAAAGATCCCATACTGTGCCCCATAAGGATAAGAGGAAGATCAGGGAAAGCTCCATGAATCTTAAGATTCACTGTTCTTATATCCTGAAGAATGGCTTCTGCCCCGCCTCCATATGTATAACCCAGGTCCTGTCTGCTATGTATGCTCTTTCCGTGACCCCGGTGATCATGGATCACTGAAACATATCCGTGAGCTGCAAGATATTCCATAAATGGAAGATACCTTTCTTTGTACTCGCACATTCCATGTACAAGCTGTACCACTGCCCTGTACGGTTTTTTGTCTGGAATTACCGCTATAACCGATATGTTTAGTCCATCTGCATCCGATGGGAAACAACTTTCATATATCATATATTTATACTCTTCTTTCTTCTGTCTTATTTATTTTTCCAAAGATATACTAACTGATTATAGAGGATGCCAATTGCCATTGTCAACTCATTCTGCTATAATATATCAATGATAGGCAGGATGGTGGGAGTGCGAAGCACGGAAGAATCCGTATGGCATCTTTTGACCTCAATATCATATCAGTGTTTTTAACATCCTATAATATCTTTACATACAGGAGGAAAAATGAATATGGAGAATATAACCCCAAATGAAGAGCCGCCTGTTTCAACTGAGAAGAAAAAGAAGAAACATACCGGGCTGATCATTCTGATTGTAATTATTGTAATAGCTGTTTATTTAGGCTGCTGCACAGGATATTACCTGTATCAGCGTAAACAGCCTGCCCAGACTGTAGAACATTTTCTGGACAGTGTGAAGAAGATGGATTTTGATACTATGGAGAGTCTTCTTCAAAGTAATGATCTCTCAGCCCTTGACAATACAGTGGTAAACGATGAGATCTACTTTGATTTTTTCAAAAAAATCAATGAGAAAATGACCTACAAGATCATAAAAAACAATTTCAGTCCCCAAAGCGGTACTGCTTCTGTCACGGCACATATCACCTATATTGACGGTACCCCCATTTACAAGGCTGCTGTCAGTGAGTTTCTCCGCCAGATGGTTTCCAATGCTTTTTCAGAAGAGAGTCCCTCCACAGAATCAGACAATGCAGAGGAGACTCATAAGAAACTGGCGTCCATTCTGTATAAAGCAGCAAATGAGAACAAATCGGACAAGTTTTCTGAGACAGACATTACATATCCTTTGATCAAAACAGACTCAGGATGGAAGATCGTTTCACTGGATGAAGCAACTGTAAGAATAATGTCAGCGGACTGTCTGAATATGGAAGATGAAATAAACAATTCCATTGATGGAGAAAGCGATACAGCTTCCACTTCTGATTCTGACACAGATCAGGAGAATCAGATTCTGGACCTGGAAACTGATAATTTTTCCATAAAGTATACAAAACACTCCGTTACAAAGGACTTCGCCGGGAATCCATGTATTATGGTTTATTACGATTATACCAATAAATCTTCTTCCCCTTCCAGTGCAATGGTGGATGTAAACCTTTCCGCCTACCAGCACGGAGATTCCTGTGAAGCTGCCATACCGGAAAAAAATGATGATGCCATCGACCGTTTCACTGCTGAAATTAAACCGGGTCAGACAGTAAACGTATGTCAGGCCTTTACATTAACTGATGAAAGCGATGTAACCATTCAGGCTCAGGAATCCTTCTCTTTTTCAGGAAATGAATCTGTTTCACAGGTTCTGAAGGTAAAATAGGATCTTCCTGTATGATTTATGCATAATTTTTTCCTTCTAAGGGATACTGTTCCTTATAAAAGAAAGGATGGTGACTTATGGGAAATAAATGTTTAAGATACACAGCACTGACTATTGCAATTATCGGTGCCATAAACTGGGGACTGATCGGATTTTTCAATCTGAACCTGGTATCACTTCTCTTCGGAAGTATGAGCTGGATCTCCAGAATCATATATGGTCTTGTGGGAATCAGCGGTCTATATCTTCTTACATTTTATGGAGACTCCGATCAGGGAAGTGATAATATGTAAAAGACAAGGCATCTGCAAATTGCAGATGCCTTATTAAAAGCGATAGACGGGGCTCGAACCCGCGGTCTCGACCTTGGCAAGGTCGCGCGTTACCAACTACGCCACTATCGCATAAGCGGGTGATGGGAATCGAACCCACGTATCCAGCTTGGAAGGCTGGTGTTCTACCATTGAACTAC
>JAXEUE010000085.1:0-37854 GCA_034115005.1 Blautia sp.
ACATACAAAACTTCAGATGCTTTTCCGTGGACAGAATATTCTTGGATATCGTCCTTATGCAGATGATGTTGTAGAATATTTTGTGCAGAAATCTGCAGCTAACGGTATTGATATCATCCGTATTTTTGACTGTCTTAACGACCTTCGTAATCTTCAGACTGCAGTTAAGGCGGCAAATAAGGAAAAGGTTCATGCCCAGGTAGCTCTTTCTTATACCCTTGGAGATGCATACACACTGGAATACTGGACAGGTATTGCCAAACGTATTGAGGAAATGGGAGCTGATTCCATCTGTATCAAGGATATGGCAGGACTTCTTCTTCCGAACAAGGCTACAGAGCTTGTGAAAGCATTGAAGGAAACAGTAAGTATTCCGATAGATCTTCATACCCATTATACTTCCGGTGTAGCTTCTATGACATATATGAAGGCAGTAGAAGCAGGTGTTGATATTATTGATACTGCAATGTCTCCGTTTGCGCTTGGTACTTCCCAGCCTGCAACAGAAGTTATGGTTGAAGTATTCAAGGATACTCCTTATGATACAGGATTTGACCAGAAGCTTCTTTCTGAGATTGCAGATTATTTCCGCCCTATCCGTGACGAGGCTCTGGACACAGGTCTTCTGAATCCGAAGAACCTTGGCGTGAATATTAAGACTCTTCTTTATCAGGTTCCCGGTGGTATGCTTTCCAACCTGACTTCCCAGTTAAAGGAACAGCATGCAGAAGACAAGTTCTATGAAGTGCTTGAAGAAGTTCCGCGTGTACGTAAAGATCTTGGTGAGCCGCCTCTTGTTACTCCGTCTTCTCAGATCGTTGGTACCCAGGCAGTATTTAACGTGCTTATGGGTGAAAGATATAAGATGGTTACAAAGGAAACAAAGGATATTCTTTTAGGAAAATATGGTGCAACTGTGAAACCGTTTAATCCGGAAGTTCAGAAGAAATGTATCGGAGATGAGAAACCTATCACCTGCCGTCCTGCAGATCTTCTGGAAAACGAACTTGACAAACTGGAGAGTGAAATGGCAGAATATAAGGAACAGGATGAGGATGTACTGACTTATGCACTGTTCCCGCAGGTAGCTATGGATTTCTTTAAATATCGTCAGGCTCAGAAAACAAAAGTTGATGAGAAAGTGGCAGATACAAAGAACGGAGCATATCCGGTATAATTTCCGGTAAATTTTTATGAAGGAGCTTGCA
The DNA here is from genome assembly GCA_034115005.1 of Blautia sp. Lineage (GTDB taxonomy): Bacteria > Bacillota > Clostridia > Lachnospirales > Lachnospiraceae > Blautia_A. The sequence goes on from JAXEUE010000085.1 coordinate 1,209, forward strand.
TGTGCAGGCTCCTTTGCGTTATTATAGAAAGAACACAAACAAAAAGGCAGGATAACAGATTCTATGAGCAGAATTTTGATTATCGGCGGCGGTGCTGCAGGAATGATGGCTGGTATTTTTGCAGGCCGAAGTCATAATGAAGTGCATATACTGGAAAAAAATGAAAAACTTGGTAAGAAACTTTTTATTACTGGAAAGGGGAGATGCAATGTAACCAATGCCTGTGATACAGAGGAACTATTTCAGGCAGTTATGACAAATCCCAAGTTTCTTTACAGTGCTTTTTACTCCTTTAGCCCTGGGGATGTGATGGACTTCTTTGAAAATGCGGGAGTCAGGCTTAAAGTAGAAAGAGGTAACAGAGTATTTCCTGAATCAGATCATTCATCGGATATCATACGTGCTCTTGAAAGGGAATTGAAGAAAGCTGAAGTGAAAGTCCATCTTCATACCAGGGTGAAAGAAATTGCAAAGGATTGTGAGAAAGTTACAGGTGTGGTTCTGGAAGACGGAACAATTATGGAGGCAGATTCAGTGATTGTTGCTACCGGTGGTTTTTCCTATCAGAGTACAGGTTCAACAGGAGACGGTTATAAATTTGCAGAAAAAATGGGAATAAATGTAACGGATATTCATCCGTCTCTTGTTCCGCTTACAACGAAAGAGGTTTATGTTCCCAGACTTCAGGGATTATCTCTTAAAAATACCGGCCTTACGATTAAATCCGGCAATAAAATTATTTATCGAAACTTTGGCGAGATGATGTTTACTCATTTTGGAGTTACAGGACCAATGATTCTTTCAGCCAGCGCTCATATTGGAAAATATCTGGAAAAGGGAGAATTACAGGCTTTCCTTGATCTGAAGCCGGCCTTATCTGTGGAACAGCTGGATGCCAGAATCCTCAGAGAGTTTGAAACTGCTCCAAACAGGCAGTTTAAGAATGTGATAGGGGTTCTTTTTCCTTCCTCTCTTACTCCTGTTATGCTTGATCTTGGTGGAATTCATCCAGAGAAAAAGATTCATGATATCACGAAGGAAGAGCGCAGGAGCTTTATAAATCTTGTGAAGGCATTTCCCTTTACAATTACTGGAATGGGAGAGTTTAAAGAAGCCATTATTACCAAAGGCGGCATTTCAGTAAAAGAAGTAAGTCCCGGAACAATGGAATCAAAGAAAGTAAAGGGTCTGTATTTTGCCGGTGAGGTGCTCGACGTTGATGCAGTAACGGGAGGATATAATCTTCAGATTGCATGGTCCACTGCATATCTTGCCGGAGTGGCTGCAGGCCAGCAGAAAGATGACTGATGCTTTTGGAATTTTATCATAAAAAACAAATTGGAGGAACTTGAAAATGGGATGTAATATTGCCATTGACGGACCTGCAGGAGCAGGAAAAAGTACTGTTGCACGTAAAGTGGCAGGGAAATTATCTTTTATTTATGTGGATACAGGAGCTATGTACAGAGCAATGGCATTGTATCTTCTGAAAAAAGGAGTAAAGGGTGACTCACAGGAGGATATTTCTTCTGTGTGTACCGGTGCTGACATTACCATCGAATATAAAGACGGAGAACAGATCGTTATTTTAAACGGAGAAAATGTAAATTCTCTGATTCGTACAGAAGAAGTAGGAAATATGGCTTCCGTCAGCTCGGCAAATCCCAGGGTAAGGGAACATCTGCTGAAGCTACAGAGAAGTATTGCCGCATCCAATGATGTTGTTATGGATGGAAGAGATATCGGGACTACTATCCTTCCGGATGCTGAAGTAAAGATATATCTTACAGCCAGTGCAGATACCCGGGCCAAACGGAGATTTCGTGAACTGGAGGAAAAAGGACAGACTTGTGATTATGAAAAAATCCGTCAGGATATCATAGACCGTGATTTCAGGGATATGAATCGGGAAATCTCTCCTCTGCGTCAGGCTGAAGATGCTGTGCTTGTAGATTCATCGGATATGGATATTGAGGAAGTAACAGACAGAATCCTTAAGATTTACAAACAGAAGGTGAAGGCCTGAAAATGAAAGTAAAAGTGGCAGAAACCGCCGGATTTTGCTTCGGTGTAAAAAGAGCAGTGGATAAAGTATATGAGCTGATCAGAACAGAAAACCGTCCAATTTATACACTTGGTCCCGTTATTCACAATGAAGAAGTTGTTTCGGACCTTGCCTCCAGAGGTGTTCGGGTTCTGAGGGAAGAGGAGATTGATGCTGCCAGGGATGGAATTTTGGTCATACGTTCTCACGGTGTAGGGCAGAAAATTTATCAGGAGCTTGAAAAGAAAGGAATATCGTATGTTGATATGACATGCCCCTTTGTGCTGAAAATCCATCGTATCGTGGAAAAAGAAAGCAGTAAGGGTCGCCATGTGATTATTATCGGGGATAAAGATCATCCTGAGGTTCAGGGAATCTGCGGATGGTGCAAAAGACCCTGCACTGTTATCAAAAACAGAGAAGAAGCAGAAGAATTTGTTCCTCCCTCTCAAACACAATTCAGTATTGTTTCACAGACGACATTTAATTACAACAAATTTAAAGATATAGTTGAAATTCTTTGTAAAAAGAGGTATGATAATAATGTTTTAAATATTCTCAATATTTTAAACACTATTTGTAATGCTACCGAAGAACGGCAGAAAGAAGCAAAAAACATAGCCGGAGAGGTAGACACTATGCTGGTTGTAGGAGGCCGGCACAGTTCCAATACTCAAAAGCTGTTTGAAATATGTAAAAAGGAATGTGGAAATACTTACTATATACAAACACCTGTAGACTTGGATTCTGAAATGTTCCAATGCAGTAGTTATGTAGGTATTACAGCAGGGGCTTCCACCCCAAAGAAAATTATTGAGGAGGTTCAAGAACATGTCAGAATTAAGTTTTGAACAGATGCTGGAAGATTCCGTAAAAACTATCAGAAATGGAGAGATCGTACAGGGTACCGTCATTGATGTTAAAGATGATGAGATTATTCTGAATATCGGTTATAAAGCAGACGGTATTATTGCTAAGAGCGAATACTCAAACGATGCATCCCTTGTACTCACTGATGCAGTTCACGTAGGTGACACCATGGAAGCAAAAGTTCTCAAAGTGAATGATGGAGAAGGCCAGGTTACCCTGACTTACAAGAGACTTGCAGCTGAGAAAGGCAACAAACGTCTGGAAGAGGCATTTGAGAATCAGGAAGTATTAAAGGCTCCTGTTACTCAGGTACTGGACGGAGGTCTTTGTGTTAATGTTGAGGAGACAAGAGTATTTATTCCTGCCAGCCTTGTATCAGACACATATGAGAAGGATCTTTCCAAATATGCAGGACAGGAAATTGAGTTTGTGATCACAGAATTCAATCCGAGGAGACGCCGCATTATCGGAAATCGTAAACAGCTTCTTCTTGCAGAGAAAGCAGAGAAACAGAAAGAATTAATGGAGAGAATCCATGTTGGCGATAAAGTAGAAGGCGTTGTGAAGAATGTTACAGATTTTGGTGCATTCGTTGATCTTGGCGGAGCTGATGGTCTCCTTCATATTTCTGAAATGTCATGGGGAAGAGTTGAGAATCCAAAGAAGGTATTCTCTGTTGGGGACAAGGTAACTGTTATGATCAAAGAAATCAACGGTGATAAGATTGCCCTCTCTCTTAAATTCCCGGAAGAGAATCCATGGCTTACAGCTGCAGAGGATTATGCAGTAGGTAATATTGTTAAGGGTAAAGTTGCACGTATGACAGACTTCGGTGCATTTGTTGAACTTGCACCCGGAGTAGATGCTCTTCTTCATGTTTCACAGATTTCCAGAGAGCATGTTGCAAAACCTTCTGATGTGCTTTCCATCGGACAGGAGATTGAAGCTAAAGTTGTTGACTTTAACGGAGAAGAGAGAAAAATCAGCCTGAGTATGAAAGCTCTTGAGGCTCCTGCTGCACCGGCTGAGAAAACCGAAGAATAATTTGCAGGAAGATATGAGATAACAAATTCCGGTATCAGATGTCTGGTACCGGGATTTTTTTAATTCAATAACTTTTACGCAAAAGGATAAAATTTTTAATAAATTTATCAAAATATTAGTGGAAATTTTACTTTACAGAGGATATAATCAAAATATGAAATACATTAAAGTAAGGAGGAATTTAAAATGAGTATGCCGGCATGGCTGGAAAACATTGTATTTTATGAAATTTATCCACAGTCTTTCCTTGATACAGACAGTGACGGAATTGGAAATATACAGGGAATTATCAGAAAGCTGGATTATATTAAGGAGCTGGGCTGCGATGGTATCTGGCTGAATCCCTGTTTTGAGTCACCATTTTATGATGCAGGGTATGATATTTCAAATTATAAAAAGGTTGCACCAAGATATGGGACCAATGAGGATTTAAAAGAACTGTTTGAAAAAGCTCATGAGAAAGGAATGAAAGTTCTTCTTGACCTTGTTCCCGGTCATACGTCAATTGAACATGAGTGGTTCAGACAGTCTTGTAAAGCAGAAAAAAATGAGTACTCAGACCGTTATGTTTGGACTAATGATGTATGGGATGATTTTGAAAATGTTGGCAGCATTAAAGGAAGCATACGCGGCTTTTCAGAAAGGAATGGCTGCTGCGCTGTGAATTTCTTTTCTATACAGCCTGCACTGAATTTCGGATTTGCCAAATGTGAAAGAGACTGGCAACAGCCGGCAGATGCTCCGGGACCAATGGCTACAAGAGAAGCTATGAAGGATGTTATGAGGTTCTGGATGTCTATGGGCTGCGATGGATTCCGTGTTGATATGGCTGGATCACTTGTTAAGAATGATGAGGATCAGGAAGGAACTATTGCTCTGTGGCAGGATTTTCGCAGGTTTATGGATGAGGAATTTCCAGACTGTGCATTGTTATCTGAATGGGGAGATCCCGGAAGATCCTTAAGAGGTGGTTTCCATATGGATTTCCTTCTTCATTTCGGACCATCTCATTATCTTGATCTTTTCAGAACACAGGAACCTTATTTCTCCAGAAGAGGGAAAGGGGATATTTCTGAATTTATTGAAACTTATGAAGAGAATTATTCTGCTACAAACAGAGAAGGATTGATCTGTATTCCATCAAGTAATCATGACATGCCCCGAATTAAGAATACTCTTGATGATGAAGAGATTAAAATAGCCTTTGCCTTTCTTCTTTCCGTTCCCGGTGCTCCTTTTATCTATTATGGGGATGAAATTGGAATGAGGTATCTGACGGATGTGAAATCCGTGGAAGGTGGTTTTGACAGGACAGGTTCCAGAAGCCCAATGCAGTGGGACCACAGTGCCAATGCAGGATTTTCCAGCTGCCAGCCTGAGAAACTTTATATACCTGTTGATCCGGATGAAAATCGCCCAACTGTTGAGGATGCACTGGCAGGCAAGAATGGCCTGTACAATGAAGTGAAGAAACTCATTGCCATCAGAAAAGAACATAAGGCACTTCAGAGTACGGCACCTATGGAGTTTGTCTATGTAAAGAAAGCCTCATATCCTTTGGTATATAAGAGAGTGGGAAAGGAAGAGACAGTTTATATTATTCTTAATCCCTCCGGTGAAGAAGTTTCGTTCAGTGCAGACATACCGGAAAATGGACAGGTAATTTATTCCAATCATGGAGCAGCTTCCTGTGTAAACGGAATCTGGACTGTTCCTGCAGCTTCAGCTACATATTTACAGGTTTAGAACATCTGTTTTTAGATATTGTTTAAAAAACCATATTTGATTTTTGTGCATTTTGTACATGTTAAAAAGAAATATTGAAAAAGTGACTGTTCAGGCTGCAGAAGGCGATACCATCCGTCTTGTTAACGGTAAGATCGAGGTTGATGCTCAGCTGAAGAAACTGGCTGAAATGTATGAGAAAGAGACAGGTGTACACGTAGAAATAGAATCCATGGGCGGCGGAATTGATATTCAGAGTACTCTGAAAGGATATTATCAGTCAGATAATATGCCTGATATCTTCGTAAATGGTGGCTCCACAGATTTTGCAAACTGGGAAGGCAAACTGGTAGACATGAGCGATCAGGAATGGGCTTCTGACACAGATGCAGCTTATGTAGATGAGAATCAGGGCACCATCGGATTCCCATATACAACAGAAGCAATCGGACTTGCATATAACAAGAGCATTCTTGACCAGGCAGGAATTGATCCTGCCACACTGACAGGCCCGGATGCAATCAAGACGGCTTTTGAGACAATTGATTCCAAGAAAGATGAACTGGGAATCACAGCAGTTGTAGGATATTGTGCTGAACCTGTTAACCTTTACTGGTCCACTGGTAACCATGTATTTGCGAACTATCTGGATTCAGGGCTTAAGAGAGATGATACCACATACATTGATATGCTCAATGACGGTGGAAAGATTGATGAAAATCGTTTCAAAGACTTTGCATCCTTTGTTGGACTTCTGAATCAGTATTCAGATCCTGCACTTCTTGTTTCCGGTACATATGATCAGCAGATCCTTAACTTTGCATCTGGCAAATATGCATTTGTTACTCAGGGATCCTGGATTGGTGCTACTATGACAGGTGATGATGCAGACGCATATAATGAAGCAGGAAACTTTGAAGTTGGTATGATCCCATATGCATTTGAAGATGGAATCGACACAATCCTTACCAATTCTCCATCTTGGTGGGCAGTATATAAGGATGGTAATGTAGAAGCAGCAGAAGCATTCCTTCAGTGGCTTACATCAGAAGAAGCTCAGGAGGTTCTTGTTAAAGAAGCAGGCTTTATCAGCCCGTTCAAATCCTGCACAATCGTTGGTGATGATCCATTCGCACAGACAATTGTAGATTATCAGGCAGCAGGCAAGACATCCGGTTGGCATTGGCTCAGCATGAAAGAGGGCCTTGCTCAGAACTATACAGGCCAGGTATTTGCAGATTATGCATCAGGAAGTCTTGATGAAGAAGGCTTTGTAAAGACAATGGAGCAGGTTATTCAGGGAGCATATGCAAACTAACTGTTGACACTTACAGGTGGGCGGCGATTAAGTTGCCGTCCACTTTTTTATTTACAAAAATGCCAGATATGTTTTACGTACAATGCAGTCAGGAGAAGAGATAGGAGGGATTAAGGCCAAATGAATACAAATAGTGCAAGTAAAAAAGTAATATCCATCGCATGTCTTGTGACAGGTGTTATTTTATTGGCAGCTGCATTGATTCAGGATTTCTCCGGTAATGGGGCAGGCTGGAGAGGCGCTGCACTGATTATTGGAGCAGCAGCTGTTTTGCTGGGAATGTATTTGTTCCCTACTTTGAAATATCATAGAAATATTGTTAATTTTATTTTTGTATTTCCATTATTGTTTACATTTGTTGTAACTGTAATTATTCCTTTATGCTTGGGTGTGTTTTATTCCTTTACAGACTGGAATGGAATCAGGATGACCAAAGCAGTAGGATTTGCAAATTATGCGGCAATGTTTAAAGAACCAAGTTTTCTCTGGTCAGTCATTATTACAATTCTTTTTGTAGTACTGAATATGATCCTGGTCAATGTAATTGCATTTATGCTTGCCTTACTTTGCACATCCACGATCAGGGGAATTTCATTTTTCCGGGCCGCTTATTTCCTACCAAACCTTATCGGAGGAATTGTACTTGGTTATGTATGGCAGTTCGTATTTAATAATGTTCTGATTAAACTGACCAATAATATTTCCCTTCTTTCAAAAACAAATACAGCTATGATGGCTATTATTGTAGTTTATATCTGGCAGTATGCAGGTTATATCATGCTGATTTATGTTACTGGTCTTACACAAGTACCTAAAGATGTACTTGAGGCTTCCCAGATTGATGGAGCCAATGCATTGACTACATTATTTAAGATCAAGCTTCCTATGATTGCTGCTACCATTACAATTTGTTCCTTCCTGACTCTTACATCTGCATTTAAACAGTTTGATGTGAATATGGCCCTTACAAATGGAACAGGATCTGTTACCAATTTTCTGGGTAATTATCTGACAAATGGTACGCAGATGCTTGCTCTTAATATTTATAATACGGCTATTTCCAAGAATAATTATGCACTTGGTCAGGCAAAGGCTATTCTGTTCTTTATCATGTTGGCAGCAATATCTATTCTTCAGGTTAGAATTTCCAATAAGAGGGAGGTTGAAATGTAATGGTTAAGAAAAAAACACCGAAAGTAATAATTACGATCGTGGGTATTATCATAGCCGCGTACATATTATCTCCGTTTTATCTGGTACTGGTCAATACATTTAAGAATGCAAATGGGATAGTTGCCAATCCGGTCAGCCCTTCAGGTGCCAGTTTTGCACAGTTTAAAACAAATATTTCAAATGTAGTAAATAATTCCAATTTCAGTTTCTGGAGTGCATTTGGTACATCGGCTGTCATTACAATTGTTTCTCTTGTACTTCTGGCTTTGTTCGGAGGAATGGCTGCATGGGTCATCTGCCGTAATAAGTCAAAATGGTCTACATTTATTTACATGGTATTTATTGCTTCCATGACCATTCCTTTCCAGGTGGTTATGCTTCCTCTTGTTTCTACTTTCCGTGATGTTGGTAAATTCATTGGAATTCCAATGCTTCAGTCCATACCTGGTATTGTATTTGCGTACTGTGGATTTGGCGGTGCAATGACAGTGTTTATCCTTACCGGATTTATAAAGGGAATTCCTTATGAGCTGGAAGAAGCAGCAGCAATAGATGGATGTTCACCTGAGGGAACTTTCTTCAGGATCATTCTTCCTCTTCTGAAACCGGTTATTGTTACAGTAACAATTCTGAACGGCATGTGGATCTGGAATGACTATCTTCTTCCATCTTTGATGCTTGGACAGAATGGTAAAGTGAAGACCCTGCCTGTTGCCGTGCAGGCATTTGTGGGTTCCTATGTAAAACAGTGGGATTTGATCCTTACTGCAGCTCTTCTTGCAATGATTCCTATGATCATCGTGTTCCTGTTTGCACAGAAGCAGATTATGAAGGGAATGGTAGAAGGCGCAATTAAATAAGAAATTGTAAAAAAGCTGCTGCCTGACGATAAGGAGTCGTTGCCGGCAGCTTTTTTATTTCGGGGAGGAAATTTGTACATGCAGAATCAGCAGCCATCAATCCTGAAAGAAGCCAGCTTCCATGGCACCAGAAATTTTCCCTGTGCGTTTTACACAACCGGGTCCAAAGTCAGAGGGATGCTTGTAAAACATCACTGGCATGAGGAGGTGGAGATTCTATATTTTAACGGAGGAGAATTTTGTCTTGAGGTCAACATGGAACGAATTCAGATCTGTGGAGAATGTATCTGTTTTATCAATCCTGGGGATTTACACAGCATTTTTGCTGAAAAAAATGGGAACTGTATGGAAAATGCAGTGGTTTTTCATACAGATTTATTAAGCTCGGCATATTCCCTCGACCCAATATTGACCAGTATCATTCAGCCGGTAAAAAACAAAAGTATGCTGCTGCCAAGGTGCGTGTGGCCGGATCATCCGGCTTTTGGAAAACTTAAAGATGCATTCCTGGAAATGGCAGAAATATTTGGAAGAAATGCAATGAACACAGGTCAGGATCTGGAGACAGCAGTAACAGATAATATTACAAGCCAGCTTTATATCAAATCTTTACTCCTGAAAATAATGGCTGTTTTATCGGATTATGACATGCTTAAGGTAACCGAAAAAAACTATGACAGAAGGATTGAGACCATAAAAACTACTTTATCCTATATTCAGGAGAACTATAAAGAGAAAATCTATATTCACGACCTGGCAGGACTGATAGGAATGAATGAACAGTATTTCTGCCGTTTTTTTAAAAAAGCAATTGGCCGTTCTCCTATGGAGTATGTAAATGAATACAGAATAAAAAAAGCGATTTACTATTTGAAGGAGACGGATATGACTGTAACGGAAATCTGTCTGGAATGCGGATTTAATAATCTGGGAAATTTCTTAAGGGAATTTCGGAAATATACGGACACCACACCTCTTCAATATCGGCTTCATAATGGAATGAAGGAGAAGAAAAAGTCAAAATAATATATTTTTTTATCAAAAAACAATAAGACATTCTGGAAGCACACCTATATAATGTAGAAAGTGAAATCAGAAAAAGTTAAATTGAGTACAATGTGAAAACAGGAGGCTTTCGTTATGGTTAAGAAATGGTGGAATGATAAAGTGGCATATCAGATTTATCCGAAGAGTTTTTATGATTCAAACGGCGATGGAATCGGAGACCTGAGGGGAATCATAAAGAAGCTGGACTATCTGAAAGATCTGGGCGTGGATATTATATGGCTGTCTCCTTGTTACCGTTCTCCCCTGGCAGATCAGGGATATGATATATCTGATTATTATGATATTGATCCTCGTTTTGGAACAATGGATGATATGGATGAATTGATTGCCGAAGCAAAGAAAAGAGATATGTATATTTTAATGGATCTGGTTGTGAATCATTGTTCGGATGAACATGAATGGTTTAAAAAAGCATGCGAAGATCCTGATGGAAAATATGGAAAATTCTTTTATCTAAGAGATAAAAAAGAAGGTGAATTGCCTACAAACTGGCGTTCCTATTTTGGTGGACCGGCCTGGGAGGATCTTCCGGGAACAAATAAACAATATCTCCATGTATTTCATAAAAAACAGCCTGATCTGAACTGGGAAAATCCGGAACTCAGAGAAGAAGTGTATAAAAATATCAACTGGTGGCTGGATAAAGGGCTTGGAGGTTTTAGAATTGATGCAATTATCAATATTAAAAAGGCACTTCCAATGCACGATTATGAACCAGACCGTGAAGATGGCCTGTGCAGCATCAGAAAGATGCTGAACGAAGCACAGGGAATCGGAGAATTTCTGGGCGAAATGAGAGACCGGACATTTAGCAAATACGATGCTTTTACAGTTGGGGAAGTATTTGACGAAAAAGATGATGAGATTCCTGACTTTATTGGCGATAATGGATATTTTTCCAGTATGTTTGACTTCCAGGAGACAATTTTCGGGTTTTCGAAAAAAGGCTGGTATGATAATAAGGATATTACACCGGATGATTACAAGAGCTGCTGTTTTACCACACAGAGAAAGATTGGGGATACAGGCTTCGTATCTAATATAATTGAAAATCATGACGAGCCCAGGGGTGTGAGCAGATATATTCCGGAAGGGGACTTATGTGACGCATCCAAGAAGATGCTCGGAGGTCTGAATTTCTTGCTGAGAGGTATTCCTTTCATTTATCAGGGACAGGAACTTGGTATGGAGAATATGAAATTTGAATCTATTGACCAGATGGACGATATTTCTTCTATTGATGAGTATCAGGTGGCACTGGACGCTGGATGTACCCGGGAAGAAGCTTTAAAAGCAGTTTCCAAATACAGCCGGGATAATGCCAGAACTCCTATGCAGTGGAATTCAAAAGAGAATGCAGGCTTTACCACAGGTACACCTTGGCTTAGGGTGAATCCAAATTATAAAGAAATCAATGTAGAGAAAGAAACCAGTGATCCGGATTCTGTTCTGAGCTTTTATAAAAAACTCATTGCTCTGCGCAAAGATCCTGAATATAAAGAAACAATTGTTTACGGATCTCTTGAACCTGTATGGGAAAACGTACATAATCTGATGGCATATTACAGAAAGGGAGACAAGATACTTCTGGTTGTGGGAAACTATCAGAAAGAGCCAAGAACAATAGAATTAAACCATTCCTGCCATAAAATTCTGATCAATAATTATCAGGATGTTTCAATGGAAGGAAATAAAATAGAACTTCAGGGATATCAGTTCCTTGTTCTTGATATGGAAAAATAAAGAAAAATAAAAGCCGTGACTGATAAACAGCCATGGCTTTCTATTTAATCTGGAGATGATTCTTCTATTATTTTTACACTGTCACGGATAACCAGGTTAACCGGAAGAGAGATATTTGTAGTTTCAGGAGCCCACCCGTTAATCATTTTTAATAAATATTCCACAGCCATTTCTCCTCTGTGAGTTATATCCTGATGAATGGTGGTCAATGCAGGATAGGCAATCTGGGAATACAGATTATCATCAAATCCGGTGATGGAAATATCATCCGGAAATCTGATTCCTCTTTCACGCAGATACTTCATAAGAGTGACTGCATAATAATCTGAGCAGCACATAAAAGCAGTGAAATTGTGCACCACATTATATATTTCATTCATACTGTTCTGTCGTTCATATTTGGAAGGCCGGATCACAATCAGATTATCCGGATCTGCTTCCAGTCCATATTCTTTCAATGCCCGCTGATGACCGAGATAACGGATATAGTCAACACCCTCCATATTATCTGCCAGGAATGCAATTTTTCTGTGACCGCATTCCAGAAGGTAATGTGTCATCAGATATCCTCCCTGCTCATCGTCAAGACCTATATTTACATAAGAAGCTATATTCCCGGGAGTATAGCTGTCTATAAGAACAATGGGACGTTTGTATTTGATGCGGATTCTGATGTAATCATCATGAAGCATTCCTACCAGGATAAGACCATCTGCATTCCAGCTTACCACATTTCTTACAATTTCGTTTATATCTTCTGAAGTATAGAGCATCAGATAATATCCACTTTCCCGGATGGCAGCTTCCAGAGCGCCAAGCAGCTTTCCATGGAAAGGATCTGCAAAAATATTCTCATATTTGTCTTTCCTGTTTTTCCACACTATTCCGATGAGCCTGGAATGCTTCTGTGCAAGATTTTTTGCATTCATATTTGGGATATAGTCATATTCCTCCAGAAGCCTTCGGACTTTTTCTGCTGTTTTCTCAGATACTTCACTTGTTTTTCCATTAATGACATTGGAGACGGTGGTAGGACTGATACCCAGGATCTCTGCCATTTCTTTAATCGTAATCATGATATACTCCTACACTAAAATATTTACAATATTTTAACACAATATGGCAGAATATATCAAGGGTACATTATTTTTTGATTACAAATGCCTCATACGGCCTGATTGACATATTGTTCTGTATTGTGGGATCCTTATAGTTGGAGATCATGATACTTCCGTTTGTAAACTGGTCAGGAATAGAAAAGGTTCTGGTGTTTTCACTGAAATTACATACAACCAGAAGCTTATCTGCTCCAAGTGAACGGGTATACGCGTAAATATCAGGATCATCTGGCAGAAGAAGATCATAGGTACCATATACGATAATTTCGTTTTCATGACGGAGCCGGATCAGTTTCTGATAATATCTGAATACGGAATCTTCTCTGGAAAGCTGTTCCATGGCGTTGATCTTTGTGTAATTCGGATTGACCATGATCCAGGGCGTGCCTGTGGTAAATCCTGCGTTTTTTTCATCGGACCACTGCATAGGAGTTCTGGCATTGTCGCGTCCCTTATAGTTGATGGCAGCCATCATATCCTCATGGGATATTTTGCCCTGCTGTGTAAGTTCATGATAAGCATTGATGCTTTCCAGGTCACGAATGTTGTCAAGAGTGTCAAAAGGACAGTTTGTCATACCCAGCTCTTCGCCCTGGTAGACGTAGGGAGTTCCCTGCATCATATGAAGACAGGTTGCAAGCATTTTTGCGGAAAGTTCCCGGTATTTGTCACTGTCATTACCGAAACGGGAAACACTTCTTGGCTGGTCATGATTCTCCAGATAAAGACTGTTCCATGCTACATCCTGAAGGCCTTTCTGCCATCTGGTCATAATTTCTTTCAGATCGCACAGATTCATTTTTCTGGTGCACCATTTACCTGTTTTTTCATCTGCATCCACATCCATATGTTCAAATTGGAAAACCATATTAAGTTCTTTTTCATCACTGCATGCATACTTTTTGGCTTCTTCCAGAGTGACACCGGAGCATTCTCCAACAGTCATAGTGTCTGCATTATTAAGTACCTTTTCACGCATTTCCTGAAGATATTCGTGAACGTGGGGACCATTGGCGGAAACATTAAAGGTTGCATATCCATTGATTCCGGGCTCTTTGTCAGGAAGACCCGGTTCTTTGGAAATCAGGCTGATTACATCCATGCGGAAACCGTCAACCCCTTTTTTCAGCCACCAGTTCATCATGTCAAATACATCCTGACGTACAGCCGGATTATCCCAGTTCAGATCAGGCTGTTTTTTTGAAAACAGGTGAAGATAATACATGTCTGTTGCCTGATCATATTCCCAGGCAGGCCCGGAAAAGCAAGATCCCCAGTTATTGGGAAGGCTGCCGTCTTCTTTGGCAGGACGCCAGATATAATAATCTCTGTAAGGATTGTCCGTGGATTTTCTGCTTTCTATAAACCATTTGTGCTCATCTGAAGTATGGTTTACCACAAGGTCCATGAGAATCTTGATACCCCGTTCATGTGCTGCTGCAATCATGTTGTCAAAATCTTCCATAGTACCGAATTCTTTCATAATAGCCTGATAATCACTGATATCATACCCATTGTCATCATTAGGGGACTGATAAACAGGAGAAAGCCAGATTACATCGATTCCCAGTTCTTTCAGATAATCAAGCTTTTCTGTAATGCCATTAAGATCTCCGATTCCGTCCCCATTGCTGTCACAGAAACTCCGGGGATAGATCTGATAAACAACGCTTTCTTTCCACCATCTTTTTTCCATATGTAAAACCTCCTGAAATTGTTTAATTCTATTATATAAACATTATATCACCATAGCTTCCAAAATTTTGACGAATTTATATAAAATTATGATCTTAAAGGAGCAGTCTTAAACTTTTTGTGCTGCATTGAGGGATTCAATAAGAACAGGAAGGGCATGCTTTAAATATTCCATCTGCATATTTTTATCCTGAAGAAACTGCTCCGAGCAGGAAAACCAGGTGTAACATGTTTTTTTTGTTGCTGCTTTTCTATACTGTTTGCTAATGCCACTTCCCAGTGCTCTTGGAATGATGGTGTCTTCCTCAGGAAGATAGTAGTAGTCTTTGAAATTTTCATAATATCTTTTCAGGCGTCTGTTTTTGGCTTTAACGAGAAGACGGACTTCCTTCTCCTGTCCTTTAATGTAAAATTCACATGTCCCGTTGGAAAAATTCTCAGGCAGGCTGCAGGGCAGCTGCAGTGTGAAAATTACATTTCCATCATCGTAAACAGCACTGGTGGATTCATACCGGGAATTGAGGAGACAAAGATAGCTTTGCATAGTTAAAATTCTTCCCAGACCGTATACATCTTCCTGGTTATGCCCCATCAGTATATCTGCTAAATGAGAATCTCCTGTTATAAGAAATTTTTTGTAAAGAGATACACATTCACCCCCATCAGGGAAGGATCTTTTTGGAAGATTCAGAAATTTTTCCAGGGAAGGCTGCTTCATCGAAGTGAGTTTCAGCAGATTCTTCAGGGGCTTTAACTCAAGATAAAGGTCCAGAGAAGATATATTGTTAAATGGAGAAGGAAGTCGATAATCATCGTATCTGGATTCCAGATAGGGCTGGTCAAACCGTTCTCCATTGTAGGAGATAAGACAAGTATGTGCATTTAAGAATTGTGAAAAAATTCTCAAAATTGTGCCTTCTTCTTCCCTTGATTCTGCCATCCACTGAAAAAAATACCATTGATTACCTTCTGGGGCAACAGTTCCTATCATATACAAAAAAGTGGAATTTCTTGATAATCCTGTAGTTTCAATATCGTAAAAGACAGGGGAAAAATTGTATTTTTGACTGCTCTGATGAGTCAAAAATTTAACAGTTTCAAAGTCCGGAAATCCTTGAAAAATAGGCATTTTTTTAACAATCATGTTAATTTTTTTCCTTTCATAAATTGTATTTAATTATACACAAAAAAAATATTTTTGGGTAGTGAAATTTTTGGAGAAATGGTATATAGTATAGTTATATTTAATAAAAGAAATCGAAAAAGGGTAGAAAATTATGTGGGATTTAACTATCAGAGGGGTGGATTTCTATCATCTGATCAGTTGGTTTTTTGTATACAGCTTTTTGGGATGGCTGTGGGAAACATGCTATGTTTCTGCAAAATGTGGGAAATATGTGAATCGTGGTTTTGTAAATGGACCTTTGTGTACAATATATGGGTTTGGTGCCCTGTGTGTATACCTGATCCTTAAGCCTTTTGAGGACAATTATCTGCTTCTGTTTCTGGGAGGCATTGTGGTTTCCACTGTGCTGGAATATGTAACAGCGGTTTTGATGGAGAGCGTTTTCCATACATCCTGGTGGGATTACAGTGATAAGAAGTTTAATTTTCAGGGGCGTATCTGCCTTGGAGCGTCTTTGGGATGGGGCTTTTTTACCATACTCCTGTTTAAAGTTCTTCATCCCATTGCAGAATATATTGTAGGCCTGTTTCCGGTGTTTGTCGGTAAGATAGCTGTCTGCGTCATCACTGCAGGGTATGGTGTGGACTTTTGCTTCTCAGCAGCAGCAGCATTCCGTCTCCACGACAAGCTTCCAGCTATTGAACAGGCTCTGGAGCAGGCAAGGGATGAAATGCTTGTGAAAATGCACAAGAAGCTTGCAGGTATGGAATTTGCAAAAGCCTCTACTTTGGAGAATGTAAAGGAACGTCTGGAAGATGTAAATGTTCTTAAAGAAATTGAACAGAAACGTCTGGCATTAGCATCAGAGCTGAATGATGAGCTACAGAGAAGAAAAGAGGCAATGGCTGCCAAACTTGGTCACAATATGAGACGTTTCGTAAAAGCATATCCAAATCTGAACAGAAGATACAGACTGCATAATCAGAAAAATAAAAACATTCAACCAGATAAAGCCAATCAGACAGAGGATTAACGTATATGTTAAAGCTCTTGAAGATGCTTAATATAAAAAGGAGGGAACAAAATGGGATTTTTAACCTTTAAGGGTGGTGTACATCCTTATGATGGAAAAGAATTATCCAAGAACAGTCCGGTAGTGAAATATCTGCCTAAAGGGGAAATGGTATATCCTCTTTCCCAGCACATTGGCGCACCGGCTGCACCAGTGGTTCAGAAGGGAGATCATGTGCTTGCAGGACAGAAAATTGCGGATGCTGCAGGGTTTGTATCTGCCCCCATTCATTCTTCTGTTTCCGGAACCGTGAAGGGAATTGAACAGCGTCTCACTGGAACAGGATCCATGGTAAATTCCATCATCATTGAGAATGATCAGAAGTATGAAAGCGTGGAATTTACACCTGCAAAGTATGAAGATCTGACGAAGGAGGATATTCTGAACAGAATTAAAGCGGCCGGCGTTGTTGGAATGGGCGGCGCAGGATTCCCTACACATGTAAAACTTTCTCCAAAAGATCCGTCCAAGATTGATTATGTCCTTGTAAACGG
Source organism: Blautia sp. (assembly GCA_034115005.1). Classification (GTDB taxonomy): domain Bacteria; phylum Bacillota; class Clostridia; order Lachnospirales; family Lachnospiraceae; genus Blautia_A. Next base: position 18,559 of record JAXEUE010000085.1, read on the forward strand.
TGCAGAATGTGAACCGTATCTGACCAGTGATTACAGGAGACTTCTGGACGAACCTGAAAAAGTAATCGAAGGTTTAAGGGTAATACTTAAGCTTTTTGATAATGCACAGGGATGCATCTGTATAGAAGACAACAAACCGGATTGCATTGCCAAGATCAAGGAGATGGTCAAGGATATTCCAAGGATTGAAGTGAAGGAACTGGTAACCAAATATCCACAGGGCGGTGAGCGTTTCCTGATCAAGGCGGTTACGGACAGAGAGATCAATTCTACCATGCTTCCGGCAGATGCAGGCTGTGTTGTAGATAATGTTGATACAGTAGTTGCAATTTATGAGGCTGTTATACTTGGACGTCCTGTAATGAACAGAATCGTTACCGTTACCGGAAACGGAATTAAAAATCCACAGAATTTTGATGTCCTTTCCGGAACAGATATGGCAGAACTTATTGAAGCAGCTGGCGGCCTTACGGAAAAAGCCGTAAAAGTAATTTCCGGCGGTCCTATGATGGGATTTGCAATGTATGATGTTCACGTTCCATGTATTAAGACAAGTTCCGCCTGTCTCTGTCTTGAGAAGGATGATGTGGCAGATGCCCAGCAGACAGCCTGCATAAACTGTGGAAGATGTGCAAGCGTATGTCCGGGGCATGTAATTCCGGCACGTATTGCAACGTTTGCAGAGCATGGAGATATGGAAAGCTTTCAGAAGTTTGACGGTATGGAATGCTGTGAATGCGGATGCTGCAGTTATATCTGCCCGGCTAAACGGCCACTGACCCAGCTGATCAAGTCTATGAGAAAAATGGTTCTTGCAAGCCGTAAGAAAAAGTAAGAAGAGGGGGACACATAAATGGATCAGATGTTACATGTATCGTCAAATCCCCACATCAGGGACAAGATGACAACAAGCAGAATTATGCAGATCGTTGCACTTGCTCTGCTTCCTGCAACTTTATTTGGAATTTATAATTTTGGTTTCAGGGCTTTACTGGTTATTCTTATCTCGGTTGCATCCAGCGTATTTTTTGAATGGCTGTATGATAAACTGATGCATAAGAAAAATACCATCACAGATTTCAGTGCAGTTGTCACAGGACTGCTGCTCGGTCTGAATATGCCGGTTTCCATTCCGTTATGGATGCCTGTTCTGGGCAGTGCCTTTGCAATCATTGTTGTAAAACAGCTCTTCGGAGGTCTGGGACAGAACTTTATGAACCCGGCTCTTGCAGCAAGATGTTTCCTGATGATCTCCTTTGCAGGAAGAATGACGAATTTTGCAGTAAGTGATAAGTTCAGAGGCGTGGTTGATACCGTTTCCGGCGCAACACCTCTTGCAGCTTTAAAACAGAACGGATTTACAGATCATTCTGTTTCCGTATTACATATGTTCCTTGGCGATATTCAGGGTACCATCGGCGAGACATCAGCACTGGCTATTCTTATCGGTGCGGCTATCCTGCTGATCTTTAAGATCATTGACCTTAAGATTCCGGTTACCTATATCGGAAGTTTTGCCGTATTTGTTATCATTTATATGCTTGCAACAGGCAAGGGATTTGATGTTAATTATCTGTTCACCCAGATCTTCGGCGGCGGTCTTATGCTTGGTGCATGGTTTATGGCAACGGATTATGTCACAACACCTATTACACCTATGGGACAGATCGTATATGGACTCTGCCTTGGTGTGCTGACTGCAATCTTCCGTCTTTTTGGAGGTTCAGCAGAAGGTGTATCCTATGCAATTATTTTCTGTAACCTGTTAGTTCCTATGATTGAGCGTTTTACACGTAACGCGGCATTTGGAAAAGGGGGCAAAAAGGCATGAAAAACAGAATCATTAAAGATACAATTGCCATTACTGTAATCACACTGGTTGCCGGACTGGCCCTTGGAGTTGTTCAGGATATTACAGCAGATCCTATTGCAAAACAGGAGGCAAGTGCAAAACAGGAGGCTTATAAGGCAGTCTTTTCAGATGCCGACAGCTTTGAACAGGTTGATGAGGACACAGACAAGCTTCAGGCATATCTTGATGAAAATGGATTTGCAGCACAGTCCATTGACGAGACTATGATTGCAAAGGATGCATCAGGAAATCAGATGGGATATGCATTCACAGTGACTACTTCAGAAGGTTACGGTGGAGATATTCAGTTTGCAATGGGAATTCAGGATGACGGAACATTAAACGGAATTTCAATCCTTTCTATTGGTGAGACAGCAGGACTTGGTATGAGAGCTACGACTGATGATTTTAAAAATCAGTTTAAGGACAGAAAAGTGGAAAAATTTGAATATACAAAGACTGGCGCTACCGAGGATAACCAGATCGATGCCTTAAGCGGTGCCACCATCACCACAAATGCAATGACAAACGGTGTAAATGCCGGGTTGTGTGCATTTCGCTATGAGGAAGGGGGAAATCAGTGATGAAAGCTAACACACCTGCGGAACGTTTATATAATGGAATCATCAAAGAAAATCCTACCTTTGTCCTGATGCTTGGTATGTGCCCGACTCTGGCAATTACCACATCAGCAACCAATGGTATTGGAATGGGACTTACTACAACAGTGATTCTTGCGGCATCCAACCTTATGATTTCTCTTCTCAGGAAATTTATTCCTGACAGAGTACGTATGCCTGCATTTATTGTCGTAGTTGCATCTTTTGTAACAGTAGTCCAGCTTCTTTTACAGGGCTTTATTCCAAGTCTTTATGATGCACTTGGTATTTATATTCCTCTTATTGTTGTTAACTGTATTATTCTTGGACGTGCAGAGGCATATGCTTCCAAAAATAAACCTGTTGCATCTCTGTTTGACGGCCTGGGTATGGGACTTGGTTTTACTTTAAGTATTACCTGTATTGGTGCTGTAAGAGAACTGATCGGTGCAGGGTCTGTTTTCGGACATCAGATCCTTCCTCTTGCTGATGTTGCAGCAGGAAAAGCCGGATATGAGCCGATTACCATTTTTATCCTTGCCCCTGGTGCATTCTTTGTACTTGCTGCTCTTTCTGCTCTTCAGAACAGATTCAAACTGGGAGCTGCCAAACGTGGCATTGATCCCAGCAACCCGGATTGCGGCGGAAGCTGTGCAGCCTGCGGCAATACTATGTGTAAAGGAAAGAGGGGGTAATAGATTATGAAACAGCTTTTAATCATACTTGTAAGCTCTGCCATTGTAAATAATGTTGTACTCAGCCAGTTCCTTGGCCTTTGTCCTTTCCTTGGTGTTTCCAAAACCGTGGAAACTGCAGCAGGAATGGGTGGAGCTATTATATTTGTAATAACCCTGTCTTCCCTTGTGACCGGACTGATCTATAAACTGATTCTGGTACCAACAAACCTTACATATCTGCAGACGATCGTGTTTATTCTTATCATCGCTGCACTGGTACAGTTTGTGGAAATGTTCCTGAAGAAAAAGATACCGTCACTTTATAAAGCACTTGGAGTTTATCTTCCTCTGATCACAACAAACTGTGCAGTTCTTGGTGTTGCACTTATTAATGTTCAGAAGGATTATAATATACTTCAGGGAACTGTCAACGGATTTGCCACAGCAGTGGGCTTTACTATTTCCATAGTTCTTATGGCAGGTATCCGTGAAAAGATCGCATATAACGATATCCCGAAATCCTTCCGGGGATTTCCAACAGTCCTTCTTACGGCTGGACTGATGGCAATTGCCTTTTTCGGATTTTCAGGACTGATTTAAGGAGGGGTACAAGATGAATGTAGGAGCAATTATCGCTGCAACTGTTCTGGTTGCGGCAGTAGGCCTTTTTATTGGTATTTTCCTTGGCATATCAGGCAAGAAACTTGCAGTGGAGGTAGATGAAAAAGAAGTTGCTGTTCGTGCGGCACTTCCGGGAAACAACTGCGGTGGATGCGGATACCCCGGCTGCGATGGTATGGCGGCAGCTATTGCAAAAGGAGAGGCACCTGTTAATGGATGCCCTGTAGGCGGAGATGCAGTGGGCAAGGTGATCGCCGGAATCATGGGACAGGAAATGGTGGAAAAAGAACGTGAAACTGCATTTGTAAAATGTACAGGAACCTGTGAGAAGACTCAGTCAAATTTTGATTATACAGGTGTTGAAGATTGTGAAATGATGGCATTTGTACCAGGCGGCGGGGCAAAAGCCTGTACATATGGATGTCTGGGCTTCGGAAGCTGCGTCAAGGTATGTCCGTTCGGTGCCATCAGCGTAGTAAACGGGGTAGCTGTAGTTGACAAAGAAGCCTGCAAGGCATGTGGAAAATGCGTTGCCAAATGTCCAAGACATTTGATCGAGCTTGTGCCATATAAACAGACAACTCTGGTAGGATGCAGTTCCCACGCAAAAGGCAAAGCAGTTATGTCAGCCTGTGAGGTGGGATGTATCGGATGCAAAAAATGTGAGAAGACGTGTCCTAACGGAGCTATTACAGTAGACAATTTCTGTGCTCATGTAGATTACAGTAAATGTACAAACTGTGGTGCCTGCAAGGAAGCATGTCCAAGACATATTATTCAGTAAAGAAATAAAGAAGTTCAAAGCCCGGCCGGAAGAAATCCAGCCGGGCTTTTCTCGAATATACGTTTGCTTTTTTCAGGGATATATGGTATGATGACACAAGTACAGAAAGTGGAGGACAGGTAAAACATGATTGCTTTTATCCGGGGAACGGTTGCTGATCTTGAAGAGAATTCCGTGATAGTTGAGACAAGTGGAACAGGATATGAAATATATATGACAGGAACAGATCTGTCCCGGATCCACACAGGACAGGAAGTCATAATACATACATATTTTCAGGTCAGGGAAGATGCTGTTTCACTTTTTGGATTCTTAAGTAAGGATGATCTTAAAATGTTCAAACTGTTACTTGGGGTAAACGGAGTAGGGCCGAAAGCTGCCCTTGGCGTTCTTTCCGGGATTTCATCGGATGACCTGAGATTTGCAGTGCTTTCTGACGATGTCAGGACCATTTCCAAAGCTCCGGGAATCGGGAAGAAGACTGCTCAGAAGCTTATTCTTGAACTGAAGGACAAGTTTCAGCTTCAGGATGCCTTTGAGCTTAAAGTTGCCCATCAGCAGGAGAATAACACTGAAAATACGGGGGAGGTTTCTGACGGCAGACAGGAAGCTGTGGAGGCGCTGACAGCACTGGGGTATAGCAGTTCAGATGCCCTGCGTGCGGTTCGAGGTGTGACGGATGTACCTGCGGATGATGTGGAAGGACTGCTGAGAGCTGCTCTGAAGAATCTATCCTGACATATGGAATGTTTATAGAGAACTGCTAAGATTATTTTGAGGAATCAGGAAATGGAAAAAAGAGTAATCACTACTGATGTGACAGAAGAGGATATTCCTCTTGAGGGTAATCTTCGACCCCAGACACTGGAGGAATATATTGGCCAGGAAAAAACAAAGAAAAATCTGAAAATCTACATAGAAGCTGCAAAACAGCGTCATGATACTTTGGATCATGTGCTTTTTTATGGGCCTCCCGGACTTGGTAAAACCACTTTGTCCGGAATAATTGCAAATGAGATGGGCGTTCATATGAAAGTTACCTCAGGCCCTGCTATTGAAAAACCGGGAGAAATGGCTGCAATTCTGAATAATCTTCAGGAAGGAGATATCCTTTTTGTAGATGAGATACATCGCCTGAACAGGCAGGTGGAGGAAGTATTGTATCCCGCTATGGAGGATTTTGCTATTGATATTATGATCGGAAAAGGTGCTTCCGCCAGATCCATTCGCTTAAATCTCCCTAAATTTACTCTTGTTGGCGCTACCACCAGAGCCGGTCTTCTTTCGGCACCTCTTCGTGACAGGTTTGGAGTTATGCATCACCTTGAATTCTATAACCAGAAGGAACTTACCACCATTATTCTCCGGTCTGCACAGGTGCTTGGAGTGGAGATCGATTCAAGAGGAGCAGCGGAAATCGCCAAGCGCTCCAGAGGAACTCCAAGACTAGCCAATCGGCTTCTTAAAAGAGTCCGCGATTTTGCTCAGGTAAAATATGATGGAAAGATTACTTATGATGTAGCATGTTTTGCACTGGATCTTCTTGAGGTAGACCAGTATGGCCTGGATAAAACAGACAGAAAGATACTGCAGACACTGATCGTAAATTTTCAGGGAGGACCGGCAGGACTTGAAACTCTTGCTGCAGCTATTGGAGAGGATGCAGGTACCCTTGAAGATGTTTATGAACCCTATCTTCTTCAGAATGGCTTTCTGAACAGAACTCCAAGAGGGCGGATGGCTTCTTTGCTGGCATATGAGCACCTGGGATATGATCATCAGGAGAAATTGTAATCTTTTTTTAAAAATTCCTATACATTTTAACTGTTTTCGAGTATAATGAAAACAGTGTCCAACATTTTACAGTTTATTCACGTAAGAAGTAATTAAGATACAGGAGGCTCACACGGATGGCAGTCAAGAATACGGCAAAGGTAATCATCGGAGGAAAGATTATTACCCTGGGAGGTTATGAATCTGAGGAATATTTCCAGAAAGTGGCTTCCTATATGAATAAGAAAATAGACGAGTTAAGTGCTGTGCCGGGTTACAGCAGGCAGCCTGTGGAAACAAAGCATACCCTGCTCAGTCTGAACATCGCTGACGATTATTTTAAAGCAAAGAAACAGGCGGAGATATTTGAACAGGATCTTCAGCAGAAAGATCAGGAAATGTATGACCTGAAACATGAACTTATAGCTCTTCGTATGCAGATTGAGGAGGCACAGAAACAGAAAGCAGAGGCACTGGCTCAGAAGAGTATTCTGGAAGGTAAAAATAAAGAACTTGAGAAACAGGTAGACGAACTGCTGAAATAGAAAATGAAGGGGATTGCTTCGGTAATTCCCTTTTTCTGGTTTTATGTGAGAGGTATGGATTTGAGAAGAGAACAAATTGAACTTCTGGCTCCGGCAGGTTCTTATGAAGGGTTTGAAGCCGCATTAGGCGCAGGAGCAGATGCAGTGTATGTGGGAGGTACCTTATTCGGAGCCAGGGCATACGCAAAGAACTTTGATCAGGATGAGCTGTTAAAGGCTATTGACACAGCTCACATTTATGGGAAGAAACTTTATCTTACAGTCAATACGCTTTTAAAGAACAAAGAACTGACAGAACAATTATATGATTATCTGCTCCCATATTATGAAGAAGGTCTGGATGCTGTCATTGTCCAGGACTGGGGAGTGTTTTCGGCTATCAGGGAAATGTTTCCCGGACTTCATATTCATGCCAGTACACAGATGACCATTACCGGACCTGAGGGAATGAGATTTCTTGAAGAACAGGGTGCTTCCAGAGTGGTCACAGCAAGAGAGCTTTCTCTGGAAGAAATTTTTGCAATGCATCAGGCGAGTTCACTTGAGATCGAGGCATTTATTCATGGTGCCTTATGTTACAGCTATTCGGGCCAATGTCTTATGAGCAGTATTCTTGGGGGCAGAAGCGGAAACAGAGGTCGATGTGCTCAGCCTTGCCGGCTTCCTTATGAAGTTTCTCTGCCGGGCAAGGGATATAAAGGGAAAAAAGATACCTGCCCTCTGAGTCTGAAAGATATTTCTACCATAGATATTCTTCCACAGATTCTTCATGCCGGAGTTACTTCCCTGAAAATTGAGGGAAGAATGAAACAGCCGGGATATACGGCAGGAGTTACTTCCATATACAGGAAATATCTGGATCTTCTGTTTGAAAAGGGACAAGAGAATTATCAGGTTCTGGAAAGTGACAGACAGTATCTTCTGGATCTTTTTAACAGAGGAGGTTCCTGTGAGGGGTATTACCTGATGCAGAATGGCCCGTCCATGATGGCTTTTTCCAACGAAAAGAAAACGGGAGACATAAAACCGGAAATTAAAAAGAAAAAGGAAAAGGTCATGGGTATCCTGCTTCTTTTTCAGGGAGAACCAGTCACCCTAAAGATAACCTGTAGAGATATTCGGATTTCAGTTTCTGCTGGTGAAGTACAGTCTGCGTTGAAACAGCCTTTAGAGAAAGAACGTATACTTGCTCAGATGGACAAACTGGGCAATACCCCTTTTGAATGGGACAGACTGGATATTCAGATGGACAATAATATCTTTGTTCCCGTTAAGATATTAAATGAAGTGCGCAGAATGGCACTGGAAGAACTGGAACAGAAGATACAGTGCACATATAAGAGGAAAACCCCAAAACCATACAGCTTTGTGAAGTATCATGAAAATGTACAAAAAACAGAAAACCTTCCTGTCTATGTTTCGTGCGAAGATGTGGATACTGCTCTTGCCTTAATCAAAAGAGAAGGGCTTAAGGGAATGTATCTTCCCTTTTTTGCTATGGAAACCTGCCTTCTGCCAGGGCTTGAGAAAGGACTGGATATGTACCTTGCTCTTCCACATATGGTCAGAGGCAGCATACCTTTAGATTATCTCAGAAAAGCAAAAGAGTGGATTGACCAGGGTATGAAGGGATTTCTGGTGAGAAATACAGAAGCGTTTTCTATATTGAATGAAGAAGGTCTGGCAAATAAATGTATGCTTGACCACAGTATGTATACCTGGAATGATGAGGCTGTCCGATTCTGGGACAGACAGGGTGTTCTGGGCAATACGGTTCCGCTGGAGCTTAACGAAGGCGAGATCCGTCACAGAGATAATAGAAAAAGTGAAATGCTGGTTTATGGAAGACTGCCTTTAATGATTTCGGCCCAGTGTGTCCGAAAAAATATTTATGGATGTAATCACCGGGAGGATATGGTGTATCTGAAAGACAGATATGGTAAAGAATTTCCCTGCGTCTGTTTCTGTGAGCCTTGGAAAATGAAAAATACAAAGGCCAGTTCACCCTGCTATAATATCATTTATAACAGCCTTCCGTTTGGCCTTCTTAAAGACAGGGAACGTGTAAAGATGCTTGGAGTCAGATCTTTAAGACTTGCTTTTACTATTGAGAAGCCTCATGAGGCAGCCACAATATTTGATGAATTTAAAAAGGTATATGGGGATGGTAAGGATCCTTCTGATCAGAATTATACCAGGGGACATTTTAAAAGAGGAGCCGAGTAAGGTTTATGATTAATGTAATTGTAGAATTATCCAAATATGTGATTCTTACTTTGATGGTGATCTATACCTTTCATTGTTTTTATATGGTGAAACAGCAGAGTGAGGAAGAGAGAAATGAATCGCTGAAGCAGCAGCTTATGCTCATTTTTTTCATGGATTTTACAGCTTTTATGGTCATTTATCTGAAGACGGATAACTTTGATGTGATCATATTTTATATGGAAATGATGGCTTTCTTTGCTTCAATTCAGATCATATACAGGTTACTGTATAAAAAAGCATCCATACTGCTTCTGAATAATATGTGTATGCTTTTAAGTGTTGGTTTTATTATGCTTTGCCGTCTGGATGTAAAGACAGCAACCAGGCAGCTTCTGATCGTTGCCGGAATGAATGCCGTTTCACTGATCGTTCCTGTACTGATCAGAAAAATGAAATTTCTGAAAAATCTTACCTGGGTATATGCCGGGATTGGTATTGTTCTTCTTGCTGCTGTGCTGGTCCTTGCCAGAACCAGTTCTGGAGCCAAGCTGTCTCTGATGGGTATCCAGCCATCGGAAGCAATCAAGATCACCTTTGTGCTTTTTATGGCAGCTCTTTTAAGCAGAGGGGCAGATCTGAAGAAAGTTATACAGGCTACTGTAGTGGCAGGACTTCACGTAGGAATTCTTGTCCTCTCCAGAGACCTGGGAAGTGCAGTGATCTTCTTTGCAGCTTATCTGGTTATGATTTATGTGGCATCCAGAAATGTAGGATATCTGGGAATCGGGATTGGAGCAGGAGCCGCAGGCTCCGTAATTGCATACCATCTGTTTGGACATGTAAGACAGAGAGTAACTGCATGGAAGGACCCAATGGCTGTATATCAAAATGAAGGATATCAGATTGTGCAGTCCCTTTTTGCCATAGGTACCGGGGGATGGTTTGGAATGGGACTTTGTCAGGGATCTCCTGAGAAAATCCCTGTAGTAAAGAATGACTTTATTTTCAGTGCTATCTGTGAGGAGATGGGCGGTATTTTTGCCATCTGCCTGATCCTTGTATGTATGAATTTCTTTTTGATGATCGTTAATATTGCCCTTAAGATCAAGAAGCCATTTTATAAACTGACAGCTCTTGGACTTGGCACAGAGTATGCATTTCAGGTATTTTTGACTGTAGGAGGTGCAACCAAGTTTATCCCTATGACAGGTGTTACACTTCCCCTTGTAAGTTATGGAGGGAGCTCTGTGGCGAGTACAGTATTGATGCTGGCCATAATTCAGGGGCTGTATATTTTGAGAGAAGATGAGGACGAGGAAATTGAAAGATATAGAAGAAAGGAAACAGCGAGAAGAGCTAAAAAAGCTGCAGAAGCGCAAAACCCGGGAAATATCTGAAAAGAGAAGAGGACGCAACAGAGAATATACCCTTGTGTCATGTTTTTTTGTTGTAATCTTTATCTGTCTGATCGGCTATCTTATTTATTTTGATCAGGTCAGAAGTGAGGATTTCATTAACAGTCCATATAATACCAGACAGGATACTTTCTCCGATCGTGTGGTAAGGGGGCAGATTATGTCTGCAGACGGACAGGTGCTGGCACAGACCAATGTATATGACGACGGTACAGAAGAACGTACTTATCCATATGAGAATATCTTTGCTCACGTGGTGGGGTATGATACAAATGGCAAAAGCGGTCTGGAATCAGAAGCCAATTTTCAGCTTCTGACATCCCATGAATTTTTTCTGAATCAGCTGAAAAATGAATTCCAGGGAAAGAAAAATGCAGGGGATACGGTAGTTACCACATTAAATGCAGATCTTCAGTCAACTGCTTATAATTCTCTTGGAGACAGACGGGGAGCAGTTGTGGCGCTGGAGCCAAAGACAGGAAAAATACTCGTGGAGTTAAGTAAACCTGATTTTGATCCCAATACAATTGCACAGAACTGGGAAAGTCTTGTGAACGATGCGGATAACAGCTGTCTTCTTAACCGTGCCACAAACGGTGCTTATCCGCCTGGTTCAACATTTAAACTAGTGACAGCTCTGGATTATTTCCGCTCTACAGGTACTCTGGAAGGATATTCTTATCTGTGCCAGGGCAGGATCACCATGGAAGACCATTCCATAAACTGTTATGGAGGAACGGTTCATGGACAGGAAAATTTCTATACTGCATTTGCTAATTCCTGTAACTGTGCTTTTGCAGATATTGGAACGAAACTTGGAGGAGATTCTTTAAGAAAAACAGCGGAAGATTTGCTTTTTAATAAAGAGCTTCCATTGAATACTTACAAAAAGAGTGTATTTTCTCTGAATCATAAATCTCCGGTTGCTGAGGTTATGCAGACTGCCATTGGACAGGGAAATACCCTGGTTTCTCCAATGCATATGGCATTGATCACATCAGCTGTTGCAAATGGGGGAATTCTTATGCGTCCCTATAAAGTAGATTCCGTGTTAAGCAGTGATGGAAATAAAGTAAAATCCACACAACCGGAAGTTTATAAGAGGCTTATGTCTGTCAACGAAGCAAATCTTCTGGGTAAACTTATGCAGGGAGTAGTAGAAAACGGTACTGCATCGGCTCTTAACGGTCGGGGATATACGGCAGCAGGAAAGACAGGATCCGCCGAATTTGATGAAAACGGTTCCAGCCATTCCTGGTTTATAGGGTATTCCAATGTGGATGATCCGGATCTTGTTATTGCCATAATCGTTGAAAACGGAGGTACAGGAAGTGAAGCGGCGGTTCCTATTGCAGCCGATATTTTTGATGCCTATTATTTTGATTAAGTAAAGTTCTGGTTGCGGGTTTCGTAAAAAAGGGTTATACTATACTCAGCTTGTTAGACACACACGAAACAGGAGGGCTTGCATTATGATAGAAGCAACGAGCTGTGGCGGTGTGGTAATTCATCGGGGTAAGATTCTTACATTGTATAAATCTTACAGGAACCGTTATGAAGGCTGGGTTCTTCCGAAAGGAACAGTAGAGGCCGGAGAAACATATGAGCAGACTGCATTGAGAGAAGTAATGGAGGAGGCCGGTGTTAAGGCAACTATTGTAAAGTATATCGGTAAGAGCCAGTATAATTTCACGGTGCCGGAGGACATAGTTACCAAGGAGGTACATTGGTATCTGATGACTGCTGACAATTATCATAGTAAACCTCAAAGAGAAGAGTTTTTTGTAGACTCTGGATATTATAAGTATCATGAGATCTATCATCTTCTTCGATTTGCCAATGAGAAGCAGATTGTTGAGAGAGGGTATCAGGAATATCTGGAGATGAGAAGCAACGGACTCTGGGGAAAACAGCATAGGTGTTATTGAAATAAACAAGGCTGTGTTTTACGCAGCCCTGTTTAGATTTCGGGAAAAATGGCAATACTTGGATAAAGAAGATGCCAGGATCGTGGGAGTGCGAAGCACGGAACAATCCGTGTGGCATCTTTTGCCCCCCCAACATCATAAAGGAAACAGGTGAGCGGCGGATGCTGAAATGGCAGAGGAATTATATGATTGATGATAAAATAAAAAAACCTCGGGAAATTAAGGAAAAACTGGATGAAGGTAAATTTGTCCACGGCATTTACCTTATTACAATGTCTGAAAATCCTTCCAACATTATGGATATTATCCCGGCATTCATGCTGATACAGCAGAGCTTTTATGATATCTGCCCACCGGTGATTGGAATGGCAAAAGGCAAGAAGAATGCGCTGGAAATGGTCAGGGAACTGATTGATAAGACATACAGGACAACAGGTTCTTTTTGTGTTGCAGAATATTTGGAAAACAGGTGAGTACATGCTACATATATTATGGATGATCATCAAGTTTATAATGATCCTGCTGGGACTTCTGCTTGGCCTTGTACTTCTTGGAATTCTTCTGATCCTTTTTTGCCCTGTACGATATAAGATTTCTGCCGAAAAAAATGGAGAGGACTGGAAACAGACAGAGGCCACCTTTAGTGTCAGCTGGCTGTTCCATGGAATCAGCCTGAAAGCAGGTATTAAGAATGGAGACAGGCAGTTTTCTTTCCATGTATTTGGCATTCCTTTAGATAAACTGTTCAGAAAAAAGAAACAGAAACAGAATCAGAATCAGCAGGATAAGAGATTGGAACAGCCTGTATCTGAGATAACACATCCGCAAAAGGAACAGTCTGCAAAGGAACATGCTTCATCTGTGAAGATTTTATCACCGGCTCCTGAAAAACAGAATATTTTCTGCAGGATACGGGATAAACTACACAATATGAAAAAAGGTCTTACACATTCTTTAAGGGAAGCAGAATGGTGGAAAGAATTCCTGACTCATTCACGGGTGAAGGCTGCCCTGTCACTTGTATGGGAGAATGCCAGGTTTCTCATCAAACATATTTTTCCCACAAAGATTCAGGGAAATGTTTCTTTTTCCTGTAAGGATCCGTCACTGACAGGAATGATCCTTGGTGTCCTTGGAATGACCATACCTTTTCATAAGAATTGTATTCAGGTGCATCCTCTCTTCAATGGAGAGAATAGTATACAAGGTACTGTTGATCTCAGAGGAAGAATTTATGGATGTGTATTTGTAAAAGCGTCACTTGTGATCTGGTTTGATAGAAATGTAAAATACGTGATGAAACGATGGAAGTATAAGGAGGGCTAACATTATGGCAAACGAGAATAATTTTAAGGAAACTGTAAATTCATTATTTAAAGGTATGGACAGTTTTATATCTGCTAAAACGGTGGTGGGTGATTCGATTCAGGTAGGGGATACCATAATTCTTCCGCTTGTTGACGTTTCGTTCGGTGTAGGGGCAGGTGCCTTTTCCGGTGATAAGAAAGATAACGGAGGGGGCGGAATGGCAGGTAAGATGACTCCCTGTGCCGTACTTGTTATTCAGAATGGAACAACAAAGCTTGTTAATGTAAAGAATCAGGATGGCCTTACCAAAATTCTGGATATGGTTCCTGATTTTGTAGATCGTTTTACATCCGGAGGGAAAGACGGGGATACATCTTCTTCAGATAAAACAGATAAATAAGGTATTCAGCATGCTGATTTCTGCATAAACTATACTAAACCAATGAAAAGGTTCAGGGTGAAGTGGAAAAGCTTATTGGGTTAATTTTATTTTTTATTGGTCTGGGAATGGTAATAGGGCTGCTGGTTGCAGAGAATGTGATCCTCGTGATCACTGCCGCAATCTTTCTTCTGATCGGATATCATCTTTTCTGCAGGTGATGGGCATAAAATCCGTATAATCGGGTTTTATGCCCGTCTTATTATGACCTTTTGTCTATGGCATCATAATAAATAAGCCCCTGAATAACAGGGGCTAAGGTAAACGGGATTATGCTCTTTCAACTCTGCCGGATCTTAAGCAAGAAGTACATACATATGTCTTTCTGACTCCGCCCTCAGCAGTTTTAATTTTAACGGATTTTACGTTAGATTTCCACATTTTATTAGATCTTCTATGTGAATGACTTACATTATTTCCGAAATGAACACCCTTCTCACAGATTGCACATTTAGCCATGATTGCACCTCCTTGACGCTTTTTCTCAACAGATAACATTGTATCAGATGAATTGTTCTTTTGCAAGCAAAAAAAGGAAAAATGTGAAAAATTATATTTCTTTTTCTCACAAAACAGGGTATAATACTCGTACATACATTTTTTTAGCAATGGAGGTAACCATATGAATGGACGTATAGATTCCGGATTAGGTCAGATCATTATTGATACAGATGTAATCAAAACCTATGCAGGAAGCGTTGCAGTGGAGTGCTTCGGTATCGTTGGAATGGCGGCAGTCAGTATGAAGGATGGCCTCGTGAAGCTCCTGGGAAGAAACAGCCTCAAGCATGGAATCAGTGTACGAATTACTGAAGATAATAAGATCCGCCTGAATTTCCATGTAATAGTGGCGTATGGCGTGAACATAAGTACGATTGCAGACAATCTTGTCAGCAATGTGAAATATAAAGTGGAAGCTTTTACCGGAATGGAGATTGAGAAGATCGACATTTATGTAGAAGGCGTACGCGCAATTGATTAGGACAGAGGAGGAACATGTGGTGAATAACAAAACCATAGATGCCAGAGTGCTTTCCAGAATGTTTCTTGCAGGAGCAAAGAATCTGGAAGCGAAGAAAGAATGGATCAATGAACTTAATGTATTTCCGGTACCGGATGGAGATACAGGAACTAATATGACAATGACGATTATGTCTGCAGCAGCAGAGGTGGGTTCTCTTGGAAATCCGGATATGGAAACACTGGCTAAGGCCATTTCTTCCGGATCTCTGCGTGGCGCAAGAGGTAATTCAGGTGTCATTCTTTCACAGCTTCTCCGTGGTTTTACCAAAAGTGTGAAAGATAAGAAGGAACTGGATGCACCTGCTATAGCAGCAGCTATGGAGAAAGGTGTGGAAACAGCCTATAAGGCTGTAATAAAGCCTAAGGAAGGAACTATACTTACAGTTGCCAGAGAAGCAGCATCCAGGGCTTCACTGATCGCAGATGAGACGGAAGACCTGGACACTTTTTTTCAGGATATTATTGGACATGCTGAGGATGTTTTGTCCAGAACTCCCGATATGCTTCCTGTTTTGAAAGAAGCAGGAGTGGTGGATTCAGGCGGCCAGGGTCTGCTGGAAGTGTTCAAAGGCGCATATGATGGGTTCCTGGGTAAGGAAATTGACTATTCCCAGTTTGAACACGGTCATTCATCTGCTGTGACAAGAATTGATAAACAGGCAGAAGAGGAAATTAAATTTGGTTATTGTACAGAATTTATTATTTTACTTGATAATCCTATGTCAGAGGATTGTGAACATGAGTTCAAGAAGTTTCTTATGTCTATCGGCGATTCCATTGTTCTTGTTGCAGATGATGATATTGTCAAGGTTCATGTTCATACCAATCATCCGGGACAGGCAATTGAAAAGGCACTTACCTTTGGTGCATTGTCCAGGATGAAAATTGACAATATGAGAGAAGAACACCATGAGAAGCTTATTAAGGACGCAGAGAAACTTGCCAGGGAGCAGAAAGAACAGAAAAGGGCTTCAGAACCTGAGAAAGAAGCAGGGTTTATTTGTGTTTCTGCAGGAAAAGGAATGACAGATATTTTTAAGGAACTTGGGGCTGATTACCTTATTGAAGGGGGACAGACCATGAATCCAAGCACTGAGGATATGTTAAATGCCATTGCCAGGGTAAATGCAAAGACGGTCTATATTTTCCCAAACAATAAGAATATCATACTTGCAGCCAATCAGGCCAGAGATCTGACAGAAGATAAAGAAGTGGTTGTGATTCCTTCCAGGACTGTTCCACAGGGCATTACAGCAATGATAACTTTCGTTCCGGAGAAGAGCAGTGATGAGAATACGGAATCTATGCTTCAGGCAATTTCCAGAGTAAAGACCGGACAGATTACTTATGCGGTGCGGGATACAAGAATTGATGATAAGGAGATCCATGAAGGAGACATCATGGGAATTGGGGATCACGGATTGCTTGCAGCAGGCAGTGACCGCCTGGATGTGGCTAAAGAGACCATAGCACAGATGGTAGATGAGGAGTCTGAGGTGATCAGTATTTATTACGGGGCGGATATTGATGAGACTGAGGCAGATGAACTTGCATCAGAGATTGAAGAAGAGTATCCGGACTGTGACGTGGAAGTGAACTGTGGCGGACAGCCAATTTACTATTATGTAATTTCTGTAGAATAATATTAAGATGTCAGGGTCAAAAGGTCATAAACCACGTTGTGCTTGCACATAAGTGGTTTTATGACTTGCTGGCCTCAATATCATGTTAAGGAAAAACGGGTATGTCTGAAACTTTAGGATATATCCGTTTTTTAACAATATGTATGGTATCTTTTGTCTCCAACACCATATTATAAGGAGTTTTGCTTTATGGGGGAATCTCTGCGCACACTGAAAGGTGTAGGCGAAAAAACAGAAAAGCTGTTGGCTAAAATCGGAATTATGAATGTGGAGGACCTTCTTCATTATTTTCCTAAAAATTATGAGTTTTATGAAGAACCTGTTCCTGTAGAAAATCTTAAAGAAGGAAATATCTCGGCAGTCTCAGTGACTATTACTTCAGGAGTGTCAGTCAGTCAGGGAAAAAACTGCCAGATCGTCACTGCCGCAGGTGCAGATGAGACAGGGAAGATTTCGGTGGTCTGGTTTAATATGCCTTTTCTTAGAAATACAGTGAAAAAAGGATGTATACTGATTCTGCGTGGAAAAGTTGTGCGCAAAGGAAACAGGCTTTCCCTGGAACAGCCGGAAATTTTTACTCCTGCAGCATATGGGGAAGTCATGAACAGTCTTTATCCTGTTTATGGCCTGACAAAAGGCCTGTCAAATAAAACTGTGGTAAAGCTGGTCAGCCAGGTGTTGAAGTGCAGGAAACTTCAGCCGGAATACCTTCCATATGAATACAGAGAAAAATACCAGCTGGCAGATATTAATTTTGCAGTTGCAGCGATTCATTTTCCCAAAAACAGGCAGGAACTTTTACTTGCCAGAAAGAGGCTGGTGTTTGACGAATTTCTTTTTTTCATCCTGTCCGTGCAGATGCTGAAAGAAAAAACGGAAAAAGCACCTGATACTTTTCCCATGCATCCTGTGTGGTCCACAGAAAAAATTATTGAGAATCTTCCGTACCAGCTGACCAAAGCCCAGCTGAATGTGTGGCATGAAGTGGAAAGGGATCTTTGCGGACATTCTCTCATGTCAAGGCTGATCCAGGGGGATGTGGGAAGCGGAAAAACGATACTGGCTTTTCTTGCCATGATTCTGACTGTGGAAAACGGCTATCAGGCAGTTCTCATGGCACCTACGGAGGTTCTTGCCAGACAGCATTTTCTTGCAATGGAAAAGCTTATCAGAGAACAGAATATTGAATTCTGTCATCCTGTTCTTCTTACAGGTTCCGTTTCAGCCAGAGAGAAAAAGGAAATCTACGGAAAGATTGCAAGTAAAGAAGCTGATATTATAATTGGCACTCACGCACTGATTCAGGAGAAGGTTAAATACAACAGTCTTGGCCTGGTGATTACGGACGAGCAGCACAGATTCGGGGTAAAACAAAGAGAAGCTCTGACTACCAGGGGAAATCCCCCCAATGTTCTTGTTATGAGTGCCACACCTATTCCAAGAACTCTTGCCATTATTCTCTATGGAGATCTTGACATTTCTGTTATCGATGAGCTGCCGGCCAGAAGGCTGCCCGTGAAAAACTGTGTAGTTGACATCTCTTACCGGCCAAAAGCTTATTCGTTCATAGAAAAACAGGTCCGGCAGGGACGTCAGGTATATGTGATCTGCCCTATGGTGGAAGAAAGCGAAGGCATGGATGGAGAGAATGTAACGGACTATACAGGGAAACTTCGTCAGATTTTTCCCCCGGATATCAGTATTGCGTCTCTCCATGGCAAAATGAATTCAAAAGAAAAAAATAAGATTATGGAAGAATTTGCAGAGGGAAGAATTCAGATCCTGGTTTCCACAACCGTTGTTGAGGTAGGAGTAAATGTTCCCAATGCCACAGTTATGATGGTTGAAAATGCAGAACGATTCGGACTGGCACAGCTTCACCAGCTTCGGGGACGTGTTGGAAGAGGAGAATTTCAATCCTATTGTATTTTTATACAGGGAAATGATGAAAAAGAAACTTCCAGAAGGCTTGAAATTCTGAACAAATCCAATGATGGCTTCTATATTGCAGGGGAAGACTTAAAGCTCAGAGGCCCTGGGGATCTTTTTGGAATCCGCCAGAGTGGAGACCTTAACTTCAGGCTTGGGGATATTTATCAGGATGCGGATATTCTAAAAGCTGCCAGTGAAACAGCAGGGGAAATACTTGCGTTGGATGAGAATTTAAATCTGGAGCAGAACAGGGCTTTGAAAGAGATGCTGAATGCTTATATGGATGAAAACCTGGACAATCTGGGAATTTGACGGAAAAAAGCACCTCTTTATAACTGAAAACAGCTATAAAGAGGCGGTGAGGTTCCATGCGCCGTTAATCGGGACGGAACACATCCTGATGGCGTTACTGAAAGAATCGGACTGTGTGGCGGTCCGCCTGTTAAATACACTGAATATCAACATCCAGAAGGTCTATATCGATCTTTTGTCCGCGATGGGAGAGGATGGAAACGCAGGAAAAGAGGAACTGGCTCAGGGACGCCAGCC
>JAXEUE010000086.1:0-2128 GCA_034115005.1 Blautia sp.
AATACTAAAATGCTGCGTAAGATCAAGGAACGCTTTGGTCAGAACAAGAGAGCCAGGATTCTTGGTTTTACCACTCAGATGCCTTTGTATATGAAGGCATGTGATGTATTGTTTACCAAGCCGGGAGGGCTGACTTCTACGGAAGCAGAAGTTGCCGGGATTCCTATTGTTCATACGGATCCCATTCCCGGATGTGAGACTGCCAACCGTAAATTCTTCATAAAACTGGGAATGAGCTCGTCAGATTTCACCCCGAAGGGGCAGGCAGAACAGGGACTCTATCTTATGTATGATCAGGATGCAGCCAGGAAAATGGTAGATAATCAATATAAGAATATTCATAAAGATGCAGGGGAAAGAATTTATTACTTTATTGAAGAAAAGCTTAAAGCTGCACAAGACAGGCAGCAGGAGGTATTTTGAAATGCGGCTGAAAACGGTTCAGGAAGCCTTGAAGAAAAAAAACATATCTTATGAATATACAGAAGAGGGAGGGTGCGGAAGCATTGATTTCCTTTTTCGTGGACTCAGGTTTCACGTCTGGGAGTACGAAGACCAAGTCTGGGGTGCAGAGACAAATGTGTTTGAAGCAGGAAGAAGCCAGGATATAGAAGGAGATTATGAAGAAATCATCTCCCGCGAGATACTTTCCTGGCCTGATATGCTTCCGGGAACCTGATACGGGTCTTATTAAGAGACGCTTTCTGTTACGTGAATTTCTTTCTGAAAATCTTTTGTGTAATGAATTTTATAGTCATCAGTTACAAAAAATGCCTGTACATTTTCTATTGACTGGGCAAGCTCCATGCCTTTTTCAAGTCCCATGGAAAAGCAGGCTGTGCTCAGTGCATCGCCGTCTGTGGAACTGTCAGATATAATTGTCACGGCAATAAGACCGTTGTTATAAGGATATCCTGTACGGGGATTAAGAATATGATGATACAGAACCCCGTCCTGTTTGAAACATCGCTCGTAAATGCCGGATGATACTACGGATTTTCCGTCAATATCCATAGTGGCGATTGTTTCATTTCGGTCAGCAAAAGGTTTCTGGATTCCGACCTTAAAGGAAGTTCCATCTGGCTTTTTTCCGATACAGAGCACATTTCCGCCCAGGTCTATAATGGCACTTTTTACTCCCTGGGAAACAAGATATTCCTTCATCTTGTCAGCTATATAACCCTTTGCAACAGCACCCAGTTCTATGGTGGTGCCTGTTGACTTTAATGTAACATCTGTCCCGTCGACAGATATATTTCTGAAGTCACACTCAGGTAAAGCCTGACGGATAAGGGCGTCGTCAGGTACCTGGGGATTTTCAGCAGTGAAATCCCACAGAGAAGTGAGAGGCTCAATGGAAATATCAAATGCTCCATCCGACAGAGAAGAGTATTTCAGTCCTGTTGAGATAAGACTGGCAAGATCGCCGGATACCTTATAAGTATTGTTTTCTGTATTTTCAGCAGGAATCTGCCTGTGATTCAGTTTATACAGTTCGCTGTCTGTTTTTGTCCTGCTGAAAATATTCTCGTATTTATCACACAGATTCATACATTCTGTGAGAAGAGAATTATCCTGGGAGTCATAGATCTTTACAGTTACCACTGTATTCAGTTTGAAATCCGTAGCACTGATGGGATCTTCTGTTTTTTCTTTTTTACATCCTGGTAAAAGAAAAACGGAAAATACGAGAAAAATATTTAAAAGAATTATTTTTTTCCATGAGATATGGTATAATGACATAAATCTATATGACCTCTTTTTCTATAAAATAAAACAGAAAGGAAACGCATCTCCTGAAGCTTTTTTACAGTATATCAGAAAAACAGGCCTGTGCACAGACCTGAAAAAGAAAAGAGATGTAAAATGCCCCTTTTGTAAAAGATACATTTGCTATATAATGATCTGGAGGTCAGAAGATACCAGATTAAAGATGCTGGCATCATCACAGATAAAATACATGAGAAGAGAGGATAATATGATGGAAAACGTTTATATTATGGATCATCCTCTGATCCAGCACAAAATTTCCATGCTCAGAGACAAAAACACAGGAACAAATGAATTTCGTAAACTTGTGGAAGAGATCGGTATTCTTATGGGATATGAAGCACTCCGTGATCTTCCT
>JAXEUE010000087.1:0-3455 GCA_034115005.1 Blautia sp.
TGGAAGAGTATGAAAAGAGTAAAATGTCTTAACAGGAATAATGGTACTAAAATAAGATTGTCCACATATATTAACTGTAGGAGAGGTGAGACACATAGAAGCGCAGCAGATTGAAAACCTGTTTGCCGGCAATATCCGGCAACTTTTAATGGATGCAAAGCTTGATTACGATAAATTATATGAAATACGCCTCCGTGTGGGAAGACCTTTGTTTCTTACTTATGACGGTGGAGAGTGTTTCCTTCGTCTGCCAGGTCAGAAACAGTATCTTGTTACCAGGGAGGATCTGAAAGAAACGCTGGAATACGTAAGCGGTTATTCGCTGTATGCTTATGAAGATGAAATACGTCAGGGCTTTTTAAGTGTACAGGGAGGACACAGAGTAGGAATTACAGGAAAGGTCATTCTGGATGGAGGAAGAATAAGAGGAATGAAATATATTTCCTGTATCAATGTGCGGCTGGCACATGAAATCCTTGGCTGTGCAGATAAGGTAATGCCATACATCAGGTCAAAAGACTGGGTGGCAAATACGCTGATCATTTCTCCCCCTAGATGCGGAAAAACAACGCTGCTTCGGGATGTGATCCGTCAGTTGAGCAATGGATGGGCTGATACATCTGGTCTTACAGTAGGAGTTGTGGATGAGAGAAGTGAACTGGCAGGATGTTATCAGGGAGTGCCGCAGAACGATCTTGGCATGCGCACAGATGTGCTGGACTGCTGCCCCAAGTCAGAAGGAATGCAGATGCTTTTGCGTTCTATGTCTCCTGATGTGGTGGCAGTTGATGAGCTGGGATGTGAAGAGGATTTTAAGGCAGTAGAGTCTGTGATTCATTGTGGATGTAAGCTGATTGCCACGGCTCATGGAAATGATCTGGAGGATATTCTGGAACAGCCTTTTTTTTACAGACTGATGGGTGAAAAGGTATTTGAACGTTACATTATCCTTGGAAAAAATGATCAGGCGGGAACTTTGGAAAAAGTTCTGGATGGAAAAGGAAGGTTATGCTTAAAGCCCTGGGATTAATTTTAATTATTGTCTCCGGTACCGGGATAGGCTATTCTCTCAGCATGGATCTTACAAGAATGGAAAAACATCTTGAAATGCTGCTTAGAATGACAATCCTTTTAAAAGGAGAAATTCGTTATGGAAATGCGTCCCTTTATGATTCTTTTACCGGAGCAGCAGCAAAGATGCAGGGAGAATACAAAGAGTTTCTCTCAGGTGTGGCAGAGGAAATGGAGAAACATAAAGGAGAAGCCTTTGGAGATATTTTCCGTAAGTGTGCCAGAGATCATTTTCAGAAAGAAAGACTGACCGAAGAAGAAAGAGACAGGTTTTATTCTCTGGGTGAACACCTGGGCTATCTGGATCTGGATATGCAGATGAAACAGCTGGAGCTGTTTGAAGAGGATATTGAATATTCCATAAAAAAACTACAGAAAGATCTGCCTGCCAGAAAGAAGGCATACAGAAGCTTAGGGCTTCTTCTTGGTATTCTTCTTGCTGTGGTGGTATGGTAACAGCAGGCGGAAAGGAGGACTGTGTGGAGGTCAGTATAATTTTTAAGATTGCCGCCGTCGGAATCCTGGTTTCCGTTCTCTGCCAGATACTGAAACACAGTGGGAGGGAGGAACAGGCATTTCTGGTAAGCCTTGCAGGGCTGTTAATGGTATTGTTCTGGATTGTGCCATATATTTATGAATTATTTAAAAGCATTCAGAAATTGTTTGTATTATAAAAGTTCATATGGCAGGAGGCAGACGAAGATAATATGGATATTATAAAGATTTCAATGATAGGCGTGTGCGGAGTGATGCTTGGATTCATACTAAAAGGTATCAGACCGGAATACGCCTCTTTTATTACCATAGCCATTGGACTTATGATTCTGGGACTTGCTGTTGGAAAGGTATCATATCTCTTTGAAACGCTGAACAAATTAAAAGAGAGCCTGCCCATTGATGGCAATTATTTTGCTACACTGATCAAAATTATCGGAATTACTTATATTGGACAGTTCGCATCGTCTATCTGTAAAGATGCCGGTTATCAGGCAGTGGGAGCACAGATCGAGTTATTCTGTAAACTATCTGTGATGATTCTGAGTATGCCTGTTCTGCTTGCAATCCTGGATACGATTCAGGAGTTTATGGTATGAGACGAAAACAATGTAAAGGTCTGAGAATTTTTACTTTTATTCTGATAATTTTATGTATATCCTGTAGCATAGAAGGAGCAGCTGAAATTGTATACGCAGAAGAAAATGACACCACAGGGATTCTGCAGGAAGAGCTTATTGGAGAAATGGAATTTGATGAAATACAGAAAATGATGGATGAGCTGCTTGGAAACAACAGCTTCTCTTTTTCACAGGCATTGAGAAAAATAATGAATGGGGATCAGGTCCTTTCCAAAGAGACGGTGCTGGAATTGTTGCGCAGTCTTTTTTTTTCGGGAATCGAACAGGAAAAGAGCCTTTTCTTTAAACTCCTTCTTCTCATATTGCTGGCAGCTGTTTTTTCTAATTTTGTGGATGTATTTGAAAACGGACAGATCGGGTCAGTCAGTTTTTATGTGGTATATCTTATTCTGTTTATGATGCTTATGGAAGCATTTTCCGGACTGAGTACATCCCTTTCCCGAACTTTAACCTGGCTGTCAGAATTTATAAAGATCCTTGCTCCTTCTTATTTTGTGGCTGTAACAGCTTCAGTGGGAGCTTCCACTGCTACAGTGTTTTACGAAGGAGCTCTTCTTATTGTGTGGGCTATTCAATGGATTCTCGTTAATTTTCTTCTTCCGGGAGCCAATCTCTGTGTACTGCTTAAATTAGTCAATCACCTTTCCAAGGAAGAAATGCTCAGTAAAATGGCAGACCTTATGGAAGTGGCAATTAACTGGACCATTAAGACTCTTGTAGCTGCGGCGGCCGGAATGGAGGTGGTAAAAAATCTGGTCGCTCCGGTCATGGATTCTCTGAAAAGATCGGCAATCGGAAAGACGGCAGGGGCGATACCTGGAATTGGAAATGCTGTAAACTCTGTCACGGAAATTATTTTAACGAGTGCGGTTCTTGTAAGAAACAGTCTGGGTGTAGTGATTCTTATCATCCTTATCCTGGCAGGAATCGGACCCATTATTCATTATGGATGTCTGTCTCTTTCCTATCGTTTTCTGTCCGCTTTGTCCCAGCCCATTTCGGACAAACGTATCGTAGGTGCACTTTCCACTATGGGTGAGGGATGTGCTTTGCTGCTAAAGATCCTTATGACTGCAGAAATGCTCTGTATGCTTACATTTCTTATATTGATGGCGGGCACAGGATAGGAGAGGACATGCCTGAAACATAAATAACAGGTGTAAAGGAGAGCAAATGAAAGAAGAACTATATCAATGGATTCGGAATCTGGCTGTATTTTATATTTTATTTACTGCAATCCTTCATCTG
>JAXEUE010000088.1:0-12157 GCA_034115005.1 Blautia sp.
TTTCTTACGCTCTTCAGGAAACTGTGAGAAGCAGATCTCCCTGTAGGTATTGCAGGAGTCCATAAGTTCCTGATGAGTTCCCTGACTGACAAGTGTACCATTATCAAGAACAAGAATAAGGTCTGCCTGACGTACACTTGCAGCTCTCTGTGATACAATAAAAGTAGTAGGATTCCAGTCCAGATGATTCAGTGATTTTCTCAAAGCTGCATCTGTGGCGAAATCCAGAGCACTGGCACTATCATCCAGAATCAGGATTTCAGGTTCTTTTACCAGAGCGCGTGCAATGGTCAGCCTCTGTTTCTGACCACCCGACAAATTCTTGCCGTTCTGCTCCAGCATAAAGTCAAGCTGTCCATTTTTGCCCTCTACGATTTCTTTACCCTGAGCAGCATCAAGTGCTTTCCACATTTCTTCATCTGATGCGTCCTGACGTCCCATTCTGAGGTTATCCCTGATAGTTCCCTTAAATAAAGAAGCTTTTTGAGGAACCACTCCGATTCGTGATCTTAAGTCCTCTTTGGAATAATCTTTTATGTTCTGGCCGTTTATCAGAATGGTGCCGGAACTTGCATCATAAAACCTTGAGATCAGATTTACAAGGGTGGTTTTTCCACTTCCTGTGCCGCCTATAATACCTACGGTCTGCCCCTTGTTTACCGAAAAGCTGATGTCAGACAGGCTGGGTGCTCCGGCTCCTGCATATTTAAAGGTTACATCCTTAAATTCCACTTCACGTAAGGAAGGAGATGGTGTGTGGCTATTAGCAGGGTAACTCATATCAGGCTGAACTTTCAGAACAGCTGCCACACGGTCTGCACAAGCTGCAGATTTATTCAGGGTGATGATAAGGGAAGCCAGCTTAATCAATTCTACGATCATCTGAGCCATATAGTTATAGAGAGCTACAACCTCTCCCTGGCGCATATTTCCCAGATTAACCTCCAGTCCGGCTTTCTGAATCAGGATAATGGTGGCAATATTGATCAGTACATAGGTGACAGGATTGAGAAGTGCTGAAAGCCTTCCTACAAACAGATTCAACCGGGTAAGCTCCTGATTTCCTCTGTCAAATTCCTGTACAGCTTCTTTTTCACGACAGAAAGCCCGGATCACACGAACACCCGTAAGGTTTTCCCTGGTCAGTCTTGTAACACAATCCAGTTTTCCCTGAACTTTTTTAAACAGGGGAATACTGACAAACATTATGACAAATACAACAAGAAACAGTATGGGAATAGCCACTGCAAAAACAAGGGCACAGCGGACGTTGATGGTAAAAGCCATAATCATGGATCCTAGAACAATGAAAGGGCTCCGAAGCAGCAGACGAAGTCCCATGTTCAGACCGTTCTGAACCTGATTGATGTCATCCGTCAGCCTTGTGATCAGTGTATCCGTTCCAAGAGTATCTATCTCTGAGAAAGACAGACGTTGAATATGGTCAAAAACAGCCTGTCTTAATTTAGCGGCAAATCCTACGCTTGCCTTTGCTGCAAAAAACTGAGCGGTTACACTGGATAAAAGCCCCAGAGCCGCCATCAGGATGAGAATAAAAAATCTCTGGATGATATATTTGTTATTGTGATGTGCGATACCCACATCAATGATCTGAGCCACTACAATAGGGACCAGAAGATCAAATATAACTTCCAGAAATTTAAAGAAGGGCGCCAGTATGGATTCTTTTTTGTAGTTTTTCAGATATACTGCCAGTGAGCGCATTATTTTAAATACCTCCGTTTCTTTTGTTTAAGATTATTTTTCCCCATTTGACAAACTCTATTATACTCTTGTACAATGTAATATGTATAATATTGTTTTTAGGGTACAATAATATAAATTCTATATAAACAGGGGTGGATATATGGAAATAAAACAATTGGAATACTTCAGGCAGATTGCCAGTACAGGAAGCATCAATGAAGCGGCCAGAAGGCTGAATATGTCTCAGCCTCCCCTGAGTTATCAGATGAAACAGTTAGAAGAGGAACTTCAGGTTACACTTTTTGAACGGACAAGAACAGGTGTAATATTAACAGAAGCAGGTAAACTTCTTTATGAGCGGTCGGAAAATCTTCTGGATTACATACATTCAACGGAACTTGAGGTGGCAAAGGCGGGGAAGAAGCAGGTTCTTCGTATTGGTATTACTCCCACCACTGTCAGTACGATCATGCCTTATATTTCAGAATTCTCGAAAAAAAATCCAGATGTTAACTTTGAAGTCCGTGATGGAATTACATATGTATTGTACAATTATCTTATGGATGGAATCATTGATGTTTCTGTAGCCAGAACACCAATCAGACTGGAAGGAGCACAGTCTCTTGTACTGGGAGAAGAACCTATGATCGCAGTTTATCCATCAGGGATGTGCTGTGAGAAAAATAACAGGATACGTCTTGAAAATCTGGTACACAATCCACTGATTCTCTACAGACGGTATGAGGAATTGATCATGAATGCTTTTTCTGCCCGTAATCTGCATCCTAATATACTCTGCATCTGTGACGATCCAAGAGATGGACTGGAGTGGGTAAAAGAAGGGCTGGCTGTGGCCATTTTTCCCCAGTCTATGAAAGAGATATGCGAAGGAATGAAGAAAGGACTGAAGATCAGACTTCTGAATGAGAAAGCTCTGAAAACAAGGATACTTCTTATATGGAAAAAAGGAAAGAAACTGTCCAGACTGGTACAGAGCTTCCTTGATATCTGCAGTCAGGCAGATGAAAAATATATCTGAAAGAGTATACCATCAGAAAACAAGGTAATAATAATCAGGGAAAAAACTATATCCGGAGGAAAATAAATTGAGAGAATTTCACTATACGATCACAGACCAGGATGGAATTCATGCCCGTCCTGCAGGAGAACTGGTTAAATTAGTAAAAGGTTTTACATCCTCAGTTACTATAGAAAAAAGTGGCAGAAAAGCAGACTGCAGCAGACTTCTGGCATTGATGGGACTTGGTGTGAAAAAAGGAGATGAAGTAACCTTTATATTTGAAGGGGAAGATGAGGATGCAGCATACGAGACAGTCAGCGGTTTCCTGAAGGAAAAACTCTGACTGTAAAAGAAGGGAGGATACCATGAAATTTGCTCATATTGCAGACCTCCACATTGGGAAAAGGATTCATGATTTTCCTATGCTGGATGATCAGAAGTATATCCTAAACCAGATGCTTGATATTTTTTGTCAGCATCAGGTGGACGGTATTCTGATCGCTGGAGATATTTATGACAAGACAGTGCCCTCTGCAGAAGCAGTACAGTTGTTTGACTGGTTCCTGACAGAGCTGGCAGAAGAAAATTTTCCGGTATATATGATCAGTGGAAATCATGATTCTCCGGAAAGACTGTCTTTCGGATCCGGACTTTTTGAGAATAGTAATATATATATTTCCGGAATTTACGATGGGGAAGTAAAAAAAGCCACTGTACAGGATATGTACGGGGCTGTACATATCTATCTTTTGCCTTTCCTGAAACCGGCAGCTGTCCGTCACGCACTGGACAGAGAGGACATCACTACATATCAGGAGGGGGTAGAAGCTGTTCTTTCCAAAATCAGCCTTGAAGTTCAGGACAGAAATATTCTGGTGGCACATCAGTTTGTGACAGGGGCAGGGAGAAGCGATTCAGAAGAAGTCTCTGTTGGTGGAATTGATAATGTGGATGGTGAATTATTCAGGGAATTTGATTACGTGGCATTGGGGCACATCCACAGACCTCAGCATATGGGAAGAGAAGAACTGAGGTACAGCGGAACTCCTCTGAAATATTCGTTTTCAGAAGTCAGTCAGGAAAAATCCGTAACCATCGTAGAACTGAAAGAGAAAGGAAATGTAGAGATATCTACTGTTCCTCTTATTCCCGCAAGAGATATGCGTAAATTAAAAGGCTCCTATATGGAAGTTACATCCAGGGATGCCTATACACCGGAAAAAAAATATGATTATCTTCAGATCATTCTGACGGATGATGAGGAGGTACCGGGTGCAATGGAAAAACTCCGTACCATATATCCTAACCTTATGTGCCTGGAATATGATAATACAAGGACAAGAGAAAACAGGCAGATCTCAGACTTTGAACAGCAGGAAAACAAGTCGGAAATGGAGCTTTTCCAGGAGTTCTATGAACTTTTAAATAATGAACCTCTCAAAGAAGAACA
Organism: Blautia sp.; assembly: GCA_034115005.1. Classification (GTDB taxonomy): domain Bacteria; phylum Bacillota; class Clostridia; order Lachnospirales; family Lachnospiraceae; genus Blautia_A. The sequence continues at coordinate 4,179 of JAXEUE010000088.1, forward strand.
AAAGGAATTTATGGAAGGGCTTATTCAGAATCTGAAGGAGGAAACATTATGAGACCATTGAAGCTTGTTTTATCGGCTTTTGGCCCCTACGCCAGTGAAACGGTCATTGATTTTACAAAGCTTGGGAAACAGGGGCTTTTTCTTGTGACCGGAGATACGGGAGCAGGCAAAACTACTATTTTTGACGGAATTACTTTTGCATTGTATGGTGAAACAAGCGGAGGAATCCGGGAGGCTTCTATGCTGAGAAGTAAATATGCCGACCCTCTGGTTCCTACATATGCGGAGTTTACTTTTCTGTACCGAGACCGGAAATATACGGTAAAAAGAAGTCCTGACTATGAACGCCCCAAAGCCAGGGGAACAGGTATGACTCTTCAGAAAGGAGAAGCATTGCTTACTTTTTATGATGGCAGAAATCCTGTGACAAAAGTTAAAGATGTAAATCAGGCAGTTACAGAACTAATCGGACTTGATATGAAGCAGTTTTCACAGATTGCTATGATTGCTCAGGGAGATTTTCGAAAGCTTCTTCTTGCTGATACGGAAGAAAGAAGTAATATTTTTCGGAAGCTTTTTCATACAGATATTTATAAAATTATTCAGGAAAAACTAAAAGCTGAGGCAGGAAGTCTGGACAGAGAATACAGGGAGCTGCTTCGCAGTATCTGCCAGTACACAAAGCAGGTGAAATTTGAGAAAACAGATCCTCTGGGAGAACAGTGGGAAAATTTGTGCAGAAGTGGTTTTGAAGGAAATATGGAAGAGGGTATGGAAATCCTTGAACAGTTTCTTAAGAAAGGACAGGAGCAGCTTGCCCTTTTGTCTGTCCGCAGGAAAGAAAACGAGGAACAGCTTGCAGACGTGAACCAGCTTCTTGGCAGAATACATAAAGAACAGGAAGCAAAAGAGCACCTGACCCAGGCGCAAAGAGAACAGGAAGAATTAAAACCAGGTCTTCAATCTGCCGGAGAAGAGGTCAAACTGGCGGAAGGTGAACAGGAAAAAATTCGGGAGTATCTCATTTCTATTGAAAAATTAAAAGACAGATTGAAAAAATATGAGATACTTGGTAATGTGGACAGGGAAATACTCAGGCTTTCCAATGATCTGACAGAAATACAGACAGAAAAACAGAGGACAGAAAAAGAAATTCAGGAAACAAAGGAATTAATCTTACATTCACAGGAAGAACTGTCCTCTCTTTTAAATATTGAACAGGAAATAACCAGATCAGAATTTCAGAAACAAAGAACAGAGGAGTTATATAACAGTATCTATAAAGACTGCAAAAATCTGGAATTCCTGGAAAAGGAGTGTAAAAAATTAAGTGAAAGCCTGGAAAAAGCAGAAAAGATCAGGCAGCATACAGAAGACGAGATAAGAAAACAGGAGGAAAAGATACAGTCTCTTTCGGAACTTGAAATCAGGGAAAAAGAACTTACTTATCATCAGCAGCAGAATGGTACAATAAAAGAAAAGCTGGAGGAACACATTCACCTCTTAAAAAACTGCAGGAAAAAACAGAAAGAATATGTTTTGGCATCCAGGAAATTAACTCAGGAGAAAGATTGTTTAATGAAACAGGAAAAATTCTTTCTGGATGCCCAGGCGGGAGTTCTTGCAGGTAATCTTAAAGATGGAGTTCCCTGCCCTGTGTGCGGTGCCATTCATCACCCGGAACCGGCCCAAATGCCAGCATATGTACCTTCCAGAGAGGAACTGGAGCAAAAGAAGACGGAAACGGGAAATCTGGAAAAAGAAACTGCTGATCTAAGTATGAAGGCAGCATCTGCACTTAGTCTTATGAAGCGTTCATGTGAGGAACTGGAAAAAAATTTTGCAGAGAATTTTAATCTTCAGCTGTCCTCTGATCCAGACCAGGGAGCAAAGCAAATGCAGGAGTGTCTTCAGGCAGCATTAAAGGAAAATCATGAGGAATTACAGGATATAAGAGGAAAGATAGCAGAATTAAAGCACTTAAAAGAAAAAAGGAGTGAGAACCAGAGTCTCCTTGAGAAATACAGAAATCAGCTAATGGTTCTTCAGGCTAATTATGAAAAAAGAAAAAGCCAGCAGGAGAATATTGAGGAACACCTGGCGGAAAATCTGAATGCTTCAGAATTTCAATGGCTGCAAAAGGAAGGCAAGACTCTTCTGGGGCAGGCGAGGGAAGCAGAACACTGGGTGAAGTCAGAACTGGTGGACGTAGGAAACAAGCTTAATGTTCTGACGGAAAAATTGAATCGGAAAAAATATCTTGAAGAATGCCTTTCCTCAGGAGAGAATCATTTAAAATCTCTGGAAATAAAAGTAAATGAGGCTTCCAATCAGATTGCTGCAGGAAAAGCCAAATGTGACCAGCTTTCCATCCAGAAAAAAGAAATCCTGCAGGAAACAGAAGGAGAGACAAAGGAACAGCTTAAGTCCCGCATACGTAAGATAACAGAAGAGAAAAGCAGACTGGAAAATCATTACAGAAAAGTTACAGAGTCTTACGAAGATCTCAGGAAACGTATGACAGAAATCAGTTCCGTAATAGAAACTCTTAAAGCACAGATTAAGGAATCCCAGACTTCTGATTTGGATAAATTAACTGAAAAAAGGTTACTTCTCCAGAAAGAAAAGGAACAGCTATCGCTGGAATGGGACAACATTTATGCATGTAATGAAATAAACAGAGATATGTACCATAACATAAAAAAACGCCAGCAGGAACTGATCAATACGGAAAAAAGGTGGAAATGGATGAAGGCATTATCTGATACTGCCAATGGAACTATCACCGGAAAAGAAAAGATCATGCTGGAAACTTATGTGCAGATACATTATTTTGACAGAATACTGGCAAGGGCAAATGTACGGTTGATGACCATGAGCAGTGGACAGTATGAGCTTACAAGGCGGAAAGATTCCGGGAAAAAAACCGGGAAAAGTGGTCTTGAACTGGATGTTGTAGATCATTACAATGGAACTGTAAGGAGTGTAAAAACATTGTCAGGAGGAGAAACTTTTCAGGCTTCTCTTTCCCTTGCACTGGGGCTTTCCGATGAGATCCAGTCCTCCTGTGGCGGAATACAGCTGGATACAATGTTTGTAGATGAAGGGTTTGGTTCTCTTGATGAAGAGGCATTGAATCAGGCTGTAAAAGCACTTAAGGATTTAAGTCAGGGAAACCGGCTGGTTGGTATAATTTCTCACGTATCTGAACTGAAGGACAGAATAGACAGGAAAATAATCGTAACCAAAAAAAGAAATACAGAAGGAATCGGAAGCAGTGTTATAATAGAGGAATAAATGATATTGTGGCCAAAAGATGCCATACGGAAGACATATTAAGGAGGAAATGTGAAATGGGTTTGATTAAGGCATCAGTCGGTGCTGTGGGAAGCACACTGGCAGATCAGTGGAAGGAATTTTTTTACTGTGATTCTATGGACAAAGATGTTCTGGCTGTAAAAGGACAGAAGAGGGTCAGCGGACGTTCTTCAAACAGACGTGGAAATGACAACATTATTTCCAATGGGTCCCAGATTGCAGTGGCAGACGGACAGTGTATGATTATTGTTGAACAGGGTAAAGTAGTGGAAGTATGTTCAGAGCCGGGAGAATTTACCTATGATTCATCAACAGAACCCAGTATTTTTACGGGAAATCTCAATGATGGAATTGAAAAAACCTTTGAAACCATCAGAAAACGGTTTTCGTATGGAGGAGATACTGGCAAGGATCAGAGAGTATATTATTTTAATACAAAAGAGCTTACAGACAATAAGTTCGGGACAGCCAACCCCATTCCTTTCCGTGTTGCAGACAGCAATATCGGTCTTGATATTGATGTTTCTGTAAGGTGCAATGGCGTATATTCCTATAGAATTGTGGATCCTCTTTTGTTTTATACAAATGTTTGTGGAAATTTTGAACAGCAGTTTGACAGAGAAGAGATAGAAGGACAGCTGAAAACAGAATTCATCAGTGCCCTTCAGCCTGCTTTTGCGAAGATATCAGAACTGGGTATCCGGCCAAGTGCCATTCCAGGGCATGTGCAGGAATTGTGTGACGCAATGAATGAGGCACTGACACGCAAATGGCAGCAAACCAGAGGGCTGGCTGTAGTTTCCATCGCTATGAACCCTGTTACTCTTTCGGAAGAGGATGCCCGGATGATTAAAGAAGCCCAGAGGAATGCAATCTTGCGTGATCCGTCTATGGCAGCTGCTGTGCTTGCAGGGGCCCAGGCGGATGCTATGAAAGCGGCAGCTTCCAATCCGGCAGGTGCTATGGCAGGCTTTATGGGAATGGGTATGGCTAATCAGGCAGGCGGTGCCAATGTGCAGAACCTGTTCCAGATGGGAGCTGCAAAGAAGAGCCAGAGTGAAAATCCACAGATGCCTCAGACAGAATGGACATGCAGCTGTGGTACGGTAAACAAGGGAAAATTCTGTTCAGAATGTGGGAAACCCAGACCTTAAAGGAGACATAAATATGGGTGAATTGAAAGAATATAAGTGCCCTGCCTGTGGCGGCGCTGTCCGGTTTGACAGTCATACCCAAAAAATGAAATGTCCATACTGCGACACGGAATTTGACGTGGAAACCATTAAGGAATACGACGAGCAGTTGGAAAAAGATAAAGAAAAGGAGGATGATTTTTCCGGATGGCAGACGAATGCAGGAAGTCAGTGGCAAGAGGGAGAAAAAGACACAATATGTGTCTATACCTGTCAGTCTTGCGGCGGAGAGATTATTGCTGATGAAAATACAGGAGCTTCTGTCTGTCCCTTCTGTGGCAACCCGGTGATCATAAAGGATCGGTTTGAAGGAGGACTGAAGCCTGATTGTGTGGTTCCTTTTAAACTGGATAAAAAACAGGCAAAATCAGCCTATTATCAATATATAAAAGGGAAACCTCTTCTCCCCAGAGTGTTTAAAAATGAAAATCATATTGATTCCATTAAAGGAATTTATGTTCCTTTCTGGCTTTTTGACGGGGATGTGGATGCTGATATACGATACAGGGCTACCAGAGTAAGAGTCTGGAGTGACAGTCAGTATGATTATACGCAAACCAGTTATTATTCTCTGGAAAGAAGAGGAAATATGTCATTTTCTGCGGTACCTGTGGATGGTTCAGAAAAAATGGCAGACGATCTTATGGAGTCCATAGAACCTTTTCATATGGAAGAAGCTGTTGATTTTGAGACGGCATATTTGTCAGGATATCTTGCAGATAAATATGACGTGGATGAAAAGCAGAGTGAACAGCGTGCCCGAACCAGGATGAAGGTAAGTGCAGAGGAAGTGCTGGGAAATACAGTTGTGGGCTACGCATCGTCAGTTCCCGAAAGCAGCTGCATTCACGTAACTGGAGGAATGGCGCAATATGCTCTTTATCCTGTGTGGATACTGAATACAACATGGAAAGGAAAAAGTTATCTCTTTGCTATGAACGGACAGACAGGAAAGATGACAGGCAATCTGCCTGTCGATAATGGACTCTATGCCAGATGGCTTCTGGGACTTACCGGCATTTTTTCAGCCATATCTTTTCTTATTCTTTTTCTCTGTTCACTTGCCGGTATCTGATCATGGAGGTTGGAAATGAAAATTAAGAAGAGAATTTTACCGGTTATTCTTTCAGTAGTTTTTCTTATGGCATTTATCTGTCCCGTCTTTGCAGGAGAGAATATTTCAAGAGTCGTTGACTGTGCAGAAATCCTGAATGACACAGAGGAAGAAAAACTTAAGGATAAACTGGATGAGATCAGTGAAAAATATCAATGCGATGTATCTGTTGTAACGGAAGAGTCAATTAATGGACAGAACCCTCAGGATTATGCAGACGATTATTTTGATTATTTCGGATATGGCTTGGGAGAAGATAAAAGTGGTATTCTTCTTCTGGTGACTATGGAAGAAAGAAAATGGCAGATTTCCACTCACGGGAAGGCTATAAAAATATTTACAGACAGATGCCAGAAGGAAATCTCAGACAGTTTTACTCCCTATCTGTCTGACGGAGATTATTACGAAGCATTTGAAAAATATGCCAGGGGATGCGAAGATTATCTTTCAGGGAACAATCATTCTGGAGGAAATAATTGGGGAATAAGGATCCTTATATCCCTTGGAGTTGGATTCATCTGTGCACTGATCGTATCGGGAGTTATGAAAAGCCAGATGAAAACAGTGCGGATGAATCCGGATGCCCGTGATTATCTGAAAGAGGGCAGCCTGCAGGTCACAAAAAGCCGTGACCTTTATCTGTACAGTCAGGTAATAAGGACAGAAAAGCCTAAGGCAAATCCTGCTGAAAGCAGTATACATACAAGTTCCTCTGGTCAGACACATGGAGGTTCAGGAGGATCCTTTTAGCTGAAAGAGAGTACCGTTATTGAAAAGGCACCTGTCATATGATATGATATACAAATTAAATCAGATAAAATGAAAGAGGATATTCAATGAACAAAAAACAGGAGTATCTCCTGAAATTATTTAAGGAAATAGACAGGATATGTAAAAAACATCATTTAAGATATGTACTGGCCGGCGGCAGTCTTATTGGAGCCATCCGCCATGAAGGATTCATTCCCTGGGATGATGATATGGATCTGTATATGCCCAGAGATGACTGGAAGAAATTTGTGGAGATTTCAAAGAATGAACTTCCGCCTGACCGGGCTGTACAGTGTGTTGATGTTGACCGCAATTATACTAATACATTTCCAAGGTATGCTTCCACAGATACCTGCGCAATTCACAGGCATCAGATCATAGGTAATGATAAGGCCGGTGAAATTATTGACGTTCTTACTCTGGATCCCATTCCGCCGGATGACAGAGAATATGAGAAATACAGAACCCATATGATGATCTATTCAGATCTTGTGAATATATCTTTTGTATACAGCGGTAGATTTGAAGTTCCGGTTCATTTATATATTAAATATCTTTTAATGTATCTGTTTCTTGGAAGAGACAGAACATTGAAGAAACTGGAAAAGATAATGTTTTCCTATAAAGAAGAGGATTGCACAAGGTATGCCATGAGATGGGGAGGCTGTCCTTTTCTGTTTGATAAAGATATGATGTTTCCTGTAAAATACGGGAAATTCGAGGGAATAGATGCTATGATCCCTGCCCGGACCAGTGATTATCTGATCTGGCATTATGGAGATGAATGGTCCTATATTCCTCCCAATACGGAAAGAGAATCTCATGATTCGGTTGAATGTCCCGGTATTAACTATGAAGAATTCCGGAAGGAATATATGCCGGGAATTAATAAATTCCGCCTGCGTGTCAGTGCAGTCAAACGTAAAATCTATTCCATTGCAAAGGCAAAAAGTTCTCACAGAACAGTACTGAAAAGAAGGAAGCTTCTTGGTGAGTTTACAGTGATGGATCTGAAGAAGAGAATTCTTGAAAGCCCATGTCCTCTTCAGGAGCTGGCCAGAAAAAGAGATTATTCTGCCCTTTCGGATATTTTTCAGGAATATTTCCGGGTTCAGCTCAGCGCTGATTTTATTGGAAGGGAAGATTCTTTTCATATCTATGCTTTTTATCATCCTACGCTTCTGGAACTGGATGATGAGGTTTTCAGCACTGCAATGCTGACTCTTATGAATACAGAGAGAATTTCCAAAGCGTACCGCATGCTTCAGATTCGCGAGAATCTGTCATCTCTTACGGAAGAAATGATACAATTCAAAAAGGATATCGAGCTGTTCAGACATGGAGCAGGCTGTTATGAGGCAGGGGAGATGAGAGAAGGAGAGAAGATTGCAGACAGTCTTCTGGAAAAGTATCCTGATAATCCTTCTTTTATGAAATTTAAGATCCGCTTTGTAATGGAACAGGCAAAGAACAGTAAAAAACTAAAGCTGGCAGAACCATATCTTGCCAGATGCCTGAATCTGTATCCAGAAGATGGCTATTTCCTGAAATATAAAGGGGATATACTGTGGATGAAGGGGCAG
>JAXEUE010000089.1:0-7296 GCA_034115005.1 Blautia sp.
TCTGGACCTTTCCTTTTATTTACTAAAAGACAGTATACAGAGCAACTCCGTGACACACAAGGGGAGCAACTATTGGACATGCTGAGAAGTCAGCAACAATTAGAATCTTCCGGTGCTATTAATAATTTAGAAATGCTTGATATTTCAAGGACTATAATTGGCGATGATTTTATTAGCAATCATTTATCAAAAGCCTCTAATCTTCATGAATTATATATCATGTTCGATGGTTTATCATCATTAGAGGGAATTGAAAATCTATCTGCTTTGAATAAACTATATATTAATAATAATTCGACCTATAATATTCCTATGTCTGAATATAGTAGATTGGGCAGTCTTGAAAATGTCAAGGACTTATATGTAAGTGAGGCTCCTACATTTGATAATGGCCAGAAAGGTAACTTTGATCATAGCTATGGTTTCCTTAGTGGCATGAAGAGCCTTGAACGCATTGAAATTGCTCCTTTTGATGGCATGACCTTTGATCCTATTGCTGATCTTGAACACCTTGAATATATTAAACTTAATGGTGGATTTGGGTCATATGATACGGAAGATGTTGATATATCAAGAATTGGTGATATTAAAAATCTTAAAGATTTTTTCTATGCTAGAGTAAAATTTAAGAGTACTGCTCCACTTGATGATCTTGACTATCTAAATGTTGCAGAGTTTAATCCTTATGAAATGAATGATTCTTCTTATTATGAGGATTTAGTAAACAGAATTAAAGAACCTGCAACTGATTAATAATTCTCTTATATTAGCGGCTCTCTTTCAATGGGAGCTGCTTTTTATTGGAGATAATGTTAGTTTGCTTTTATTGTAAGCGGTAAAACGCCAATACCTGTTGTACCTAGCTAGCCTTTGCGATAATGGAGTCGAATAAATCTAAGGTTTTTTCGACTTCTCCAAAGGAGGCTTGGTATTGATGGACAAGATCACATCCAACGTTCGCCGTCAACAATGGCTTGATATCATTCAGGCCTGTAATGCCAGTGGTCTTACAAAAAAGGCCTGGTGTGAACAGAATGGTATCAACATTAAAAGCTTCTATTACTGGCAGCGACAGTTGAGACATGAAACTTATGATGTACAATCTGCCGCGCTGTCTCCGGAACCCGAGGTTACTTTTGCAGAGATTGCCGTTCCATCATCTCCCCAAAACATTGTCGATCAGACGATGACGGATTCGGCAACAAGTTTTTGTTCGGATGCTGTCATTCGAACCGGTACCTTGACAATCGAAGTATCGAATCATGCATCCAGAGAGGTACTCTCACTTATCCGATCGGTGATGAAATATGCTACGTGATCTTTCCAATCTGCAAAAAATCTATATTGCCACCGAACAGGTTATCCGTCCATTTCCCTTGGCATAAAAAAAGACCGACGCCATTCTTGTTGAAAAGCAATCGGTCTAAAGTAATTGGCATCTGTTCAGTTACATGCACAAACTCTGTTTTGTCATCAAAGGTACTTACTCATCGTTACTTGCAAGTTTCTTCAACAACCATTTTACACTCTTTACTGTCTCCTCAAACGACACGTCTGCCGCATAGGAATATTTTTTCTGATAGGATTCCCATAGTTTCTTGAGAGCAGCGCTGCTTTCAATATTTGAAAGAATTCCATCTGCATCCGCATACAGCAATTCTGTCCCTCTTTTCCGACAGGTGGCTGTAAATGCTGCTATTAAGGTCTCACGATCAATTCTGTTTCTATAAAGCTGGAGCAACACCCTGACATCATAAAAATCTCTCATCCTGGTGTTTAAAACGCCTCGAGCCAGGATAGTCTGAAACTTCTCCGCAAGTATCGTCTCCAGATTGTAACTCCAAAGAGAAATGCTACGATTCTCCAGCATCAGATGATAGCTGAATTCCATCGCGCGCGGGGTTATCACATCTCCCGTAGAGATGTCGATTTTGAGCGGGATGATCATTTTCTCCATTAGTGAATCCATCAGGACCCTGATCCCGGGATATTCCATTTCATCCATGATGTTTTCAACAGCTTTGATTGAAAATGTCATCTCATCGCCAAGATCAATATCCATGATTTCAGATATGATCTTTCTGGTATCCTCTGCAGACAGGTTTTCGTTCCTGATTGATGTGTCAATATCCATCGTGGAGCGCTGAGAAATACCAACCATCGCTGTCACAAGAATTCCGCCCTTGATGACGAAATTGTCATGATACTTCGAAACGGAAAGCCTTTCCAAAAAGCGTTCCATTGCATAAATCCGCAAAAGGTTTCTGGCATCAGCGTTATTTTTGGATGCCAGACTTTTGATTCTGCCTTTTAATTGTGCTGACGTAAGCGGCATTACAGCAGTACCTCCATATATTGCCTGATCATTTTGTCCACATGGAATGATTGTGCATAAGACATCAGCTTGTTTAGATCCTTATCCTTCCTTTGAGCATACGTCTTTAATGCCGTATTGAACTCCTGAATTTCAATATTTCTGCGGCTTCGTACGATGTCACAAATTGTCCGTTCCGCATCATAAACCGGGATTTCATTTTCATAAGTATCCTTTACAATGACTTTCCCTACATCCAGAAGATCTTTTTTCACCGTATAAACTTTGCATCCGCTATCAACCAGTCGCTTTGTGTTATACCCCGTATAAATGGTCAGTGTATGCTGTGTTGGTTCGCGATCTGTAAGGTTGTGATAATACAGTGCTTCCTCATGAGAAAAAACTGCCGCTGGGCAGCGCTTGTGAAGAACAAAAAGTTCATCGGGCCACGCATCTTCCCTGATATAGATTCCATGACCAATTCGCTCCAGATTATTCTCTTTTACATATTGATAAAAAGCAGCTTTTTCAAAGCCGTTCTTTGCCGCATCTGATGCCGTAATGATCCCCGTTTCAGTAAAAAGGTCTTCAATCGCGTGCACAAGTATCACTTCCTTTGTTCTAATATTGATTATTATATTAGCACGTTAATTGTGATTATTCAATTACTCATGACTTTTCCTGCTGTCTGCACGCAAAAAGGCACCCCTCTCAGATTGATTCTGAAAAGGAGTGCCTTGAAGGTTTTTGAAACTGGGATGTGCGTCAGACTTTATGCTGTCATTTGTTACGATGTACCGTCATTTGACTTTTTGTTGCACAAATGCTGTAAATCCGGTGTCACTGCAAAAAATCAGTTTGGATTTGTTGCAAAAATCCGCAGGTTTTCCGCCCGTGATTTTCACAGGATCAATACAGCTTCGCGCCTGCCGGGATATGGGTGTCAACCATCAGAAGATGAAGTTCTTCGTCTTCGCTGTCCTTCTTGTTGTTCACAGCGGAGAGAAGCATTCCGCAGGAGTCGATGCCCATCATCTTCCTCGGCAGGAGATTGGTGATGGCGATCAGGGTCTTTCCGACCAGCTCTTCTGACTCATAATAAGCATGAATTCCAGAAAGGATGATGCGGTCAGTGCCGGTTCCATCGTCCAGGACGAACTTCAGAAGCTTCTTGGACTTCGGAACAGCTGAGCATTCCTTTACCTTTACCGCCCGGAAATCGAACTTGCTGAAGGTGTCGAAATCGACCTGTTCCTCAAAGAGCGGCTCAATCTTCACGTTTGAGAAATCGATGCTGTCGTTCGGTGTGAAGAATCCGCTCCTGTCTTCAGAAGCGGCCTTCTCTCCGGCTACTTCTCCATCGGCATCTTCTCCGCTCTCTGCCTTCGCAGATGATGAAGAAGCTCCGTTTTCAGCCGAAGCCGCTGAGGTTCCGCTGCGGAGTGACGGGAGTGGTGATGCCGACCGAAGCAGCGCACTGAAAGCCGGCACATATATAGTGATCAATCAGGTGGTGAAGGGCCTTGGGTTGGGTGAGAAACTAGAGGCTGCTTTTGGCGCCAGAAACAGCGGGCTGATTCTTGACCTGGCTGCCTATTCCGTCATTACAGAAAATAATGCGGCACAGTACTATCCAGATTATGTGTATAACCATCCACTCTTCACACCAAATATGAGGATCTACAGTGATTCAACGATTTCTGATTTCCTGCGGAATCTCAGTGAAGATCAGCGACAGAACTTTCTGAATCTTTGGAATGAGGAACGGAATAAACGTGAACGGGTCTATATCTCCTACGATTCTACAAACAAGAATTGTGAAGCCGGTGACATCAGTATGATTGAGTATGGCGCAGCGAAGGTCGATGCCGACCTGCCGATCTTTAATTATTCCATTGGTTACGATGTGAACAACCGTGAGCCACTGATGTACGAGAAGTATCCGGGAAGCATCAATGACGTTTCGCAGCTGCAGTACATGATCGCGAAGACAAAAGTGTACGGGTAAAACAACATTGGTTTTATTCTGGATCGGAGCTATTTCAGCAAAGAAAATCTGAAGTTTATGGATGAAAACGGATTTGCATTTATTATCATGGTGAAAGGCATCAAGAACTTTATTCATGATCAGATTCGTCAGCAGAAAGGCTCCTTTGAGAACGACTGGAGTAATCAGATCGCGGAATTCGGCGTGTACGGGAAGACGGTTCACACTTTTGTGTATGCATCAGATACCAGGAAGCGGTATGTACATATGTATTATAGTGCGGCGAAAGCGGCCGGTGAACGCGCCAGATTTGAAGAAAAGATCCAGCAGATGCAGAGCTTTCTGGACGCACACCGCGATGAAGACCGGGAGTTTGGCCCGGCATTTGAAAAATACTTCTTCCTGCACAGGGATAAGGAAAGCGGCATGTTTGTTTACGCAGAGCCGAAGCCTCAGGTGATCCGGGCCGAGCTGGAATTGTGCGGTTATTTTGCCATCATCACATCGGAAAAGATGAATACAAAGCAGGCAATCAGCCTGTATAGAAACCGGGATGCGTCAGAAAAACTGTTCCGCGCAGATAAGTCCTACCTTGGCAATGGAGCGCTTCGGGTTGCCTCGGAAGAAGCGGCAAATAACAAGATCTTTATCGGATTTATTGCGCTGATCATTCGCTGTAGAATTTATACCGCGTTAAAAGACAAGGCAGGCACCATGGTAAAAAAAACGAATTATTTCACGGTACCTGCAGCTGTCCGGGAACTTGAAAAAATCGAGATGTGCTGGCAGTTGGATAATGTATACAGGATGGATCATGCGGTGACGAAGACACAGAAAGAAATCCTGAGCGCCTTTGGAATTGATGCATCTCATGTGAAATATAAGGCTGCCTGCATCAGCAGTACGCTAAAGGAGGGAACAAAGTAATGGCAAGAACAATTAGCAGAGATGTACTGGAGCAAAAGATCAGTAAGCTTGAAACGGCAATCAGCAAGAACAGGCAACAGTATGATCAATTGACGAAGGAGCTGAAAGAGCTGCTGGACAAGAAGAAAGTGCAGCAGAGCGAAGAACTGATGAAGGCAATCTCTGAAAGCTCACGAAGCTATGAGGACATCCTCCGGTACATCAAGGGTGATCCGTTGAAAGACGAAGAATGAAACAGGTAAAATTCAGAGACTGCAAAGAAGCCCGTTATATGAGTTTTAGTTGCAAAATATCTGGAAGTTCACATTTCGTATAGGCTGTTATATAGTCTCATCGGTTGGGAAAGTTTTATTTATAATTTCCCCTATTTTTTGTAAAATCCCAAGATTCATATATCACCCACAAAATAGTTAAGATTAAAATTGCAAAGAAAGCAATTGAAGGCTCCCAAAAATCAAAGGGAATTATTAGGAATAATATTATACCTAGAGTAAACATCCTCTTTCCAATAATATAACAAACTTTGTGAGGATCTAAATCAGAATAATCTCCTGAAATAAACATAATCACTGTACTTGAGTGCTTTGTTTTTTTTAAAAATATTCCCAATAAAAGCATTATGCAACCATAAATCATATTAAAAATCAATAATTCTATACTGTTATTCATGAATTTCCACCTCGTTTAAAAATAGTGATGATCTGGTCTGTAACCTCTTATTTCAAGCACTCACAGATTTATGATTTAGCGATATGCCATTTAAAATTCCTTTGCTCGCCGATTGTAAAATCAACTTGGACACCTGAATAAAAAAGATCCGGGGGTGCGGACATTTTTTTAGACAGCCACCCTCAACTCCTTTCTGTACTGAAGAGGACTGAGTCCTCCGAGTGTTGATTTAATTCTATCTGTGCAATACCAGCGAATATAACTGTCGATCTCATATTTTAACTCAGCAATCGAACAGCCTTCCCAACTGCGGTTATAAAACATCTCATTTTTTAGATGTCGGAAGAAGCCCTCACAGGCAGCGTTGTCTGGGGAACAGCCTTTTCTCGACATAGATCTTGTAAATCCCGCATCATCAACTATTTTGATCCATTCCGGCCATCGGTAATGACATCCACGATCACTATTATCCCGAATTCGGGATAACAGTGATAATGGATCAGAGTTCGCCAGCCTCACGGATCTGGAAAAGGTCACCAAAACACTTGCCGAGAAAACTCCTGGGCTATAGAACTCCGGATGAAATCTTCGAAGAGGAAATTGACCGAATCTACCAGGCTATTGCCTAGCGGAGGGTGTCCAACTTGTTAAAAATCATTATGATATGTCGTTAATTAGCTACGTGCGTGAAATCCCAGTGTGAAAATACGTCTACATAGCATGTTTTTGTTCCAACTACATATCTCTCCATGCCACCCAATCCTTCGTTATATCGTTCAATATATTTTATTTCAACTACTTCATATGTATAATACATTGTGTATAATACATTGGACGGTACTTGATTAAATAATGAGATCCTTTTGGAACCGTTACAGAGTATCCGCTACCTAACGAATACGATTTTGATGCACCCCGTGTAACACCTAAATTAGAGCCTATAGTCCCACCGTTTGTATAATTTCCGGAGACTGAAGCCGTAAAGGAAATATTATAAGAGTTATTGTTAGTGTAATTTAATGATAAGGTAGAACTAGAAGCTGAACTACCACCGCTTGTACCGTTTCTACATGTACCACTTTTTAGATTACCTTTGGTATATTGATAGCCATATACGGTAATAAAATCAGAAATTCGTTTTTCATTTTCTTCATCATCTCTAACGTCTATTTCAAAATATTCAGCTCCATTATGGGGAAGATTTTATGTGTAATTATTATTGCTGTCAGCTGCAAAGATCGTCGTTGAACATCCTAAAATCAAAATAAAACTCAATATCATGCTAATTGTTTTTTCATTCTGAGTCACCTCGCTTTTTTTTTAAGTAAAAATGTAATAAATAAAAAAATTCTAAGTCCAAATTAATGCAAAGAACAACCCCAAAATAAACCAGAGGGCA
>JAXEUE010000090.1:0-33216 GCA_034115005.1 Blautia sp.
GGAAATAATACGGGATGAAGAAGTAAAATTTGTAAACGTACATTACCATCCTGTAAATCTGTGTTTGCACATTGGCAATGTCTGTCTTCATTCAAATACCAGCAATATTTCAAATGAAATGACAAAGGCAAACGCACAAAACCGGAAGCTGCAGAAGATGGCAGTCTTCCGGTTTTCCATTATACAGGAAAAATTTGAAAGGGGGTTTTGGTATGAAGATTACCTTTGTGGGAGCGGCTCATGAGGTAACCGGTTCATGTTATTATCTGGAGGCATCAGGTCGTAAATTCCTGGTTGACTGTGGGATGGAGCAGGGGCCGGATTATTATGAGAATGTGGAAATTCCCGTAGCACCCGGTGAACTGGATTTTGTTCTTCTTACCCATGCACATATGGATCATTCCGGTAATCTGCCTGCAATATACGCCAGGGGATTTCAGGGACCTGTCTATGCAACGGATGCCACCTGTAATCTGTGTGATATTATGCTGCGTGACAGCGCACATATACAGATGTTTGAAGCGGAATGGAGAAACCGAAAGGGCAGACGCCAGGGGAAACCGGAATTTGTTCCGGCATATACTATGGAAGATGCGATGGGAGTGCTTAGGAATTTTGTAAAGTGCCCATATGATAAAGTGTTTTCTCCTGCTCCTGGGATTCAGGTTCGCTTTGTTGATGCAGGTCACCTTTTAGGTTCTGCCAGCATAGAGCTGACAGTTACAGAAGGAGAGCAGAAAGAAAAAATTGTATTTTCCGGAGATATCGGTAATAAGAATCAGCCTTTGATCAAGGATCCTCAGTATCTTCAGGATGCAGATTATGTAATTATGGAATCTACCTATGGTGATCGAAGTCATGGGGAGAGACCTGATTATGTAAGCCTGCTGGCTCAGATTATTCAGGAGACATTTGACAGAGGCGGCAGTTTGATCATCCCCTCTTTTGCTGTAGGACGTACTCAGGAAATGCTGTATTTTATACGACAGATTAAAGCAGACGGACTTGTCAGCGGACACGATAATTTTAAAGTTTATGTGGATAGTCCTCTGGCAAATGAAGCAACAACTATCTTTTCAGGACATAAGTACGATTGCTTTGACGAAGAAGCACTGGAGCTTATTAAAAAGGGAATTAATCCGCTTAGTTTCCAGGGACTGAAGATTGCTGTTACCAGTGACGATTCTAAGGCGATTAATGAGGATGAAGACTGCAAGGTAATTATTTCTGCCAGCGGAATGTGTGATGCCGGACGTATCAAGCATCATTTAAAACATAATTTATGGAATGAGAAGAATACCATTCTGTTTGTAGGATATCAGGCATCAGGGACTCTGGGAAGAGCACTGCTGGAGGGAGCCAGTGATGTAAAACTTTTTGGAGAGTCTGTACACGTCGGGGCTCATATATGCAGAATGCCGGGAATCAGCGGTCATGCCGATGTAAATGGTCTTCTTGAATGGGCAGGAGCATTTAAAAAGAAACCTAAAAAGGTTTTTGTGACTCATGGGGAAGATACAGTAACGGAAAGCTTTGCGAAAAGACTGCAGGAAGAACTGGGTTATGATGCTATGGCTCCATTCAGTGGAACAGAATATGATCTGACGGATAATGTCTGCCTTTACGAAGCAAAAGGTATCCGGATACAGAAAACATCTGTTTCACCAAAGACCAGAAAAGCCGCCGGTATATTCGAGAAGCTGCTTTCTCTTGGATATCGTCTTCTGGAAGTTATTAAGAAAAATGAAGGAACACCTAATAAGGATCTGGCACGTTTTTCCAGGGAAGTTCAATCCCTTTGCGATAAATGGGACAGAAAAGAAGAATAGAAAAAAAGAATAGAAAAAAGATCCTGCGGTTTATTTCAACAAACTGCAGGATCTTAAAATTGTTATTTGTTCAGTGCCTGTTTTAAAGCTTTAGAAAGCTGATCCGGACAGGAAGTGCTTTTGAAGCCGCACTGGATACCTTCCAGCCTCTGGATTACCTCATCAGCATCCATACCTTCTACAAGGCTTGCAATTCCTTTGGTATTCCCGTCACATCCACCAATAAAATGTACATTATGGACTTTCTGATTCTCATCTACTTCAAAATGAATTGCCTGTGAGCAGACTCCTTTTGTTTTATATGTCATAATATGATTCCTCCTGATGTAATAACTTGTTTATTATGATGTTTGGGTAAACCACTTATGCGCAAGCACAACGTGGATTATGACCTTTTGGCCCTGACATCTTTATAATTATAACAGAATATAAAAAAAGTTTCCATATAATTTAAAGATTTGATATAATGAAAAAAGTAATGGCATGATTAAACCATTAACAACATTCTATAATTAAGAGGTGCGAAAATGAATTGTATAGGAATTATTGGCGCAATGGAACAGGAAGTTTCCAGAATTAAAGATAAAATGAAGGAAGTAAAGATTACCAGGAGGGCATCCATGGATTTCTTTGAGGGATTTCTGGAAGGGAAAAAAGTGGTTGTGGTACGTTCGGGCGTAGGCAAGGTAAATGCAGGAATCTGTACGCAGATCCTGGCAGATATTTTTCAGGTGGATGCAGTAATTAATACAGGAATTGCAGGAAGCCTTAATAATGATGTGAATATTGGTGATATAGTACTGTCTACTGATGTAATGCATCACGATATGGATGCTGTAGGGTTTGGATATGAAAAAGGCCAGATTCCTCAGATGAATGAATTTTCCTTTCAGGCAGATGAGAAAATGAGAAAGCTTGCTGCCAGAGTCTGCCATGAGGTAAACCCGGAAATTCAGGTCTTTGAAGGAAGAATCTGTTCCGGTGATCAGTTTATTTCAGATAAAAACAAAAAAGATATTATTGCTGCGGAATTTGGAGGATATGCTACGGAGATGGAAGGAGCTGCAATCGGGCAGGCAGCTTATCTGAACAAAATTCCATTTCTGGTGATTCGTGCTATCTCTGATAAAGCAGATGGAAGTGCAAATATGGATTATGCTCAGTTTGAACAGGCAGCTATTGACCATAGTGTAAAACTTACAGTGAGGATGGTTCAGGAAATGTAAATGTTGTCCAGGGAACAGATTTGGGCACTTTTGCATATACTGCAATAGATAACTGTAAGAAATGCAGGATTTCTATATGTATTATGATAAATATTTCCCATTTTATGCAGCATATGCAAATCCTCTGCTCTATGAGGGAGAGAGGATGCAGGAGAGAGAATTTGAACTGATGAAATCTTATTATCCCCTGACTGTTCAGAAAATACAGGAAAAAGTAGAGGAAGAATGCCAGCTCCTGGATTATGAGGGCAGCCGTCTTTATGATGAATATCCGGATAAATATATGCTTCATCATCTGTGCATGAAGATCAAAAATGAAATGGAACCGGAAATGTCTGCCCAGGCCGTACCGGAGAATTTTCTGAGTGAACTGGTACAGGTATTGCTCTGCCAGGAAATATCCAGAAGACGCTGTCGCAGACAGCGTTGTCGAAGGTATTTCTGATCTGTGATTTTTATGTGCCTGCCCTGCTCATTGTGATAAAGAAAGAAGAGGAAACGAAACTATGAAAAGAAAGCTGAAAAAGATCATAATTCTTTTTCTTGTTTTTATATTGGGTGTGGCGGGCACAGCACTTTTGCTCAATAATGAAAAAACTGATGACCGCTCGGATATGGAAGATGCATCCTTTCCGGAAGTGATGCTTGATATAAACGGAATTTATGCAAACCGTATGTGCGGTTATGCTCATCCTATGCAGACGGATTTTATCAGAGATTGTGTGACTCCTCTGGACAATTCAAGAAAACTGACTTTTGTTGTAAGCCCTTATAAGACAAAAGTAAATAGTTTGTCTTATGAAATACGTACTTCCGATGGGAGTAAAGTTCTTGAAAATAAAAAAATAATAAATCTGAAAAAAGATGGAAATTACCTTCGGGCAGGAATAAAAATCGGAAGTGATCTGAGAATGAACCAGGAATATTCGATGGAGATTTCACTGGATATCGGAAATAAGACAGCATATTATTACACCAGAATCGTTTCCAGGTCTAAGGTAAATGCTGCGGACTATGTGGCTTTTGTACAGGGCTTTTATGAAGCCTGCCTTGATAAAAATTCCGCAGACGGGCTTGCCGCATATCTGGAACCCGAAAGTACGGGAAATTCCACTAATTATTCTGATATTGATATTCATTCTTCTTTAAATGAAATCAGCTGGGGAACTATGAAGCCAAGGCTTAATAAGAAAGGCATTCCGGTAATTAAAGATATCAATGAAACTACGGCAAGCATTTCTCTGGAATATCAGATCACATCCAAAGATGATGAAAACAATACAGAAGTTTATGATGTGGAAGAGTTTTACAGAATGAGATATACGGACTCCAGAATCCGGCTTCTGGATTTTGAACGGTCAGCAGCTCAGGTGTTTGATCCGTCCCTTCCTGTTTTTTCGGATGAAGGTGTTCTTCTTGGAATCAGAAATCGAAACGTTGATTATATGGTAAGTGAAAATGCTTCAGTGATCGCCTTCGCACAGCAGGGGGATCTGTGGTCATATTCTCCGGAAAATGGAAAAGCTGTTCAGGTGTTTAGTTTTCGCAAGGATACGGATGAAGATTTCAGGTATTCCAGACAGCAGCATGATATAAAGATCATTCGAATAAGTGATGAGGGAAATATAGATTTTGCAGTCTATGGATATATGAACAGGGGAGAACATGAAGGATACAACGGAGTTGGAATCTACTATTATAATAATGACCAGAATCTGGTAGAAGAAAAGGCGTTTGTGCCTATTTCCGAGTCATACGATTTTCTGAAAAAGGATCTTGGTACTTTATCGTATGTAAATAAACAGGATCAGTTATTTCTTCTTTTTGCACAGAGACTTTATCAGATCGATATAATGAATCATACTTATGAAATTCTGGAGGATGGAATTGAAAACGAAAATTTTGTCATCTCAGATACAAATGCACATGCAGCCTGGCTGGTTACTCAGGGAGAGGATGAAGGGAAGATCAAGGAGATTGATTTTGAAACAAAGAAAATCAGATTCATTCAGCCGGAGAAAGGGTGGCAGCTGCGTACAGTTGGGTTTATGAATGAGGATCTGATTTACGGACTTTTGTCAGACTCTGATATTCTTACAGATTCAAACGGACATATTTCAGAAGGACTTCAGACTCTTTATATTGAAGATTTTGATGGAAACCGGAAAAAGGAATATCATAAAGAGGGAATGTACGTTACGGATATTACAGTAGGAGGAACTCTGATAGAATTCGGTCTTTCTGTAAAATCAGGAGATACTTCCTATACTGTTCAGAAAAAGGACAATATAATGAATAACAGTAAAACGGCTCAGAATAATGGAAGGATAGAAATGTCTCCTTATTCGAGAACGGGAATAAGAGTGAAACTTGCTTTTGAAGAGAAGAAGGATGTAACTGAACCTTTGGTGATGTATGCAAAGATTCGCAGCATAAAAGAAAAAGAGATTCAGATAGATACACAGATTCCTGAGAAAGAAATGTACTACGTATATGCCCGTGGAGAATTTGACAACTGTTATAATGATCCGGCCCAGGCGGTACAAAGAGCAGATGAAACCGGCGGCGTTGTACTGAATCGTGCACAGCAATATATATGGGAACGTGGAAATAAGAAAACAAAAATTCAGTTCAGTATTGAAGATGTGCCTGAAATCATTCGTACAGGAATCTGGGATAAGGATAAGCTGCAGAAAGAGCTTGGAGATAAGGGCACAGTGCTTGATCTGTCCGGGTGTTCTCTGGACAGCGTATTATATGAGGTCAGTGCCCAGAGACCGGTAATTGTCAGGACAGGAGATAAGACAAGCAGGGTGATCGTTGGATATGATGAGTATAATACTTATCTATACGATCCGGTTTCGGGAGAAACCAAGCCATATGGTATGAATGACAGTACAAAGTTGTTTGAAAGATCCGGGAATATTTTTATTTGTTATATGGAGTCTGCAAACTGAAAAATACTTAGAAATAACATTTGGGGGAAAATTAAATATATGTTATATGACAATATCAGCAAACTTGTGCAGTATGGAATCGAGACAGGCCTGACACCTATCTGTGAAAAAAACTATACAATTAATCTGCTTCTGGAACTTTTTCATGAAGATGAATATGTGGAACCTGAAGAAAATTTTACAGATATCAATCTTGAAGAGGTTCTTAATGCTCTTCTGGATGAGGCAGTAAAGAGGCAGCTTATTGAAGACAGTATCGTGTACAGAGATCTTTTTGACACAAAGCTGATGAACTGTCTGATGCCCCGTCCTTCACAGGTTCAGAAAGAATTCTGGACAAGATATGAAAAGAGCCCTGTTGAAGCAACGGATTATTTTTATAAGCTTAGTCAGGACAGTAATTATATTCGCCGTTACAGGGTGGAGAAAGATCAGAAATGGACAGTTGACAGCGAGTATGGAACAATTGATATCACAATTAATCTCTCTAAACCGGAAAAAGATCCCAAAGCCATTGCTGCGGCAAAGCTTGCTAAATCCGGCAGCTATCCTAAATGTCTTCTTTGCCCGGAAAACGAAGGATATGCAGGGAGAGTCAACCATCCTGCAAGGGAAAACCACAGAATCATTCCTGTAACAATCAATGACAGTCCATGGGGATTCCAGTATTCTCCATACGTTTATTATAATGAACATTGTATTGTATTTAACAGTCAGCATATTCCTATGAAAATTGAAAGAAACACATTTGTGAAACTTTTTGACTTTGTAAAACTGTTTCCTCATTATTTTCTCGGATCCAATGCAGATCTTCCCATTGTAGGAGGTTCTATTTTAAGTCATGATCATTTTCAGGGAGGTCATTATACTTTTGCTATGGCAAAAGCAGCTATTGAAAAGCATGTAACAATTCCGGGATATGAAGATGTGGAAGCCGGCATTGTGAAATGGCCTCTTTCTGTCATAAGGATCCGTCATAAGGATGAGAAACGCCTGATCGACCTGGCTTCTCATATCCTGGAGGTATGGAGAGGATATACGGATGAAGATGCGTTTATATTTGCAGAAACCGACGGAGAACCTCATAATACCATTACACCTATCGCCCGTAAGGTGGGAGATTTCTTTGAACTTGATCTGACTCTGAGAAATAATATTACTACAAAGGAACATCCTCTGGGGGTATATCATTCTCATGCACAGTATCATCATATTAAGAAAGAGAATATAGGGCTGATCGAGGTAATGGGACTGGCTGTTCTTCCGGCAAGGCTGAAGGAAGAGCTTGAACTTCTGGAAGAGTACATTCTGGAACATAAAGATATTGCTTCCAATGAAAAAATCAGAAAACATGCAGACTGGGTGGCAGAGTTCCTTCCGGAATATGACCATATAGATGAAGATAATATTCAGGAAATACTTCGCACAGAGGTAGGCAAGGTATTTGTTCATGTTCTGGAAGATGCCGGCGTGTACAAGTGTACACCGGAAGGAAGAGCTGCATTTATGAGATTTATCGATAACCTGTAAATGGCGGAAATATTTATACCTATATGGAATCAGGAGGTAAATATGCATAAACGAAAATACATTAGAATAACAAGAATATTGTGCCTTGTTGTATGCTTTACACTTATGGTTGCAGGTGTTTCGGTTCAGGCAGCTGAATTTGGGGATTCATGGGATAATGGAAGTGCTTTCAGTTCCGGTCCGGATGAATATGGAATGACAGATAATGATTTAAATGTGGGAGAAACTCCTGTTCCCACAGTGAGTCCTGTTCCCACAGCGAGTCCGGAGCCAACAGTAAGCCCTGCTCCGACAGTAAGCCCCGTTCCGACAGTAAGCCCTGTTCCGACAGTAACTCCAACTCCGTCCCTTGATCCTGAGAAAGAAATTCTGATTTGTTTCCTGGATGGAGAGGGAAAAGAATGCGAGGATGAAAATACAAAAAGTATACGTGCAGAATGGGGACAATCCGTGATTCTACCTCACGTTCCTGCAGAAGATGCTCCCGACATGTGGAAACTGGATAAAGATAAAAGCCTTGATAATAGTATTTATTTTCAGGGAGGAAACAGAATTACATTAAGAAAAGAAGACAGTCTGAAAGATTTTACTGTGAACGGAGTTCTGAATCTTTATATGCCGAAAAAATGTAAGATAGTTTTATATAATAATTCTGGAACTGCCGTATTCCCAGGAGGAATTCTGGAGGCATATGAGAGAAAAACTGTAATTCTTCCTGATATGCCCAGTTTGAAATATATTAATTATGGCTGGACAGACCAGAAAAGTTCTGCACAGGTTCAGTATGATCTGAATACGGAGTACAGAGTTACCTGGGATCAGAATCTTTACATTGTCCGGCGTACATCTCTTAAGGTTTCATTTTATGATCAGACAGGGAAAAGCAGCAGCAGTTTTACGAAACTAAACCAGGTAATCGGAAAGGGATTGTCAATTACCCTTTCTAAAGTTCCTGAGAAGACCGGGTATCAGGCTCTTGGATGGTCTAAAAGTAAAAATGCGTCTAAAGCTTCCTATAAAGCAGGTGGTAAGGTAGTTGTAAATACAACGACATCATTTTATGCAGTATACAGAAAATATCCGTATGAAATAATATTTAATAACAATAGTGGGACAAGCAAAAGCCAGGCATATCAGGCACTGAAGATATATGCTTCTTCAAATCAGGTGGTTACTTTGCCTAAACTTCCTAAAGCTACAGGTTATATAAATCTTGGATGGACTACCTCCAAAGGGAAAACAACTCCGTTATATAAAGAAGGTTCCAGGTATAAAGTAAAGAAAAATAAAAAATTTTATGCAGTGAGGAGGAAGAGTAAATATTATAAGGTGACATTCTTCCGTGGTGATGGAAAAACGGATTCTTCCTATCAGAAACTTGCAAAAACAGTAGAAGAAGGTACTGTTATTACATTGCCTGTTGTGCCTGAAAGAAGCGGCTATATTAATCTTGGCTGGTCTACAGGAAAAAATGCTGATAAAGCAATTTCCGGTAAAACTTATACTGTTAATAAATCAGTCCAGTTCTATTCTGTACAGAAAAAACAGGTTACTGTTACTTTGAGAAAGAATGATGGTAAGGTAAGCAACAAAGTTTATTTGCCACAGGGGACCTCATTTACGCTGCCTTGTGTAAGAAATGCGTCAGGATATACATTTATGGGGTGGTCCACTAAAGCAGGACAGTCGGTCAGACCTGAGTATGAAGCGGAAGAAACCATTACTGTAAATAAGGATATTAATCTGTATGCAGTTGCTTTTAATCGTTTATCAGAGCCGGATCTTACCTCTTATGAACTTCCTCAGGTAAACGTTTATAAGTATAAACAGGTGATCTTTATCGGGGATTCCCGCATCTGTTATATGAAAAACGTTTTGGATAATACATCAGAGTCCGGAGTTAAGAATGTGCAGTTTATCTGCAAGGCAGGGGAAGGTCTGTCGTGGTTTAAGCAGACAGGATACTATGAACTGTTTAACATGATAAAAAATGATACAGATGGACTCCTGAAGAAAAAAACAGCAGTTATTTTCAATCTGGGTGTAAATGACCTGAAAAAATATAAGGATTATGTGAATTATTATAATTCTATTTCAACAATCCTGAAGAGCCATGGCTGTGAACTTTATTGTATGTCTGTAAATCCTGTAAACCGCTCTATGTTAAGAGACGCAGGAAAAGCAGACAGAAGTGAAAAAGTCCTTCGTGATTTCAACAATTATCTGAGAAAAAATTTAAATTCCTCTTTTCAGTATATAGATATGTATCATTATCTGAAATCAACAGGTTATGGTTTTTCCCAAAATTATTACGGCCTGGACGACATAGATGACGGACTCCATTACACAGCGAAGACATATAAGAGGATTTTTGCCAGGTGCCTGCAGTCACTGAAATACAGCTGACATAAAAAAAGAATGGGAAAACCTCAGGATACTCCTTGTACGAAATGAAGGAATAGTCTATACTTAAAAGAGGGAATCCTTTAAGAATGAAGAAGTAATAAAATGATGAGGAGAAGGGAAAAGATAGATATGAATCTGATAACGGTAAGAGAAATTTACAAAGAACGTGAAAAATATCTTGATCAGGAGATTACTGTAGGAGGATGGGTAAGGAGCGTACGAGCTTCCAGAAATTTTGGATTTATTGTCCTGCATGATGGTACTTTTTTTGAAACACTGCAGATTGTATACCATGATACAATGGATAATTTTGCTGAGATCAGTAAATTGAATGTTGGTGCAGCGATTATTGTGAGAGGAACCCTGGTTGCTACTCCGCAGGCGAAGCAGCCTTTTGAGATCCAGGCAGAGGAAGTAACTGTAGAGGGTGCTTCTGCACCGGATTATCCGCTTCAGAAAAAACGTCACAGTCTTGAATACCTGAGAACAATGACTCATCTGCGCCCCAGAACCAACACTTTCCAGGCGGTATTTCGCGTGCGCTCTCTTTGTGCCTATGCTATTCATCGCTTTTTTCAGGAGAGAGGCTTTGTATATGTTCATACTCCACTGATTACAGGGAGTGACTGTGAAGGCGCAGGAGAGATGTTCCAGGTTACTACCATGGATATGGATCATATTCCCAGAAATGATAAAGGAGAAGTAGATTATACACAGGATTTCTTTGGAAAAGAGACCAATCTTACTGTGAGTGGACAGTTGAACTGTGAAACCTTTGCACAGGCATTCCGTAACGTATATACATTTGGTCCCACCTTCCGTGCGGAGAATTCCAATACCACACGTCACGCTGCAGAATTCTGGATGATCGAGCCGGAATGTGCCTTTGCAGATCTGAATGATAACATGGACCTGGCAGAGTCTATGCTGAAGTATGTGATCAGTTATGTTCTGGAAAATGCTCCTGAAGAGATGAATTTCTTCAATTCTTATGTAGATAAAGGACTTCTTGACAGGCTTAATCATGTAGTAAATTCTGAATTTGGCCATGTTACTTATACGGAAGCAATAAAACTTCTGGAGAAAAACAACGATAAGTTTGACTTCAAGGTTTACTGGGGTTGTGATCTGCAGACAGAGCATGAACGTTACCTGACAGAGGAAATCTTTAAAAAACCGGTATTTGTTACTGATTATCCTAAAGAAATCAAGGCATTTTATATGAAGATGAATGAGGATAACAAAACAGTAGCTGCTATGGATTGTCTTGTACCGGGAATTGGAGAGATTATAGGCGGAAGTCAGAGGGAAGATGATCTGGCGAAACTTGAGAAACGTATGGATGAGCTGGGAATGAAGAAGGAAGAGTATCAGTTCTATCTTGACCTTCGTAAATATGGGTCTACCCGTCATTCGGGATTTGGACTGGGATTTGAACGATGTGTAATGTACCTTACCGGCATGGGTAATATTCGTGACGTAATTCCGTTCCCAAGAACAGTAAAGAATTGTGATCTGTAATTAGTATAAGAAAGAGAGATTGATATGAGATTTATTCATCTTGCAGATGTTCATCTGGGAGCTGTCCCTGACAGGGGATGCTCCTGGAGCAGCAGACGTGAGGAAGAAATCTGGGAGACATTCCGCCGGGTTATTGCGGGCATCCGCGAGAATCCGGTGGATTTGTTATTTATAGCAGGAGATTTATTTCACCGTCAGCCACTTTTACGAGAGTTAAAAGAAGTGAATTATTTGTTTTCTACCATTCCGGATACAAGGGTTTATCTGATGGCAGGTAATCACGATTATATCAAACCGGATTCCTTTTACAGAGATTTTCAGTGGGAAAAAAATGTCTTTTTCTTTAAGAATGAACAGCTGACCTGTGTAAAGGATGAGAAATTGAATGTCTACGTATATGGACTGAGCTATGAACACCAGGAAATAGAGAGGGCTCTTTATGATAATGCAAAACCAGAGGAAAAAGAAGGTATCCATATTCTGATGGCTCATGGAGGAGACAGCAGACATATTCCAATGAATGTGAAAACCATATCTGCGGCAGGTTTTGATTATATTGCCATGGGACATATTCATAAACCTCAGATGATTTTAAGAGACAGGGCAGCATATTCCGGTGCACTGGAGCCTATTGACAGAAATGACCTTGGAGATCACGGCTATATTGAAGGGCATATAGAAAATGGAAGACTGAAAACAAAGTTTATTCCTTTTGCCTGCCGGTCGTACGAACAGATTATACTTACATTGAGAGAAGACACTACACAGTCTTCTCTGGAGGATATGCTTAAGGCAGATCTGGCTGGCAGAGGAAGAATGAATATGTACAGGATCATTCTTAAAGGGAACAGAGCTCCTGAGTTGCTGCTATTGCCGGAAAGGCTGAAGGCATACGGATTTGTAACAGAAGTACTGGATGAATCAAAGCCTGCATATGACCTCGAGGCTTTGCAGGAAGAGTATAGTGGAACCCTAATTGGAGATTATATCAGTTATTTTCTCAGCAAAGACAGAAGCACAATAGACGACAAGGCTCTGTATTACGGGCTTCAGGCTTTACTGGAAACAAGCAGGTGACAGGCAGAATATGATTATCAGACGATTAAAAATAAATAACTTTGGAAAGATTCACGACAGAACTCTGGATTTTTCATCCGGAATTAATGTACTGTATGGCCAGAATGAAAGTGGAAAAACAACAATTCATACTTTTATTAGAAGCATGCTTTTCGGACTTCCCAGAATGCGTGGAAAAGCAGCAAAAAACGACACTTTCAGTTCATATGAGCCATGGGAAAATTCTTCAACCTATGGCGGCAGTATATGGATTAACAGTAAAAACCAGAACTTTCGCATAACCAGGAATTTTCAGAAAGACCGCCTGTCCGGTGAGATTTACAATGAGGACAGTAAAGAGCTGGCAGATGCAGATAAAAAAAATATGGAAAGTGTTCTGGGAAATGTCAGCGAGGTAATTTATGATAATACCGTGTCTGTTGCTCAGCTAAAAAGCGTGACAGGACAGGATCTGGTTCGGGAACTTGAAAATCATATGGCAAATTACCAGGGAACAGGTGACAGCTCCATCGATCTGGGACGTGCGGAACAGATGCTTAAAATGACCAGAAAAGGATTCCTGGACCAGGAAGAGAGAAAAAAGAAGGAAATTGATAAAGAACAGCAGAAGATTTCAGCGAAAATGGATTATATAAAGGGAGAAATCGATGAGCTGAAAAATAAAATGTCTCAGCTGGAAGAAAAGGCAGTATCTTTACATATGAAGCCCGGAGATATCCAGGGAGAGGATCTTCTGGAAGAAAAAATCAGAGAAGTAAGAAAAAAGAGAAATTTTGCAGCAACAGTTATGATTGCAGCAGCGGTTATTGGAATTGCAGTTCTGACAGGAGGGGCAGTGACAGGAGGCAGTGTATGGGGCAGTCTTGTGGTTATTGTAATCACATTGGCATTGGAAATCCTGGGAGGAATGAAACAGCTTAGATATGGCCGGGAGCTGCAGAAAAGAACATTTATGAAAACAAGATGGCTGTCCAGGAAAGAAAAAATGGAATGGAATCTGGAAAGCCTTCAGCAATCATGCGATGAAAAGGAAACTGCTTATGAAAATTTACAGGAAGAATACAGGGAATTTGAAGAAAACGCATGCCTTCCCTCCGCAGAAAGTCAGGAAATTCAGGCATTGAATCTTGCAATGTCTACTATTGAGAAACTGTCCGGAAATATTCAAAGCAGAGTTGGCAGGAAATTGCGAGACAGGACTTCACAGATCTTAAGTGAGATTACATGTGGAAAATACGAAGAAGTGATAATAGATTCCCAGTTTCATATGGCTGTGAATACGCAGGGAAGGATTGTGGCTCTGGAGCGCCTGAGCAGAGGAACTATGGAACAGATTTACTTTGCTCTGCGTATGGCTGCAGGAGAAATCTTGTGTCAGGATGAAAAATTTCCTGTAATTCTGGACGATGTATTTGGAATGTACGATGAAGAACGTCTTCTGGCAGTACTTCAATGGATGTATAAAGAAAAAAGACAGATTATCATCAGTACCTGTAATAAAAGAGAAATGGAGATTCTTGACAGAGAGCAGATTCCTTATCAGAAAATAGTTCTCTAAAATATAAAAAAGAACCTGGTATCCCTTTGAGCACTGTCTCATTTCAGGATTCAGGTTCTTTTTAAGTTTATTATTTATCATACTGAGCCATATATGCATTTACACAGCGTTTGATTCGATCTACAGGGTTAAGCAGATGACTGACGGAAAGATCATGATTTAACGTATCAATAATTAGAGCTATATATTTGCTCATGTCACAGGAAATATAGTAATCTCTGGAAAGGAGCTCAGGTGACTGATAAATCAGATTAGTTGTAAGCAGTTTGTCAAAATCTCCTTCTTCATGAGCTTTGTCGAATTTCTCAAGACCGTCTGTGAAGAGGCCAAAGGTAGAACAGATATAAATTCTCCCGGCACCTCTTTCTTTCAGAAGAGAAGCAATTTTGATCACAGTATCACCGGATGAGATCATATCATCAATCAGGATCATATCCTTGCCTTTCAGATCTGGTCCCAGGAATTCATAAGCTGCAACCGGGTGGCGGCCATTGATTTTCTTTGTATAATCCAGACGTTTGTAATACATTCCCATATCCACGCCCAGAATATTTGCCAGGTAGATCGCACGGCTCATACTGCCTTCGTCAGGGCTGATAATCATAAAATGATCGTTATCAATATGAAGACCCTGTTCATTTTTCAGAAGAGCCTTGATAAACTGATAAGCTGGCTGAACGCTCTCAAAACCGTGAAGAGGTGTTGCGTTCTGTATACGTGTATCATGGGCGTCAAAGGTAATGATGTTTTCTACCCCCATATCTACCAGCTCCTGAAGAGCTGTTGCACAGTCCAGAGATTCTCTGCCGCTTCGAATGCTCTGACGGCTTTCATACAGATATGGCATTATTACATTGACTCTCCGGGCTTTGCCGCCGATGGCTCCGATCACACGCTTCAGATCCTGGAAATGATCATCAGGAGACATAATGTTGGTATATTCTCCTATATTGTAGGTGAGGCTGTAATTACACACATCAACCATTATATAAATATCATCGCCCCGGACAGATTCCATAACTGTACTCTTGGCCTCACCGGAACCAAAACGTGCAGTCTGAACCGGTATCAGATAGGAGTCCCTCTGATAACCTTCAAAGGCAAAAGAATTAAGCTCTTGGTGGCTTCTTTCCTTACGCCAGCTTATCAGCCACTCATTCACTTTATCACCCAGTTCTTTGCAGCTGATCAGGGGAATGAGTCCCAGCCGTCCTACCGGAAGTGTGGTTAAATCTTTCGTTGTTCCCTGTGCCATGATTTATTTTCCTCCTAAAAAAATTTTCTGAATCCGAATATCTTTGCCCTCAAGTTTAACAATATGATAATTACTTGCAATTCGGGAAAAAGTCCGCTCGGAATAATTCTCCGAGAAACTCTCCAGCTTAAGGTTTGTTGATATGATCGTGGATTTTCTCCGCATAATACGCTCATTTATACATAAAAACAGCTGGGAAGAGACAAAACTGTTTGTAAGTTCTGTTCCCAGATCATCAATGATCAGAAGGTCGCTGTTAAATATCAGCTCTTCATTGGATGCCTGATCTTTCCTGGAAAATTTGGTTTCTGCAAGCAAGTCAAAAAGATCAAATGCGGAAAAATACATTACACAGTGTGCAGTCTTCAAAAGCTCCCGGGCTATACAGTGAGACAGAAAAGTCTTTCCTACACCGGTATCTCCATATAGAAACAGGTTCTCAAAAGAATGATCAAAATTTCTGACAAAATTCCATGCAATATCATATGCACGTTTTGCAGTCTCTCTTTCGGTAAGCCCTGTAGCTTCGTCCCTCATTGTATCAGAATAATAATCAAAAGAAAAGTGGTCAAAGTTCTCTTTTTCAAGAATTTCTTTTAAATTAGACTGAGTGTAGAGTAATTCTATCTCGGCCTTCCTGAAACAGACACATTTTTCATTTCCTACATATCCCGTATCCTGACAGATAGGGCAGGTGTAGGGCTGTTCCAGATAATCCTCCGGATAGGAATTGCACACCAGAAGTGCACTGCGTTCCTGGGCAAGAAGAGAAATTTCTTCTTTCAGATCTTCGGTACTGTTTTCCTGACCATTCAGAAGTGCCCTGGCCTTTCTGGCACTTAAGGTGGCAACCTCATCATCTATTTCCTTAAGTCTTGGAATTTTTGCGTATACTTCCTCAATTCTCTTTTGCAGAATGTTCCTGTTCCTGGACTGAGTTTTACTGTATTGCCGCATGATGGTGTCATACTGATAATTCTGTAAAGGCATAAAAGCCTCCTTTGCTATTATATGTAAATGTATTGCCTGTCACTGATTCAGCAGTTTCTTTTCATATTCATCGAAATCATATTCTCTCTGATGAAAATTATTAAACCGGTTGGATGCAGGTGTCTTCTGGCCTGTGGAAGTCTTCCTGGAAGCTTTTTCTGTCTTTTTTTTCTGATAAGCTTCGTCCAGAAGCCGTATATCAGAAATGTCTTTTACATTTCGGAATTTCCAGTCGGACAGTATTTTATCTGCATACTGAAAACTTGGCTGGCCTGTTGTCAGGACAGTCCGGCTGCAGGCCTCTTTTATTATATCCATGGAAAAACCGTAATCATTGAGCCACGTGTTCATAAAAGAGATCTCTGTATCCACAGGATTCCGTCCACTGATGCCCATAAATTTCAGAATGGTGAAGTATTCCTTTGAATAACGGGAACCGGATTCTCTGGCCTTCTCCACAGTATTGATTCCCTCCTGGGCCCAGGCTGTGGCCACGGTTTCAATATAACGCATACTCTTATGCCCTTTACTCACACTGTATTCAATCAGGTATTCGATAAGATCTGCAGAGAGCTTCAGCTCATCATAAAAATATAGAATCTTATTCATCTCTGAAGGAGAAAGAGTTTTTCCAAGATACTGTTCTGCAATGTACAGGAGCTGAACCACCTCATCATTCTTTTTCAGTTCCTTTATCCTGTCCGGAGTAAGAGAGGATGGTATTTTGGAAACCGGAGGCTGGAAAACCTCTTCCCTGGAGGCGGATGCCTCAGGCATTACACAAGGAGCATTTAACGTAATGTCCGTTATATCTTCATTATTCCTGAAATGAAGAGTGAGAAGCTTCTCTTTCTCCCAGTACTTCAGGGCCCGGATAATATCTCTCTCTGTACAGAGAAGGCGGTCTGCAATCTGTTCCAGGCTGAAAGAAGAGGAGGAATCAGAAAGAAGCCTGAGAAGATAAATATATACTTTAACAAATTCTCCATTCGCTCTGGGCATATAGTTATCTATAAAATTATTGGTTAATATAGTTACTTCTGCCTTAGAAGAATTTCCAAGAGTAATCAGGGACATAGATAGTGCGCTCGCTTTCCTATAATACTTTATTTCTTTTTTGGAGATTATCTGAATTATAGCACAACATATTTTAAAAGAGAATAGTAAGATTTTCAGCCTCATTTCATCCACAATTGAATGTGGATAATGTGGATAATGTGGAAAACTTAC
This sequence comes from Blautia sp., assembly GCA_034115005.1. GTDB lineage: Bacteria > Bacillota > Clostridia > Lachnospirales > Lachnospiraceae > Blautia_A. The sequence goes on from JAXEUE010000090.1 coordinate 17,580, forward strand.
GTGGATAAAAATTATCGTAACCTAAAAAAGGGTGATTTTTGTAGATTTTTGGGGAAATACATTATAAAAAAATGTCGAATTATGTCAAGCGAATTATACACATAGAAATCCACACTGTAATAGAAGATAAAATGTGTATAACAATGTGGATAATGTGGAAAACTTTCAAAATTACTGTAAATACAAGCAGTACAGGAGGGGGATAAAGTGTTTATAACTTTTTAAAAGAAGAACTGCAGGATTAATGTCCTGCAGTCCGTAAAATATGATTTATTTACCTAAGAGATGTTCTCCGATATCTACCACGTCTCCTGCTCCCATTGTGATAAGAAGATCTCCCGGATTACAATGAGAAAGAAGGTAATTTTCAATTTCATCAAAAGTCGGAAAATATTCACAAGGAGTTCCCAGCTTCAGTATTTCTTTCTGAAGGTCTTCCGAAGAGATACCAATGGTATTGGTTTCTCTTGCGGCATAAATGTCAGCCAGAACCACATGATCCGCAAGTGTAAGGGCACGGGCAAATTCAGGAAGAAGAGCTTTGGTCCGGGTATATGTATGTGGCTGGAATACACACCAGATCTTCTGGTGCGGATAATTCTTTGCCGCGGTAAGGGTAGCCTGAATCTCTGTGGGATGATGGGCATAATCATCAATGATAGTAACTCCTCCTGTTTCCCCCTTGTATTGGAAACGGCGGTCCGTACCTGTAAAACTTCCAAGCCCCTTGACAATCACATCATCGGAGATGCCAAGAAGTTCTGCCAGCGCGATGGCGGCCAGAGCATTGGATACATTATGGATACCCGGAACCTTCAGATAATAGCTGCCTGTCCGTATATTGTTTCTCAGAACATGGAAAGAGGCATGACCGTATTTATCAAAGACAATATCGTCAGCCTGATATTCGGCATTATGTTCCAGACCATAGGTAATGACCTTGCAGGGAAGATCCCTGATGATCTCCTGGTATGCAGGTGTGTCTGCATTGATGATCAGTGCACCGTCTGCAGGCAGAAGCATGGCAAAACGGCGGAAAGAATGTCTGATGTCTTCAATATCTTTAAAGAAGTCAAGATGATCAGCATCCATATTCAGGATAACGCTGATTTTTGGAAAAAAGCTTAAAAAACTGTTGGTGTATTCACATGCTTCCGTAACAAAAGTTTCTGATTTGCCCACCCGGATATTACCTCCGATGGCAGGAAGAATCCCTCCTACACTGATAGTAGGATCACAGCCTCCTTCAAGAAGAATGTGGGATATCATAGAGGTAGTGGTTGTTTTTCCATGAGTACCGGAAATGGCAATAGGAGTATCATAGTTACGCATAATCTGTCCGAGAAGCTCAGCACGGGTAAGCATAGGAAGTCCCTTTTCTACTGCACAGGCATATTCAGGATTATCCGGATGTATGGCAGCTGTATATACCACAACTTTCACCTGGTCGCTGATGTTGGATGCTTTCTGACCATAAAAAATTCTGGCACCTTTCTGTTCCAGAGCCCGGGTAAGAGGACTTGGCTTTACATCCGAGCCGGAAATAATAAAGTTTTCCTCCAGGAGGATTTCTGCCAGACCACTCATGCTGATTCCACCGATTCCGATAAAATGAATATTCAGCGGTTTATGAAAGTCTATCTGATACATAATGTATTTCTCCTTAAATTTATTTGCTGTTTTATTATACATCCTGCAGGTAAAAATGAAAAGAGTTTCTTGGTGAGGTATTAAGGATGAAATTGTAAAAAAACACCAAATAACATCAAATAAATGAAAAAAATATATAAAAAATAAGAAACATTATGGCGTATATTTAAAAGACGTATACAATTACTCTAAAAAATATTTGAAATAGCAATAAAAATTGTAAATAATGTTCACTAATGGCAGGAAGTGTGATATAATTATACATCATAACTTACAAGAGGTGATTGCATGATAAAGAAAGAAATGATAGCCATGCTATTAGCTGGCGGCCAGGGCAGCAGACTGGGTGTACTTACAGAGAAAGTTGCTAAACCAGCAGTTCCTTTTGGAGGGAAATATCGTATTATAGATTTTCCATTAAGCAACTGTATTAATTCAGGTATTGATACAGTAGGTGTGTTAACTCAATATCAGCCTCTGAGACTGAATACTCATATCGGAATCGGTATTCCCTGGGATCTGGACAGAAATGAAGGTGGAGTAACTGTACTGCCGCCTTATGAGAAGAGTACAAGTAGTGAATGGTATACAGGAACGGCCAATGCTATCTTCCAGAATATGGATTACATGGAGCAGTATAATCCGGATTATGTTCTGATCCTGTCCGGTGACCATATCTATAAGATGGATTATGAGGTAATGCTTGATTTTCATAAAGCAAATAAAGCAGATATTACCATTGCATGTATGCCGGTGCCTATGGAAGAGGCAAGTCGTTTTGGGATTATGGTAACAGATGATAAGGGAAGAATCACAGAGTTTGAGGAAAAACCGGAACATCCCAGCAGTAATCTGGCATCTATGGGTATTTATATCTTCAGCTGGCCGGTGCTTAAGGAAGCTCTGGTGGCATTGAAGAATCAGAACGGATGTGACTTCGGAAAGCATATCCTTCCATACTGTAAGGAAAAGGGAGAACGTCTCTTTGCCTATGAATATAACGGCTACTGGAAAGATGTTGGAACATTGGGCTCTTACTGGGAAGCTAATATGGAGCTTATTGATATCATACCGGAATTTAATCTTTATGAAGAATTCTGGAAGATTTACACAAAGGGCGATATTATTCCTCCTCAGTATATATCTGCTGATGCAGTGACGGACAGATGCCTTATTGGTGAAGGAGCAGAAATATATGGAGAAGTATATAATTCAGTTATAGGTCCTAATGTAGTGATTGGAAAAGGCAGTGTAATCCGTGATTCTATTATTATGCGCAATTCTACTATCGGAGAAGATGTACAGATGAATAAGGCTATTGTTGCCGAGGATGTGACGATTGGTAATCATGTTGTGCTGGGATGCGGTGAAGAGGTGCCTAATGTTCTGAAGCCTGCAATCTATGCTTTTGGTATTGCAACTATTGGAGAACGCAGTGTCATTCCTGATAATGTAAGGATTGGAAAGAATACGGCTATCTCCGGCATCACAACACCCGAAGATTATCCGGGCGGTGAACTGGCAGGCGGACAGGTAATTACAGCAAAGGACGGTGACAAGGCATGAGAGCGATCGGTATTATTTTGGCAGGCGGAAATAATAACCGCATGAGAGAATTATCAAACAAAAGAGCAATAGCGGCAATGCCCATTGCAGGAAGCTACAGAAGCATTGATTTTGCACTGAGTAACATGGCCAGCTCGCACATTCAGAAGGTTGCTGTGCTTACACAATATAATGCCCGTTCTTTGAATGAACATTTAAGTTCTTCCAAATGGTGGGACTTTGGAAGAAAACAGGGCGGTCTTTATGTATTTACCCCTACCATTACAAAGGATAATAATTTCTGGTATCAGGGAACGGCAGATGCCATTTACCAGAATCTTCAGTTTCTGAAGAACAGTCATGAACCATATGTGGTGATTGCATCAGGAGACTGTATTTATAAACTGGATTATAATAAAGTGCTGGAATATCATATTGCAAAGAGAGCCGACGTTACGGTAGTCTGCACAACGTGCAATGATCCTAATGAAATTGAACGTTTTGGTGTAGTCCGTATGAATGAGGACTGCAGAATTGAGGAATTTGAAGAGAAACCTATGGTTTCTTCCTATAATACCATTTCCACCGGAATTTATGTTATCCGAAGGAGACAGCTGATCGAACTTATTGAGAAAGCTGCTCAGGAAGGACGGCATGATTTTGTAAAAGATATTTTGATTCGTTATAAGAATCTGAAGAGAATTTACGGATATAAAATTGATACATACTGGAGCAACATTTCCACAGCGGAAGCTTATTATAAAACAAATATGGATTTCCTTCAGCCACAGATCCGGAACTTTTTCTTCAAACAGGAACCAACCATCAAGACAAAAATCGATGATCTGCCTCCGGCAAAATATAATCCGGGCGCACAGGTAAGAAACAGTCTTGTTGCCAGTGGATGTATCATTAACGGTACAGTAGAGAATTCTGTTCTGTTTAAAGATGTATTTGTTGGAAATAACTGTGTGATCAAGAACTCAGTTATCCTGAATAATGTATATATTGGCGATAATACCCACATAGAGAACTGTATTGTGGAAAGCCGTGATACGATCCGGGCTAATTCCTATTATTGCGGTGAAGGGGAAGTTAAAATAGTAATAGAGAAAAATGAACGGTATGTAATATAAAACATCGTATAAAAATAAACGGTCACCTCAGTGACATGAAAGGAGCATTTATAATGAATATTACAGACGTGCGTGTGAGAAAAGTAACGAAAGAAGGAAAAATGAAGGCAGTTGTGTCGATTACCATTGATGATGAATTTGTGGTTCACGATATTAAAGTCATTGAAGGCGAAAAGGGCCTTTTTATTGCAATGCCAAGCCGTAAGGCTACAGACGGAGAATATCGGGATATTGCTCATCCTATAAATTCAGGAACCCGAGACAGAATTCAGAGAATTATCCTTGATAAATATAATGAAGTTATGGCAGCAGAGCCAGAAGAAGCTTAAGCTGCACAGAGATAGAAAATTTCAGCGCTGTTCCCTTTGGGAGCGGCGCTTTTTATTTGGATGTATGTATGAAATATGGACAAATATTACATACTTATTACAAAAATTAATAAAAAGTGTTGATTTTTTTACGAAATATGATATACTTACCTTCATAGTAAACGGACATGTCTGCTGACGCAGACATCACCATAAATCAAAGTTGATTGCTTCGCATTACATGCTTCCGCAATCACAACCTGTATTCGCAATCCAGCCTGTCGGCCTACTTGCTCATACAGGTTAGCCCGTCCAATAGCCCTGTGCCTACGCATGCAAGCATGCTACATCATATGGCTGCTGTCCGGGACTTTTATAGTAAAATGAAAGGTGATTTATTTCAATGAAGAAAAAAATTATTTCACTATTGTTTGCAGGTATACTTGCTTTTTCTATGGGAACCACTGCGTTTGCAACAGAAGATGAAATAGCATATATTCAGGCACAGAAGCAGGAAGCACAGGCCGGTCTGGCACAGACACAGGCGAATATTTCTGATCTTGAGAATAAGAAGCAGGAGCTGGACGGCTATCTGTCAGATCTTGAGGTACAGTATCAGGAGCTGACTGACAGCATATCCGATCTTGGTATTCAGGCCGGAGAGAAAGAAAATCAATTGAAAAAAATCCAGACAGAATTAGAAAATGCCGGTAAGGCTCTGGCAAACCAGCATGATGCTATGAAGACCAGAATTAAATATATGTATGAAAAAGGCGGTACTTCCGTACTTGAAACTTTGCTTTCCTCTGCAAATCTGGCTGACTTCATAAACACTGCAGATCAGTTCTCAAGTGTGGCTCTTTATGACAGAAAGATGTTAAACAAATATGAGAAGCTTCAGAACACTATTCAGGAAAAAGAAGCCCAGGCACAGGAGGAAAAGGAATCCATAGATAATCTGCTGGCAGAGCGTTCAGCCAAACAGCAGGAGATTCAGGAACTGGTGGACAGAACCAAAGCAGATATTTCTTCGTATGTGGATCAGATCAGTGCAAGTCAGGAAGAGGCAGATGCACTGATCAGTCAGATTTCCAGTGCAGATAATGACATAGCATTTCTTATGCAGCAGGCTGAGGAGGAAGCAGCACAGGAAGCTTGTGCTCAGCAGGATGAATCCTGTCAGGAGGAAGATATAATTCAGGAAGATGCACAGGAAACACCTTCAGAGCAGGATATGGAAGAAAGTTATGAAGAAGATATTCCAGAAGCAGAAGTAGATGCAGAGGATTACAGTCAGGCGTCAGAAGATGCAGAGAATTCAGAGGAAGGCCAGACAGATTCCGGTTCAGGGCAGGGCACTTATCTTGGTAATTTTACCCTGACAGCTTATTGTAACTGTGCCCAGTGCTGCGGAACTGCTGGCAATCTTACGGCAAGCGGAACTGTTCCGACAGCAGGACGCACTGTGGCAATGGCAGGAGTGCCTTTTGGAACTCAGCTTCTGATTAATGGAAATGTATATACGGTCGAAGATCTGGGAACACCTTATGGGCATGTAGATATCTTTTTTGATAATCATTCAGATGCTTTGAGTTTTGGTCTTCAGACGGCAGAGGTCTACCGTCTGAACTAGTACAGTGAGAAGTCTTAATTCAGATTAGGAGCGCAGATTGGCCGATACCAGTAACCGCCTCGCATCCGGGGCAATTCTATGGAGGTACTCTCTTTAAAATATGGAAAACCGAACATATTGGCCATGAAACGTTCCTGCTGGTTATACCCTCCGGGAATTCCCAGAAAATACTTTTCATTATTTCTCAGACCCAGAAACAGATGGCCGAAGTTGTAATATCCATATTGAAGGAAACGGTTATTTTGGAGAAAATTGCACTGCTTGGGAAAATACATCAGATCCCTGGGGTGAATTTTCCATGAGGTGATAAATTCCCCATCATTAAATGGATAGAATTCTTCTCCAAAAGGCAATGAAACCGGAGTATCATCAGATAGGTCATCTGTACTTTGCTGCTTTAACAGATTTGTTTCATCAGGTTTTTCTTCTTGAACAGGTTTTTCTTCTTGAACAGGTATTTCTTCTTGAACAGGGACCGGTTCGCTTTCTTTTTTTTCAGGAGCCGGGGAGGAAGACTTAAATTCCTGAAAGTTTTCCGGCCGGACAGGCATATCATCCCACTCTGTTCCAAAGAAGCTGCCTGCCCCGGTGATTAGTATGATACCTCCCATTTGTCCAAAAGAAATGCCGGAATTACTCATGTTAAGAGAATTACTTTCTATAAGACAGTTTGCTGCATTGGTTTTTGTTTTGCATGAGCCAAGGTGAATTCCGTTTATCAGCCCATCTTTACGTATAAATCCATAAATATCGCAGGGAATATCAGGAAGAATCCCCGGACAGTTCAGGTGTACTTCCACAGTACAGCGCTGTTCTTTCACTTCGACTTTAATGAAACCGCAGTTGCGGCCTTTCTTTCCTTTACAGTATTCATATACATATGCGATAAAACGCCGGTATCCGGACAAAAAAATACCCCCGTAATTTTTAATTCATTAATGTATATGAATCCTGGAAAAAAATATTCAGGAAGAAAATAAAAAAAGATTGACAAATGGTGGATCCTTTAATATAATAATGTTTGCATTGCGAAGCGTGGCTCAGTTTGGTAGAGCGCTGCGTTCGGGACGCAGAGGTCGTGGGTTCGAATCCCGTCGCTTCGATTATATGTGTGCCGGAAACTTGATAGTTTCCGGCATATTTTATGGAATTTTATATGTAATTGCAGACAGGGAGACAAAAGGGTGACAGAGCAGGAAAAGTTTATGAAAGAGGCCATCCGTCAGGCGAGAAAAGCAGAAGCACTGGAAGAAGTGCCCATCGGATGTGTAATTGTATGTGATGGGAAAATAATTGCAAGAGGCTATAACAGAAGAAATACTGATAAAAATACTTTATCCCATGCGGAAATTATCGCCATCAGAAAAGCATGCAGGAAACTTGGTGACTGGAGACTGGAAGGCTGTACTATGTATGTTACACTGGAACCATGTCAGATGTGTGCGGGTGCTCTGGTACAGTCAAGAATTGATGAAGTAGTGATTGGGTGTATGAATGCAAAAGCAGGATGTGCAGGCTCGGTTATGAACATTCTGCAGGTTGACACTTTTAATCATCAGGTTAAAATAACACAGGGTGTTCTTCATGATGAATGTTCTGCTCTGATATCAGATTTTTTCAAAAGACTGCGGGGAAAGAAAAAGGCCGAAAAAGCTTTGCTAAGGCTGCAGCTTAAGGGGGAGGAAGATGAAAAAAGAAACAATCAATGATATGACGGTGGGCAAACCGCTGAACCTGATTCTTCAATTTATGATTCCTGTATGCCTGGGAAATCTTTTTCAGCAGTTTTATAACGTGGCAGATTCTGTGATAGCCGGACAGTTTATCGGAGTAAATGCTCTGGCTGCTGTGGGAAGTACAGGCTCACTTATGTTTTTTGTCACAGGCTGGCTTAATGGTCTCAGCAGTGGTTTTGCTATTATTGTTTCCCAGATGTTTGGAGCAAAAAAATTTGACAGAATGCGCCATTATGTTGCCATGTCTGTCTACCTTATGGCCTTTTTCGCAATTTTTATGACAATAGGGTTCAGTATTGCCAATGTACCTATCCTTCATCTTATGAACTCTCCCAAAGAAGTTTTCCATGAAGTAACTGCATATATGGAAATTATTTATATGGGCCTGATCGTAACAGCCGCCTATAATTCTCTGGCTGCATTTTTGAGAGCTCTGGGTGATTCCCGATCACCCCTTTATTTCCTCATCATTTCGGCTGTGATCAATGTGGTTCTTGATATAGTTTTTATCATTCAGTTTGGAATGGGAGTGGAAGGATGTGCCTGGGCCACTGTAATCGCACAGGGGATTTCTGCAGTGTGCTGTCTGGTCTATATTATTAAAAGATTTCCTATCCTTCACCTGAAAAAGGAGGACTTCAGAGTATCTTTTAAAAGCTTCGGACGCCTTTTGAATCTTGGAATTCCCATGGGCCTTCAGTTTTCCATTACGGCAATCGGAACCATTATTGTACAGAGTGCGGTAAATGTGTATGGACCTGTGTATATGGCAGGATTTTCAGCGGCTGGAAAAATCCAGAACATTTTTGGGACTGTTTATGTGGCATTTGGTGCAACCATTGCAACATATGTTGGGCAGAACCGTGGAGCAGGAAGAATGGACAGGGTAAAACAGGGAGTGTTCTGTACTCAGATCATGATCTTTATATGGAGTGCAGCAATTATGGTCATGATGTTCTTTTTTGGAAAATATCTGGTTTATGTGTTCCTGAAACCTTCAGAAACAGATGTGATTCAGGTTTCGGTTACATACTTTAAAGCTGTTTTCTGGGCTTATCCGTTTCTTGGAAGTATCTTCCTGTACAGAAACACCCTTCAGGGGATGGGATATGGACTTGTGCCCATGCTTGGAGGTGTGTTTGAGCTTGTGGCAAGAACTGCCATCGTACTGGCGGTGGCAGGCAGAACCTCGTTTAAAGGAGTATGCCTTGCAGATCCTGCAGCCTGGATCGCAGCTCTTGTTCCACTGGTTCCATATTATCTGCACGTAATGAAGAAATACAAAAATGTAAGCAGAACAAAAGCTCTGACTGAGTAATAAAATGTAATAAAAAAAGTAACATTAATCTGTGGAGGATAAATGTTACTTTTTATATTTGATCATATTTATTTCGCGCGCCGCACTTCGGAATGGTCCCATAGACGTTACCTCTACAGTTAACTCAGCTCAGGCACCCTTACGGCACACAGAAGGTTCTGCTTAGTGCTGCTGCATTCCTGCCCTGACACGGTTCACAGATTCCTGTTGCGTAAGACCCAAACGTCAACGCCACTTATAAAGGGCAGCTCCACAGGAGACAAGCCTCGGATTGGCATCACCCCTGCTGTAGCGGATTGCAGGTACAGGGCACCGCTATCTCCCCGGCTGCGCGGATTTTTATTATAAATGTTTTTGGTGTATTTGTCAATAGTTCCTGACCCCATTTGTGAAAGTTACAGAACGGTATTGTATGAAAAACGGAAATATTATATAATATGAAAAACAAATGCTGTCATCTGATACAGTTGATACAGAAATGGAGGGTACTATCATGATTAAAAGAATAGGTATGCTGACCAGCGGCGGGGATTGTCAGGCTCTAAATGCTACAATGCGTGGTGTTGTAAAAGGACTGACCAATAATGTGGACGAGCTGGAAGTTTATGGATTCGATGATGGATATAAAGGGCTTATTTACGGAAAATACCGTATGCTTACATCGAAAGATTTTTCCGGAATCCTCACACAGGGTGGAACGATTCTCGGTACATCCAGACAGCCGTTTAAAATGATGAGAGTTCCGGACGAGAACGGTCTTGATAAGGTAGAGGCAATGAAGCAGACATATTATAAACTTTGTCTTGACTGCCTGGTTATCCTTGGTGGAAACGGTACACAGAAGACAGCTAATCTTCTTCGTCAGGAAGGCCTGAACATTATTCATCTTCCCAAGACTATTGATAATGATATATATGGAACCGATATGACCTTTGGTTTCCAGAGCGCTGTGAATATTGCCACAAATGCCATTGACTGTATCCATACTACGGCATCCTCTCATGGACGTGTGTTTATTGTTGAAATAATGGGACATAAAGTAGGCTGCCTTACACTTCACGCCGGAGTGGCAGGTGGAGCAGATATTATCCTTATTCCGGAAATCCCATACGATATCAAGAAAGTTACGGAAGCAATCCAGAAACGTGCCAAAGCAGGTAAGCGTTTCACAATTCTTGCAGTTGCAGAAGGCGCTATTTCCAAAGAGGACGCAGAACTGCCCAAGAAGAAATACAAAGAAAAACTGGAAGCGAGAGCAAAAAAATATCCTTCCGTTTCCTATGAGATCGCAGATCAGATCAATCAGGAACTGGGATGTGAAGTGCGTGTTACCGTTCCAGGCCATACACAGAGAGGCGGAGAACCCTGTCCTTATGACCGTGTTCTTTCAACCAGAATCGGAGCTGCAGCAGCTCAGGCAATTATGGACGGAGCATATGGCATCATGATCGGTATTGTAAATGGTAAGATTAAAAGGGTACCGCTGGAAGAATGCGCAGGCAAGCTGAAGATGGTTTCACCTAAGGATCAGACAGTGCTTGCAGCCAAACAGATCGGAATCAGTTTTGGAGATTAAAAAATGTACGCCTGGGAGATTTCTCTACGGCGGCTGTAATGATAAGATAGGAGTTTGTTCATGAGTTATACTGCTCTTTACAGGAAATTCAGACCGGATAATTTTGCGGATGTGAAAGGCCAGGATCATATTGTGACCACATTGACCAATCAGATCAAGCATAACCGCATCGGACATGCATACCTTTTCTGTGGTACCCGGGGAACAGGTAAGACAACAGTCGCCAAGATTCTGGCGAAAGCTGTTAACTGTGAACATCCGGTTGACGGAAGTCCATGTAATGAATGTGCCATGTGCAGGGCAATTCAGGCAGGAACATCCATGAATGTAATTGAAATTGATGCTGCGTCCAATAATGGCGTAGATAACATCCGTGAAATCAGGGAAGAGGTTTCTTACCGCCCTACGGAAGGCAGATATAAAGTATATATTATTGATGAAGTTCATATGTTGTCCACAGGAGCTTTTAATGCTTTGTTGAAAACTCTGGAAGAACCGCCGTCCTATGTGATCTTCATTCTTGCTACCACAGAAGCCCATAAGATACCTGTTACGATTCTTTCCAGATGCCAGCGTTATGATTTCCACAGGATTTCTATTGATACGATTGCGGACAGACTGAATGAACTTCTTAAAGTTGAAGGAGTTCAGGCAGAAGAAAAAGCTGTCCGCTATGTGGCTAAAGCGGGAGACGGGTCTATGCGTGATGCCCTCAGTCTTTTAGATCAGTGTATTGCATTTTATCTTGGGCAGACTCTGACCTATGATAAGGTATTAGACGTTCTTGGCGCTGTGGATACAGAGGTTTTCAGCAGACTTCTGCGAAAAATTATCAAGGGTGATGTAACGGGAGCAATTAATATCCTGGAAGAACTTATCACAGGAGGAAGAGAACTGAACCAGTTCGTAAGCGATTTTACCTGGTACCTGAGAAATCTTCTTCTGGTAAAGACTTCTGAGAATCCCGAAGAGGCTATAGATGTCTCTTCTGAAAATATGAAGCTTCTTCAGGAAGAAAGTGAAATGATAAAGGTGGAAACTCTGATGCGCTATATCCGGGTTTTTTCAGATCTTTCCAACCAGATAAGATATGAAACTCAGAAGAGAGTTCTTGTGGAGATTGCATTGATCAAGCTATGCCGTCCTGCTATGGAGACGAACCTGGATTCCATCCTGGATCGCCTTAGAGTCCTGGAGCAGCGTATGGATGAAAGACCTGTGCAGCAGGTGTTTGTCCGTGAAACAGGGGAACATTCAGATGATAACAGAACATTTGTGGAGGAATCCGACCCTCCCGCGAAGGCTGCACCTGAGGATCTGCAGAAGATCGTGGCGGGGTGGAAGGGAATTGTGAATCAGACTTCGGGAATGTTTAAGCAGATGCTTCAGAAATCTGTACCCAAGTATAACAAAGAAACAGGAGATCCTGTATTATATGTGGAGTTTCAGGATTTCCTGGGAAAAACTTATGTAGATAATCCTGAGGCTGAAAAGGAACTTCAGGATATTATTATGACACAGACCGGTAAGATGGTGGAAATCAGGATGCTGACAGCTGATAGTGCACAGAATGTAAATCTGTCACAGATCACAGTTGACCAGGCAATCCGTGAAAACATTCATATGGATGTTGTTGTGGAAGAAGATCCTGATGATTATAAATAAAATTGAACAAGGAGGAGGCCTTTATGGCAAAACGTGGAGGATTTCCTGGCATGGGTATGCCGGGAAATATGAATAATCTTATGAAACAGGCGCAGAAAATGCAGCGCCAGATGGAAGAAAATCAGAAGGCACTTGAGGAAAAAGAATTTACAGCTTCTGCAGGAGGCGGTGCAGTTGAGGTTACTGTTTCCGGAAAGAGAGAGGTAACAAAGGTTAAACTTCAGGAAGAAGTAGTAGATCCGGATGATATTGAAATGCTTGAAGACCTTATCGCTGCGGCAACAAATGAAGCACTTCGCAAGGTAGAAGAGGAATCGGCAGCAGTTATGTCCAGACTTACCGGTGGAGGACTGCCATTCTGATGGAATATTACAGCAGTCATATTAACAGGCTGATCGAGCAGCTTTCCCATCTTCCGGGTATTGGTGCGAAATCGGCTCAGAGACTGGCATTTCATATTCTGAATATGCCAAGAGAGCAGGTGGATCAGCTTACATCTGCCATAACGGACGCAAGAGAAAACGTACAATACTGTAAGTGTTGTTACACACTGACAGATAAGGAGATCTGTCCCATATGCAGCAATCCGAAAAGAGACCATTCGGTAATTATGGTGGTAGAGAACACAAGGGATCTGGCCGCATATGAGAAAACAGGTAAATTTGAAGGAGTTTATCATGTACTTCACGGAGCTATTTCTCCTATGCTGGGGATAGGCCCGGATGATATCAGGCTAAAGGAACTGATGCAACGCCTCTCACGTGACGAGGTAAAGGAAGTTATTATTGCTACCAATTCCAGCCTTGAAGGCGAAACAACGGCTATGTATATCAGTAAGCTGATCAAACCTACAGGAATAAAAGTCAGCAGAATTGCAAGTGGAGTGCCGGTAGGCGGAGATCTGGAGTACATTGATGAAGTAACACTTCTCCGCGCACTGGAGGGACGTGTGGAACTCTGAAATTAAGGAGGAATCTTTTTGTCGAAAAAGAAAGCAACGTCTTCTGACGTGGCACAAAAGGCTGGAGTTTCCCAGGCAACAGTATCTATGGTACTGAACAGAAAATATAACGTTTCTTTTTCAAAAGATACCGTGGAACGGGTTGAACAGGCGGCCCGGGAGCTGGGGTATCAGCTTCCGGGCAGAAAAAGCAAAAAAGAGAATAAGAAGGAAAAACTAATAGTTGTTTTCTGTCCTACACTCACAAGCCCATATTATGTGCTCCTTCTTCAGGGAATAGAGTCCGTGGCTGATAAACAGGGATATGGTGTTTTTATCTGCAATACTCAGAGAGATGCACGGCTGGAGGAAAAATATCTTCGTATGATGGATACTATTAAGCCTCAGGGAATTATTTACAGCTGCAATCCTAATCCTGATTTTCAGATGCAGGTGGAAAAACTTGCTCAGACGATTCCACTGGTAATTATCAGTAATAAAGAGAAAACTACAACAGTAGATGCCATCAATCAGGATAATACGGTGGTAGGGAAGATGATGGCACGTCACCTGCTTGACCTTGGCCACAGAGATGTGGCTTTTATTACGCCGCCGCTGACAAGGAGACAGTGGCAGAGAACCAAGCGTGTCAGCGGATTTGTTAAAGAATTTGAAAAAGAAGGCTTGGGAGATCATGTAATAATAAAAGCTGCTGATGAATCTATAGATTCCCAGATTCCCAGAATGGATTCCGAGTATTCTATGGGATATCAGCTGACCATGGAATTACTGCAGGAAGGAAGAAAATTCACTGCAATTGCGGGACAGAATGATATGATGGCCATTGGTGCGCTGGATGCTTTGCAGGAAGCCAAGATACATGTTCCAAGAGATGTGTCGGTTATCGGATGTGATAATATTTTTTATTCCGGTATCCGGAAAATATCTCTGACTACTATTGACCACTTTGTTGCAATGAAAGGACAGGATGCCTGTGATATCATTATCCGTAAAATTGATGCAAGACAAAGGTCACTTACAGATACGGCCCCTGTCAGCCTGTACAATATTGAATACACTCCTAAGCTGATATCCAGACGGACAACGGCAAACGCGAAAATCTCTAAAAATATACCGGAAAAAAATTAATTTTAATAAGCTGATTATGAATTATTATTAATAATTTCTAACGTTTACGAGATTATAATTATAAAGAAGGCATTTTATTTATAAAATTATTTATAAAACTAGTTATTATAAATAAAAAAATTATTAATAAATTTCCCTCCGCTTGACCTGAACGTAAAGTCTGATATAATAAAAATATAAAAACGCAGGATAAAAAAGCAAAAACAGGAGGGTTAAACAATGAAATTTTTTATTGACACAGCGAAGGTAGAGGACATTAAGGCCGCTAATGATATGGGTGTGATCTGTGGCGTAACTACTAATCCGTCTCTGATCGCTAAAGAAGGAAGAGATTTCAAAGAAGTAATTAAGGAGATCAGTTCTATTGTTGACGGTCCTATCAGTGGAGAAGTCAAAGCTACAACAACTGATGCTGAGGGAATGATCAGAGAAGGAAGAGAAATTGCAGCCATTCATCCTAATATGGTTGTAAAGATTCCTATGACTGCAGAAGGCCTGAAGGCTGTTAAAGTTCTTTCTGCTGAAGGAATCAAGACTAATGTCACTCTGATCTTTACTGCTAACCAGGCACTTCTGGCAGCAAGGGCAGGCGCTACCTATGTATCACCGTTCCTTGGAAGACTTGATGATATTTCTACAAGAGGAGTGGATCTGATCCGCGAAATCGCAGAGATATTTGAGATTTCAGGTATTGAGACAGAGATCATTGCAGCCAGTATCAGAAATCCGATTCATGTTACGGACTGTGCACTGGCAGGAGCAGATATTGCCACAGTTCCGTACAGTGTAATCATGCAGATGATCAAACATCCACTTACAGATGCAGGTATTGTGAAATTTCAGAATGACTATAAAGCAGTATTTGGTGAATAAGGAGATATTACCATAATGGAAAAATTAGAACTTCAGAAAATTGCAAACGAAGTCCGCAAGGACATCGTGACAGCAGTTCACGCTGCAAAAGCAGGACATCCGGGCGGA
>JAXEUE010000091.1:0-53915 GCA_034115005.1 Blautia sp.
TTCAATCATCAGATCCGGAAGTTTGGAAAATGGAACTTTCACTACCCTTAATTTTTTGCCCTTCAGGAATTTATCAAGCTCCATAACATCGGTAAACACCGGCTGAAGGATCTCTTCTTTTTTATTTTTCAGATATGGGATACTGATCTTCTTTGGATCCTCAGGATCCACATCCATTGTCATAAGATATTCGGATTTTCTCAGATTGACCAGGAATTCTTCTTCCAGTTCACGAAGATTGCCATGCTGATCCTGTTCCACAGGACGGCGTGCCTCCTGCATGAAATAAATACCTGACAGTTGCAGGGTAGGATTGAGAAGCGGTCTCTTATCCGGCTCGATTTTACTCATATCCGCCTGTTTTGCAATATCAGGAAGATCAACTTCCACCTGATCTTCTCCGTCCACCCACATTACGGTATTCACGCCAATTGCATAGAAAATTCCATATAATCTGGGATAATCTTTTTTATTAAACCGCATTCCCATAAGAATGATCTTGTCATCCAGAAGTTTTTTTCCAAATTCCTTTATGCCTTCTTCAGTGGAAAAAATCCAGGCCTGATCATTAAAAGTTTCTTCATCGCATTTTACAAAGGGAAGCTTGGTTGCCTGAGAAAAGGCAACAAAGACCATCTCTCTGTTCTGTAATTCTTTCACTGCTTGTTCTTTACTGATTGCCATTTTTATACCCTCTCTGTTTTATTTCTTTTATGGTTCTTTTCATTTTATCATCCACGCGACAGGATTCTGTAATTTTCTGTAATGACTTTCTGTATGTGAATTCATCCAGATGGCATTCATTCTGAAGATAATGAAGCATTTCTTCAGGAAAGGCAGCAAAATATACAGATATTGCCCACGCTACTGCCATCTTTGCATAATATCCTTCCTGAGAAACGCTCTCCAGACGCCGGATTCCTTCTTTCAGATATTCTCTCTGTGTAAAATGCCCCAGGAGCATTACTGCTGCAAATCTTGCTTCATATTCTCTGTCTGAAGTAAAATATGGTTCAATGAAATTCCAGTATTCCTGCCGGTATCTGTCAGCATCTTTCAAAGTACTGCAAAAAGAATCACAAACTGCCCAGTTACTGATATCCGGTACAAACTTTCTTACATATTCCAGTTTGCTGTCGCAGTCTATGACAGCATACGCTGCAGTCATACCGCGAAGCATAGTTTCTTCATTCCAGAAATCATCTGCCTGATCAAACCACTCCTGCCAGTTCTGCCGGGAAAGCTTCTTTGCAAAAGATCTGAGAACCGGCAGCCGTACACCTGCAATGTGTTCAACCCCCGGCAGCAGTCCCGCCTGAAACTTCCCATAAGTTTCATCAGAACTGCCAGTCAGAAAATCTCTTACATATTCAACCGTTACTTTCTGCTTCATCAATTGCCTTTCCAATATCATGACGCATATACTTATTGGAAAAGCTGATCCACTCAGTGGCTTCATAAGCATTTTTTCTGGCTTCCTTCAGGTCTTTTCCTGTTGCAGTAATTCCCAGTACACGTCCCCCGTTTGTAACAATCTGGCCATCTTTTTTCTTGGTACCTGCATGGAAGCAGTAATAACCTTCTTTATTTTTGAAATTTTCAAAGCCATGGATGGGGATTCCTTTTTCATATTTCACAGGATACCCTTCACTTGCAAGAACCACGCATACTGCCGCATTGTCTTCAAACTGCAGATCAATCTGATCCAGTGTTCCATCAATGCATGCTTCCATTACTTCAACAATATTATTTTTCATACGAGGCAGTACCACCTGTGCTTCCGGATCACCGAAACGGGCATTATATTCCAGAACTTTTGGTCCGTCTTCAGTAAGCATAAGGCCAAAAAAGATAATTCCCTTAAAAGGCCGTCCTTCTGATGCCATAGCATCCACCGTAGGCTGATAGATATTTTTCCGGCAGAACCGATCTACCTCTTCTGTATAAAACGGACTTGGTGAAAAAGTCCCCATTCCTCCTGTATTTAATCCCTTGTCTCCATCCTGGGCACGTTTATGATCCTGGGCAGATGTCATAGTCTTGATCGTCTTGCCATCCACAAAAGATAATACAGAAACTTCCCGTCCTGTCATAAATTCTTCAATGACCATAGTATTTCCGGCGCTTCCAAACTTCTTATCTTCCATGATCTCTTTCACGCCGTCTTCTGCTTCTTTCAGATTATTACAGATCAGTACACCTTTACCAAGTGCAAGGCCATCTGCCTTGAGAACAACAGGGAATTTTACCTGTGTGCGGAGATATTCCAGAGCTTTTTCGGGATCCTGGAAATTTTCGTAAGCAGCAGTAGGAATATTATATTTTTTCATCAGATCCTTGGAAAAAGCCTTGGATCCCTCCAGGATAGCTGCATTTTTTCTTGGGCCGAAAACTCTCAGTCCCCGGGACTCAAACACATCCACGATTCCTCCCACAAGAGGATCATCCATCCCCACAACCGTAAGATCCACTTTGTTTTCCTTTGCAAAATCAGCAAGCCTGTCAAATTCCATTGCACCAATATCCACACATTGTGCAAGTTCCGCGATTCCTGCATTTCCCGATGCGCAGTATATTTTTTCCACTTCAGGACATCTGGAAATGCTGAAACAAAGTGCATGTTCCCGTCCACCGCTTCCAACGACTAAAACCTTCATCTGTAATTTTACTCCTCTATCATAACTTTACCATCTTTAACTGTAACTTTACCATTGGCAATAAGATTGATTGCTTTCGGAAGGATCTTCCATTCGGCTTTCTCCATAACCCTTTTCTGAAGAATCTGTGGCGTGTCTCCCTGTTTGACCTTCACTGCTTTTTGCAGGATGATCGGGCCTGTGTCTGTTCCTGTATCCACGAAATGGACCGTAGCCCCCGTGACCCGTACTCCTCTTTCCAGTACTTTCTCATGTACATGCAGTCCGTAATATCCAACCCCGCAGAAGGAAGGAATCAGTGAGGGATGAATGTTAATGATCCGGTACGGATATGCTTCCACGATCGTTGGAGGTACAGCTACCAGGAATCCTGCCAGGACAATCAAATCCACCTGTTCTTCCTGCAGTCTGTGAAGAAGAGCTTTATGAAACTCTTCTCTGTCTTCATACTGCTTTGGAGAAATACATAATGCCTTTATTCCATGATCTTCTGCTCTTTTCAGGGCATAGGCATTGGGATTATTGCTGATTACAACAGTCACCTGTGCATTCTGTATCTTTCCACTGTCCATAGCGTCCAGAATAGCCTGGAGATTCGTGCCGCCTCCGGAAACAAGTACACCGACTTTTAACATAGAGTCACTCCCTTTTCTCCTTCTTCAATATGTCCTACCACGTATGGAGTATCCCCTGCGGCCCTGATTGCTTCCATAGCTTTATCCACGTCTGATTCATCCACTGCCAGCACCATTCCAAGCCCCATATTAAATGTATTATACATCATCTGTTCTTCAATATTTCCTGTTGTAGCCAGAAGTCCAAACACAGGGAGAACCGGATAGCTGTTTTTTTCTATAACAGCTCTTGTACCTTCTTTCAGCATCCGGGGAACATTCTCATAGAATCCGCCGCCTGTAATATGACTGCAGGCATGAATGCGGACTCCTGCATTCTTAATGCTCTTCAGTGCTTTTACATAAATTCTGGTAGGTGCCAGAAGTGCCTCTCCCAGAGTAGTTCCCAGTTCCTCATAATAAGTATCAAGGGACTCTCTCGTCATTTCAAATACTTTACGGACAAGAGAAAATCCATTACTGTGAACACCTGTAGATGCCATACCGATAAGAACATCACCAGCCTTTAAATCCTCTCCTGTTATCATATCTTTCCTGTCACATACACCTACTGCAAAACCGGCCAGATCATATTCATCTTCAGGCATAAGTCCGGGATGCTCTGCTGTTTCCCCACCGATCAGTGCGGCCTCAGACTGTACACATCCTTCAGCTACGCCACTTACAATAGAAGCGATCTTCTCCGGATAGTTCTTACCACAGGCTATGTAATCCAGGAAAAATAAAGGCTCACCGCCTGCACATGCGATATCATTTACGCACATGGCAACTGCATCAATTCCAATTGTGTCATGTTTGTCCATGATCATAGCAAGTTTCACCTTGGTTCCGCATCCGTCTGTGCCGGATAACAGTACAGGCTCCTCCATTTCTTTAATCTTGGACAGGGAAAAAGCTCCCGAGAAACCACCCAGGCCTCCCAGAACTTCCTCACGCATGGTTCTTTTCACATATTTCTTCATCAGTTCCACAGACTTATATCCGGCTTCAATATCTACTCCAGCACTTTTATAATCCATTCTTTTTCTCCTTAAAGATATCCTGTAAAATTATTTCTTATTAGTAATTCTGGCATCCTACTTCCTGAAGTCTGGCATCCTTTGCCTCAACCTGTTCTTTTAATTCCTGGCTGTATGCTTTCAGACGTTTCAGAAGCTCTTCATCAGAAGTTGCAAGAATTTTTGCTGCAAGCAGACCTGCGTTTGCTCCGCCGTTAATGGCAACTGTTGCCACAGGAATGCCTGTTGGCATCTGTACAATAGAGTAAAGAGAGTCTCTTCCTCCAAGAGATGTGGTATGCATAGGAATACCGATCACCGGCATAGGAAATATTGCCGCGCACATTCCAGGAAGATGTGCCGCCATACCTGCTCCTGCAATAATAACCTTGAACCCTTTTTCTTCTGCTGTCTTAGCATATTCAAAAAAAACATCCGGTTCCCTGTGTGCGGAAATGATTCTCATTTCATATTCAATTCCAAGTTTCTCCAGAATGTCTGCTGCCTTTCTCATGACAGGCATATCAGAATCGCTGCCCATCACAATTCCCACTTTTGCCATAACTGCTCTCCTTTTCTTTTCTATTGTGTTTCCGGAAAAAGATCCGGTTCTTTCTAACCGTAAATTCTACTAAGATTCCCTTTTTCTGTCAATAACATTACAGCAAAGAAAAAATTAGACAAACAAATTATTTTTCAGCACTGTCAAAGGGTTCATTCAGTTCCTGTGTACCAGGCAGCACAAAACGCCCTTTTTCAATAATTGAAGTCATATCTCCGTTATCATCAATGGTACGGATACTTCCCAGTTCATCATATGGTATTGTAATATCTGTATGACACCCGAAGTATGCAAGACTGACATCATCCTTCCTCATTTCAGAGATTTCATTATCCCTTGCAATGATCTCTTTCCCGTCCGGGTTAAATACAGGCGTATCCTCTGACCAGCTGTAACAGGTATCTCCAAATGCAAAATGGGGACCCATTTTTTCTGCAATAAGTATAGGCAGCTTGTCTGCAATACCATACTTCTTTGCAGCCACATAGGCTGTAGTGTTGGTTCCGATAGCAAACTCTCCCATAGGGATACGGGGATGATGAAACAGAATATTATCCTCAATATACTTCCTGTTCTCTTCCTCTGTTTCAAAATTGCTGCAGGTATAATCAATAACCTGTCCACAGTCGATCACAAGTTTCAGATCCCGAAACTGAAGGCCATTCAGATATACTTTTGAGACATGAAGGATTCCTCCGGTTCCCGCAAGGACCGGAGATGTAAATACTTCTCCCACAGGTATATTCACATCTGCCACGCAGTTTTCAAAGTTAGTCTGTTTCTTTGGATCAGTAAGGGGATGAAGATGAATCAGAAGATCTGTTTCATTTTCGCCCATTCCCTTAACTTCCACCCATTCGCAGGTATCCAGTGTATCAATGATCTTCTGTTGGATTTTCTGATATTTTTTATAATCAAGAGTATTGATCTTCACAATTTCCCGGAAGATTTCAGGATAATTCTCTCCAATCTCCGGAACGGGATAAGCAATGATGGTAAAGCTTCTCTCATCTCCGTGAATATACCTGTTTACGATCTGTGCTGATTCATTGTCCAGCTCAAGCTGAAGCTTCTGCTGGTTTTCACTGAAAGTAAGACATTCCCCTTTGCCTTCCGGTGAAAAAGGTGTTTCTCCGAAGGTATCAATACATGCCGGTCCTCCGTGAACTGATGCCAGATCCTTATATTTCTCATAAGAAGTCTGCATTGCCCTGAGTTTGCGTTTCACAAAATCAGAGTCCAGGAACATTGCACTGTCCTGTCTGTGGTCATACTCATACTGGGGGTTTGCAATTCCTCCCGTAAAGCCCACTCTGTATTGATTTTTTCTGTTCACAGCATGGGTAGCATACCGGAAGATCACAGGCTTTAAGCCCATTTTTTCAAACTGAAGAATTGCAGCTTTCACCATCCGCTCAAATCCCAGATTATAACGGATATTCACAGTTTTTTTCTTTTTTATATTTTTTCTTCCTACGACAAAGCCAATACGATAACCTTCTGTATAAGTTTCTGCCATTGCATCAATCTCTTCCTGGGGAAGTGAATTAAGGAAACGGGCTGTTTCCAGTTCATTTTCAGAAACATACTCTCCATACAGATAAAGGTATCTGAGATCTTTAAGATCTGAATTCATAATCAGGTTTGCTGCAAAATTTTCACCGGGATCTACGGATTCTCTGACTCTTTGCTCTACCATATCCTGACAGTAATCATTTACATATGAAGTAAGTATTTCTTTTATTTCCCTTTCCGCCGGAAGTTCTCCCTGCGAAAAAGCGGAATAAACTTCCAGAAACAATTCCAGGGCCACAGTCATATCCCATATTTTCTTTTCAAAAGAATAGGCAATAGTTCCATGAAGCTCAGCATATAAAAAAGAAATATCTTTTCCGTATTCTCCAAATACCTGTTCTGCATAAGAAGGATTTCCGTAGCATGTATCATAATTTTCCGGAAGAATATCTCTGTACAGATCATAATTCTGTTCCTTTAATTCTGTAAGTGATCTCTGAGCAATATCCTGATCCATAACAGAAATGGTCTTAATTAAAAACTGTGCCTCTTCTGTAAAAAATTCCCTGTAAGGCATGGGAACAAGTTCCTCCCCGGGAATTTCGCTGATTCTTTCTTTCGCGAGATCATATCGTTCTAAAATCCATTCGTCCAAAGACTCATCTCCTCTTTATATTTATTTCATCAGATTCCCAGCAGAAAAATTCCAAGCCATCCTACCATGATCACACCATTGGAGATGGATCCGATAATGCTGGTTTTATGATTTTTATTTTCCTCTGAAAAGCTTGATAGTCCCATAATAAATCCATATATGGAAAGAAGCATTGCAAAAAGGCTGATGCCACCCACCAGAAATCCCAGCTGTCCTTTAAGATAAAATGCCATAATCACAGCGGCAAAAAATAAAAAAAGAGACACTGCCGCAAGAAAAGTGGACAGTTTACCTTTTTTTGCTTCTTTCTTTTTTGTAAAGGCATATCTATATCTTCTTGCCATATTTTTTTCTCCTCAGGTGATTGCAGATGACAAAGAGCAGGTAACCAAAAGCTGCTCCCAGAGTATTCAGAATAATATCATCTACATCAAAACATCCTGTTTTTGTCACAAGCTGGATCGATTCCACTGTAAAGCTAAGCATAAATCCAGACAGAATAACCAGAAATCCGCTCCTCATCCTATCTTTGATCACAGGCAGGATAAAGCCCCATGGCAAAAACCCAATCACATTTCCCAATAGATTGGCATGCACTGCATATTTTCCCAGTTTATCCCTGTATTTCCAGAATCTCTGTATTTCCATAAAAGGAATCAGATTATATCTGTATTCTCCCTGTGAGGCTGATGCCCTTCCATATTTTTCGAAAAAAAAGAGGAAGTAAATCAGCAAAAATACATAAAGAATAAAGAGAATCGTACCAAGTGTCCGGATAAAATGTTTTGTTTCTTTTTTCAATATTTCCCTCTGTTTCTGGCCAAAAAGCCACACGGATCCCGTGTGGCCCTCCAGTCTTTACAACAATATTTCTGATTTTCTTTTCAATAGTCCTGCCCCGTTTATAATCATCATCACTCCGGCTGTGATCCCTGTAACAAGAGTAATAATTCCCAGGGCCAAACTGCTTTTTCCGGCAAAAGACATAGTTTTATAAACTTTTTCATTCATAGTTATATCTCCTTTTTAAGCCTTATTTATACACCATATTTCTCATAATATGCATCAATGGCACCTTTCAGTTTATCATCAATGATTACTTTTCCCTTATACTCCCTGTTATACAGATGCTCCACAACTTCAGCCATAGTCACTATGGCAGTTGTCTTAAGACCATATTTTTCCTCAATTTCTTTCAGGGCACTTTTTGTTCCCTGTCCTCTTTCCATACGATCTACGGAAACAACCAGTCCCACAGGATGCACATCACCCTGAGCTTTTATGATTGGCAGTGTTTCCTGAATCGATGTTCCGGCTGTAGTTACATCCTCTATGATCACTACCCTGTCACCATCTACAATAGGACTTCCCAGAAGGATTCCCTTATCTCCGTGGTCCTTTACCTCTTTACGGTTTGAGCAATAGCGGATGTCTTTTCCATATTCTTCGCTGATTGCCATAGTTGTTGCTACAGTCAGAGGAATTCCCTTATATGCAGGTCCGAAAAGGACATCAAAATCCAGACCAAAGCTCTCCTTAATGGCTTTTGCATAATACTGCCCAAGTCTGCGCAGCTGAGCCCCTGTTCGATAGAATCCTGTATTTACAAAAAATGGTGTATTGCGTCCGGATTTCGTCACAAAATCTCCAAACTTTAAAACATTACAGTCGATCATAAATTCGATAAATTCCTGTTTATACTGTTCCATTGTCATTTGCCTCCTATTTTACACATCCAATCAATTCACTGATGTCCGCCACGTTATGCTTATCAAGATAATTGCTGATTCCATCCACAACTTCTTCTGTAGTATAAGGGTTATTGAAATTGGCTGTTCCCACAGATACAGCACTGGCTCCTGCCATAATAAACTCAAGAGCATCTTCTGCAGAAGCAATTCCACCCATACCTATAATTGGAAGAGAAACTGCGTTTGCCACCTGATATACCATCCTCACTGCCACAGGTTTTACTGCAGGGCCTGACATTCCCCCAGTCTTATTGGCCAGGGCAAAGGTTCTCCTGTTGATGTCAATTTTCATACCTGTAATGGTATTGATAAGAGACAATACATCAGCACCTCCTGCCTGGGCAGCACGGGCCATTTCCGTAATATCCGTTACATTAGGACTTAATTTCATAATAACCGGCTGTCTGGCATATTTCTTTACTTCTCTGGTAATTTCCTCCAGAGCAGCAGGATTCTGTCCAAAAGCGATTCCGCCTTCCTTTACATTGGGGCAGGAAACATTGATCTCCAGCATATCTATCGGTTCTTCGCCCAGCCTTTCCACAACTTCACAGTAATCCCGGATAGATTTTCCACATACATTTACAATAATCCTGGTATCAAATTTTTTCAGAAAAGGAATATCACGTTTGCAGAACACATCAATACCCGGATTCTGAAGTCCGATTGCATTGAGCATTCCACTGGAAGTTTCTGCAATACGGGGAACAGGATTGCCCGGCCAGGGAACGTTGGCCACACCCTTGGTTACAACAGCCCCAAGTTTATTAAGATCTACAAATTCACTGTATTCCGCACCGGAGCCGAATGTGCCGGAGGCTGTCATTACAGGATTCTTAAACTCCACTCCTGCAAGATTCACACTCATTTTACTCATAATTCCACCTCCGTGCTTAAGAATACAGGGCCATCCTTACATACACGCTTATTGTGTACATGAGAGTGTTCATCCACATCTTTTGACTGGCACACACATGCAAGACAGGCTCCTATACCACAGGCCATCCTTTCTTCCATAGATATCCAGCATGGAATATTCTGTTCCAGTGCATATGCTTTTATTGCTCTGAGCATAGGAGCCGGACCACAGGCAAAAATGGCATCCGCTTTAAGCCCGTTTTCCCGTACTGCATCCATTACATTTCCCTTAGTTCCTGTTCTTCCATCTTCAGATGCAATATATACTTTACCATATTTTTTAAATTCTTCTGCAAGAAATGTTTCATCCCTGTATCCCAGTATTATGCTTTTTTCAGCCTTAAGCTGCTTTGCAGTCTCCAGCATAGGTGGAATTCCGATTCCTCCTCCCATAAGAAACACTTTTTTTCCTTCCACTGCTTCCACAGGAAAACCATTACCAAGAGGGCCCATAGTACTGATTCCCACCTTTTTATGAAGATGGGAAAACTTTTCTGTTCCTGTGTTTTTACCGGTAACACGGTATACAAGACGGATTCTTCCTTTTTCCCTGTCTATCTCACAAAGGCTGATGGGTCTGGGAAGAAGTTTGCTTTCATTTCCCGTATAAAGAGAAACAAACTGCCCGGGCTTTGCGTTCTCCGCGATCTTATCTGTCTGAAGCCACATACTGTAAATGTCCCTGCCAATGATTTCCTGACTTACAATAGTGCAGATTTCCTTTGTTTTTCCGCTCATGGTATGCCTCCTACCTGCTGCTTAATGCCCCGTTAATATCTGCGATCATATCTTTCACAGCCTGCCTGGAAGCATCTGCATAATTTCTTTCACCAAAAGATGCATACTTTTCCTGTTTATATGCAGCAATAATTCCACGGGAGGAATTAACAATGGCACCCAGTCCATCCGGATTAAAGAAAGGAACAAGATCAGCTCCCTTTCCACCCTGTGCCCCATAACCAGGTACAAGTATAAAGATCTTTGGCATAATCTTACGGAGAGTTTTTCCCATTTCCGGATAGGTAGCTCCTACCACTGCACCTACATAACTGTAGCTGTCTCCCATAAATTCTTCACCCCACTGGGCAACCTTTTCGCCGACCCATTCATAAAGAGGTCTTCCCTCAACGATTCTGTCCTGAAATTCTCCACTGGATGGATTGGAAGTCTTAACCAGAATGAAGATTCCTTTCTTTTCTTCTTTACATACATCAATAAAGGGTTTCACTCCATCTGTACCAAAGTAAGGATTTACTGTGGCAAAGTCTTCATCAAAAGCAGCATATTTCCTGCTTCCCACCTGGACTTTTCCCAGATGTCCTGTAGCATATGCCGCAGAAGTGGATCCGATGTCTCCACGTTTAATATCCCCAATTACGATCAGGCCTTTTTCCCTGCAGTAATCAATAGTATTCTTATAAACCATCAGACCTGGAATTCCAAACTGTTCATACATTGCAATCTGTGGTTTCACGGCGGGAATAAGATCATATATTGCATCTACTATTCCTTTGTTAAACTGCCAGATTGCCTCCGCTGCACCTTCCAGTGTTTCTCCAAGCTCTGAAAAGGCTTTCTCCTTAATGTATCCGGGAATGTAGCTAAGCATAGGATCCAGCCCTGCCACAACCGGTGCATTGGTTTTACGTATCTTTTCTACAAGTTTGTTAATCATGAATTGTCTCCTCCTGGTATTTGTATATTGCTGTTATTCTCATAAATTATCTTTCCGTCACAGACGGTATATAAAATTTGTCCTTTTACTTTCCATCCATCAAACGGAGTGTTACGTCCTTTGGAAGCAAATTTATTCTTATCAATAGCATATTCGTGATCTATGTCTGCAATAACCAGATCCGCAGGATGTCCTTCCTGAAGAGTGCCGCTTTCAATTCCAAGGATCCGTGCAGGATTCAGACTCATTTTTTCTACAAGCTGAGTCAGGGTCAGAACACCCGTTTCCACAAGAGCCGTATAAGACAAGGCAAAGCTGGTCTCAAGTCCTACGATTCCAAATGCTGCCTCTTTCATAGAGCCTGATTTTTCTTTCGCTCCATGAGGAGCATGATCTGTACTGATAACCTTGATCGAACCATCCTTCAGCCCTTCAATCAAGGCCTTTACATCTTTATCTGTACGAAGGGGAGGATTCATTTTATAATTGGGATCATCCCGTTTAATATCATCAGATGTAAGAATGAAATGATGGGGGCAAACCTCTGCAGTGATCTGGTCGCCCAGACCCTCATCTTTAATGATCTTCATCATTTTCGCCACACCTTCTGTAGAACAGTGGCAAAGATGAAGCCTTGCGCCTGTTTCTCTGGCCAGCAGAATATCTCTGGCTGCGATCACATCTTCTGTAGCATTGCAGATTCCGGGAAGCCCAAGTCTTCTGGAATTCTCATCCTCATTCATACAGCCTTTTCCCCTGAGATTAATATCTTCACAATGTGCAAAAACAGGAATATTGCATTTCCTGGCAATCTGCATTGCTTCTCTGCAGAGCCTGCTGTTCATCACAGATTTCCCGTCTTCGGAAAGTGCCGGTATTCCGGCTTCTGCCATCCCTTCAATGTCAGAAAGCTCTTCTCCTTTCTCTCCCTGAGTGACTGCGCCTGCCTGAAGCACATGAATTCCGGACAGCTGTTTCGCTTTATTATAAACATAATTCACTCTGTCCGGATTATCTATCACTGGTGTTGTATTAGGCATGGCAACTACAGTAGTTACTCCTCCTCTGGCCGCCGCCCGGGAGCCTGTCTCAATATCCTCCTTATGTGTCTGGCCCGGATCCCGGAAATGTACATGAAGATCAATAAAACCAGGCATTACCACACAGCCTTTTGCATCAATGATCCTGTCTGCTTTATCCTTTACCTTCAGTTTATCTCCAATCTCAGAGATCACGCCATTCTCAAGATAAATATCTCCTGTTCTGTCTGTATCTGCAGCTGCATCAATGATACGTCCTCCACGGATCAGAATACCCATACAATAATCCCCTTTCTTATAATTTTATTATACAATCAGGACAAATATCCTCCACTAAATGACATAATATAACTAATATACATAATACACGAAACAGAACATTTTATAAAGAGTTTTTTTATTTCTATGAGCTCAAAGAAAAGTAATTGTTTTAATGCTTGACAATTTAAAATAGCAGATATATAATCAAAACATATCTGGATTATTTAATGTAAAGTCACTATTTTTTAGAGATTATATTACATGATATAGTCTGTAAAAACTGGTGATTTTTTATTGCCAGAATTCTATTTAATTTTTTTATTTTTATGGAGGTAACGACATGAACAAGGGAACTGTAAAATGGTTCAACGCAGAAAAAGGTTACGGATTTATTACCGGTGAAGACGGTGCAGACGTATTTGTACATTTCTCCGCAATCAATGGTGAAGGATTCAAATCTCTCGAAGAGGGTCAGGCTGTAACATACGACTTAACAGAGGGCGCACGTGGCATGCAGGCTGCTAATGTTACAAAGTTATAATTCAGATTTCTGAATTTGCCCGGTAACGACTAAAGGGGAGCAGGTTCTTCTGTTTTTGAAGAGTCTGCTCTGTTTTTATATACAGAAAAGACGACTGTTACCAGCCGTCTTTTCTGTATTTTAATTATGTCCATGTAACTTTCAATTCTGGGATTCCGTAGTTGCTTCTTCTGTAGTCACTTCTTCCGTTGTCTCTTCTTCTGTTGTCTCTTCTTCTGTTGTCTCTTCTTCTGTTGTCTCTTCTGCCTCGGTGGTTTCTGCTTCAGTAATTTCGGTCTCTTCTGTTTTCTCAGTTTCAGTGGATGAAGCATCATCAGAATCTTCGGAAGTCTGTGTATAAAGCTGAGATAAATAATTATCCAGTGCAGTAGTATCCATAACTGTACTCTGAACCACTTCTTCTTTACTGCCCACAACCTTTACATAAGCGGAATATCCGATCCATCCAACTATTGCAACACAGATAAATGCCCAGGCAAACATTTCCAGAACAAACAGCGTTCTCTCTTTCTTATCTGCCTTCCCATGACGCATCTTTCTGGCTTTATGTTCATCAACTTTTTTCTGGCTCATGATGTATCTCCTTTGCATTTCAATCTCGTATTCTCATATTATAACACATCCTGATGTAAAAGAAAATAGAGAAAAAAATTAAACTGCAACAATTACACCGCCGTCATTTGCGTACATAGTACTTACTCCCGCAGTATCCAGTACGATAATACGGGCAAGCTTCATTCTTTCCTCCAGAACACTCTTAAGCATCTGGGCCCTCGGAGCACAATTGCAATGGCTGATAGCCAGAACCTTATTTTCACTGTCCCTGGTTTTTTCAACAATCTGCTCTACCATTCTGATTAAAGCTCTGTTCATTCCACGTGCCTGATCCAGCTGGCATATATTCCCATCAGGAGTAGATCCCATAACTGGTTTGATCTTAAGAGCGCTGGCAACAAATGCTTTGACCTTGCTTAATCTTCCATTTTTTCTTAATGTTTCCAGATTTTCAAGTACAAAAAAAGTATTCTGGCTTTCTATATAACGCTCTACTGTAGCTATGGTTTTCTCAAATCCCATACCTGCTTCTTCACATTCCTGAATTTTCAGGGCAATTAGTGTCTGTCCTATGGAAGCCGAACAAGAATTAAAGACATGTATTTTTTTATCCGGGCAGTCCTCCAAAAGAAGATTTCTGCCAAGAAGAGCACTGTTATAGGAACCACTCAATTCTGCCGAAAGTGTGACCGCATATATATGTTCAGCGTCACAGTCAAACGCCCTCATATATCTCTCCGGAGATGGACATGCAGATTTAGGGCATTCCGGACATTCAGCCACTTTTCTCAAAAAACTCTCCTGATCAAATGTTTCATCATCTATGATCTGCTCTGTTCCAACCGTTAGTGTAAGAGGTACAGATTCAAAATGTTCATTGTTTTTCCATTCATCCAAAAGTTCTCCGCAACTATCTATGATAATCTTATATCTCATCATATTGTCCTCTTTCCCATCATATGTAGTATTCAATACCAGATATATATTATCATACTGTTGCACATTTGAAAAGTATTTTTATTAAAACTCTGTTCTTTTTTTTTAACGTGATTTATAATTTAAGAAAGAAACTCACTGTCATCATCCTGGATCATTTCCCGGATCTATGACACAGAAAGGAATTTTATGCTTGCATTAACAATTATGAATATTAAAGATTTTATGAATAAATTACTGATTGGTAATGTGTTTGATCATTTTTCTCTTGTTGAAGCCACCATTACCACATTTAACATTTTCAACATTGACGGCCGACTTCAACAGGATTTCTTTGATTCTGATATCAAAGACTCACTTAGAGAAAAATGTATGGAATATTCCATATGGCATGATATAAAGCCTTTTTGTTTCTCAATCATCCGCGGCAAACGCACTCCTCTGAATTTTAAGATCATTTTGCAGGTTCCTCAACGCCAGGTACAAAAACTCCTCGCAGATAAAAAAGTTATTCTCCCAGACAATATCTGCAGCCTTTACCTGAATCTTCAATATAAAAACCAGTCACTTCTATGTACTTCAGGTGTTTCTTATTCATCCTTCTTCCAGGACAGGAAGCTGGAACACTTATGGGATGACTATCTTAAGGATTTTCTGACCGGACATGGAATTCTGTTTCAAAGCCTGTAGTATTTTCGTATTTCCAGTCAATTTTGCTGTGCCACCTTATCCTCTGTTTTATACATATAATATGCCAGAATATCTATAAATTCACTGTTGGTCGGCTTGTAGTCCATAGTGCATCCTGCAATTTCCTCCAGTACATCTTTGTGATTAACCCAGCATAAGTTCACCAGTGTACGGATATTATGTTCTATATTAGAAGGTGTTGACTTATATTTTCTTGCAAGTATGGGATAAATGTCCTTCGTAATTTTAAGCGGCCGTTCCTGCATATTCATAGACAATTTAACAGCATCTGCCACATAATAATATCCTTTATATTTGGATGTCGCACCCAGTTTCCTGATTAATCCATATATTTCACTCATTCTTCTTCCTCCTTCAACAAAACCAAACAAGCATTTTTTAATCTGATTTTTCCATCTTCTTCCTCCCTTTTATAATACAATAAATAAAAATAATTTTTTCTTTTTGGAAATAATCCGTCACTTTTCACATAAACACGACATCTTTCTATCAAAATACCAGCATAATTAGCATAAAATCTGAAAGTTATTTTGTCAATAGAAAATATACAAAATTTTAGCCCAGATTGTTCTTCTGGGCTAAAATACGAGAATTCTTATTATTTTGTCAGCATAATTAAGATTTTGTTGCTTCTTTGTACGAATTTTGTCATCTCTTCCGGTGAAAGTTGTTTATGACTGATCATTGCCAGATCATAAAGCTGTTCACATATTACAGGTACATTTTCGGAATCTTTATTCTCTGCCAGATATTTTACCAGAGGATGATTTGCATTTAATACAAGAGTTTCCTGATCTTCAAACATATCTGCATTCATTCCATACATGTTATACATCTTCATCATATCCTGCATACGACGGCTTTCCTCAGAAAGAGTAACCATTGCTGCAACATTCTCATTCTTCAGATTCTCTACATGTACTTCAAGTTTATCCTTATTAAGATTCTTACGGAAAAGTTCTGTAAGAGCCTTTACTGTATCTTCATCAGCAGTACCCTCAGCTTTCATTTCTTCTGTAACGTCTGCATCAATTCTCATAAACCGGATGTCCTGATGCTTCTGCTCCAGGCTGGAAATAAACGGACTGTCAATGTTATGCTTCAGAATAACCGCATCTTTACCGGCTTCCTTAAACATGTTGATATACTGGCTCTGCTGAACCTCATCAGTTACATAAAAGATTGTTGTTTTTTCCGGTTCTTTCTCTTCCGGTTCTTCTTCATCTGTTTTTTCTTCTTCCGGTTTCTTTTCTTCTGTTTCCGGTGTTTCTTCTTTCTTATTCTCTTCAATGCAGTCTTTCAATGTAAGATATTTACCATCAATGTTTTTGAAGAGAATATAATCACTCATTTTTTCTGCAAATTTGGAATCCTTTATGCAGCCAAATTTGATAAACGGGCTGATGTCATCCCAGTATTTTTCATAAGACTCACGATCGGTTTTACACATTCCAATAAGTTTTTCTGCAACTTTCTTAGAAATATACTCAGAAATCTTCTTTACAAATCCATCATTCTGTAAAGCGCTTCTGGATACGTTAAGTGGAAGATCCGGACAGTCAATAACACCTTTCAGCAGCATAAGAAATTCAGGAATTACTTCCTTGATGTTGTCTGCAATAAATACCTGGTTATTATACAGCTTAATTGTTCCTTCAATGGAATCATACTCTGTATTAATCTTGGGGAAGTACAGAATTCCCTTTAAATTAAACGGATAATCCATATTCAGATGAATCCAGAACAATGGTTCTTTATAATCCATAAATACTTTACGGTAAAATTCCTTGTACTCCTCATCTGTACATTCATTTGGATGTTTCATCCACAGTGGATGTGTATCACTTATTGATACCGGACGCTTATTGATCTTGACTTTATCCTTCGCAGGAGAAACCTCAACAATCTCTTTTTCTCCTTTGTCATTTTCTTTTTCTTCTGTTTTGGCATCCTCGTGAATACGTTCTACGATCACATCATCATCTTTTAATTCCGATTCATCAATTGTTTCATATTCCTGGGGAGCATTCGCTTTGGAAAGGAAAATCGGGACAGGCATAAAGGAGCAGTATTTTTCCAAAACCTCTCTCACACGATATTCGTTGGCAAATTCCAGACAGTCTTCATTAAGAAACAGAGTAATCTCTGTACCTACTGTATTTTTGTTTCCTTCCTGAATATCATATTCTGTACCGCCATCACAGGACCAATGTACAGGAGCAGCACCTTCAAGATAAGAAAGGGAATCAATATGGACCTCATCTGCAACCATAAATGCAGAATAAAATCCAAGTCCAAAATGGCCGATGATCTGATCATCTGTGGTTTTATCTTTATATTTTTCAAGAAACTGGGTAGCACCCGAAAAAGCTATCTGGGTAATATATTTTTCCACTTCATCGGCAGTCATACCAATACCATTATCAATAAACTTCAGAGTCTTTTCATCAGGATTTACGATCACCTGAATTTCCGGTTTATAATTTTCAGGAAAGCTGTATTCACCCATTACTTCCAGTTTCTTAAGTTTAGTAATGGCATCACAGCCATTGGATACCAGCTCTCTGACGAAAATATCGTGATCAGAATAAAGCCATTTTTTTATGATCGGAAAAATATTCTCACTGTTAATTGATAAATTTCCATGTTTAGCATCCATGTTATATACACTCCTTTTTCTTTCCATTAAGTAATTCTGTAACCTTTTTATCATATCAGTTACTTATCTGAAAGATATAGTAATACGGTTTAGTCCAAAAGTCAAGAAAAAATTAGCACTCATTTAAAACGAGTGCTAATTAATATAATTTTAAATCAATTTTATTCTATTTTCTTTTTCTTCTGTAAATGATCACACCTGCAATACATACAACAGCAATAATCAGAATAATCACAAAAGGAGCAATATTGGTGGTATCACCTGTCTGCACAGCCTTTTTTGCATTTGCATTATTTGGCTGAGGTGTAGGTGTTGCCGTTATGTTATTTCCCTGGGCAATGGAGAACACTGCCTGTTTCGTATCCTGTTCACCGGTTTCATTCCATTGTTTTCCATCAAATTCCTGACGGTTGAAAACAACAGTAAGTGTATATGTTCCCGCTTTGGTAATTCCAAAGGTTGCAGTATAAGGAGCTGCATCCCAGGTGTTTGTGTTAATCACTTT
The DNA here is from genome assembly GCA_034115005.1 of Blautia sp. Classification (GTDB taxonomy): domain Bacteria; phylum Bacillota; class Clostridia; order Lachnospirales; family Lachnospiraceae; genus Blautia_A. The sequence goes on from JAXEUE010000091.1 coordinate 18,575, forward strand.
CCATTTATATGGAACATAACGCACGTCACCGGATCCAGGGCTTTCATTTTCCATTCCAGCTCCCACAGCTGTAAAAGTGATCTTTGACTGAGTCGTATATCCATCGGAGCTGATTCCGGTTATTTTATTATTCTGAGGATCAGCAATCTTGGGTGTGCGTCCAGCATTTACAGTAATCTCCACAGATGTAAGAAGACTGATATTATCAGGATTGGTAACCCCATCCGGAAGTACAACAGTTCCCTTAACAGTAAACTTCTGCTCTTCCTTCACAGAAGGGTCATAGGCACTGTCCTTCACATCCCATTTTACACTGGCCTTCATATCTCCCCCTGTTGTCTTAATGATTACAGCGGAAGGAAGACCAAGAGCCTTCTCTGATTTCTCCACTCCATTCTTTACCCCTACAATACTGCCAGGTGCCTGAATACCTGTAAGAATAATACTCTTCTGTTTTACTGTAAACTGAACATCAAGCATTACAGAAATCTGCTGTTCATTGGGAATCACAATTGTGTCAATATATGTTCCCTCAGCCAGACCTGTCTTCGGGCGTACTGTAAATGTACCGCTTTCCCCAGGATTAAGCTCAAAAGCTGAAATTACGCCAATGTCAAAGCTTTCTGCCTGAGGCTGGCCAAGAGTGAGTGTTGTATTTCCCTCATTTGTCAGTGTAACTGTCTGAGCCTGTGGAGCCTCTGCATATCCTTCTTCCATCTCTCCGAAATCAAGTTGTAAAGGATCTGCAGTCAGACTGTAAATTTCTTCTACCTTCTCAGCAGCAACGTCCACCTGTGCTGTTACCTGAACCATACTGTCAGAAGACTCTTTTACTCTGAAACTAATCGTATCATTATAAGTGCCTTCGTCCAGTCCAAGTTTGGGCTGAACAGTAAATACGGCTGGTACTTCTGAACTCAGAGTAAACTCGGAAGTACCATCTGTTCCGGTTATATCAAAATGATCTGCCTGAGGCTGTTCCAGAGTCACAGGATCCTCACCATTATATGTTATGGTAACTGTCTGTGATTCCTCAACCTTATCATATCCGGCTGTCAGTGTCTGGAACGAAAGAGTATCCGGTTCTGCTTTCAGCGAAATTCCCGGCGTAGCAGAAGCAGATTCAATCTCAGATTCATCCAGCTGCAATTCAGACTGAGTATAAATCTGCATTGCATCGGAATCCTCATCTGTATTCTGATTCTCCTGAACTTCCTCATTTACATCTTCAGGCTGCTCTTCCTGAACTTGAGCATTCACTTCCTCAGACTGTTCTTCCTGAGTCTGAGCATCTGTTTCCTCAGGTTGTTCTTCCTGAGTCTGAGCATCTGTTTCCTCAGGTTGTTCTTCCTGAGTCTGAGCATCTGCTTCCTCAGGCTGTTCTTCCTGAGCCTGAGCATCTGCTTCCTCAGGCTGTTCTTCCTGAGTCTGAGCATCCACTTCCTCAGACTGTTCTTCCTGAGTCTGAGCATCTGCTTCCTCAGGCTGTTCTTCCTGAACCTGAGCGTCTGCTTCCTTAGCTTCTTCTTCCAGGGCAAGTGCCTGGGCGTCTTCCTCTGTCTGAGCAACTTCAAGTGTCTTAGCAGAGAGTGTCCCGGTTGCTCCTGAATTCTCCAGTGCTGTAACTGTCAGAACAAGCCTGTATCCCAGGTCATCCTGTGTAACTGTATATGTTCTGTCTGTGCCAAGCTCTGTAAGTGTCTTCTCATCTGTCTGCCTTGCCCATGAAAAACTTACAGAATCATCCGTAAGTCCTTCCGGCGTAACCTTGGAATAATCCGCACTCAACGTTGTTCCAACAGCAGCCAGGCCTTTTATCTTAAGTTTGCCGCTCAGCTCACCTGATGGTGTTTGTGCAAAAACCAAAGATGGAAGCAGGCTGATCATCATCATAACTGCCATTATAACTGCAAGAATTCTCTTTTTCTTCATATGGCGTCCTCCCTTTTCTTTCCTGATTTATTTTTACAGAAATTATATCATCTTAAAAATCAGAGATGTAATATACATTTATCCTTCCACGATCAGATAACGTCCGTCAGGAAGAATAAAGACTTCACTGGCCTCTTTCAGCTCCTGGTCAGACATTCCATCCACATCTGCTCCCATTTCTTCCAGATAATCCCGTACATCCTCCAGGGAATCCACAACCTGAGCCATACAGTCTTCAAGAAATTCCTCTGCTTCTTCAAAAGATGAAGCTACAGGACGTGGAAAAAGCTGCAGTTGATTATCAAGAAAAGTCTGAATACATTCTTTTGTGTACATTAAATTACCTCCTAAATTTTTCCCTTTGCATCAATAAGTTTCCTTAAAACAGGTTCCACACGGTCCGTCTGCCCTGATGCTGCCTGTTTAACCCTTTCTTTGGAATGGGCCATTGCAAAACTATATTTTACTGCCTGAAGCATTTCAATATCGTTATATTCGTCTCCAAATGCCATGCACTCCTGTGGCAGAATATTATATTTTTTCTGAAAGGCCTGTATACCTCTTGCTTTGTTTGTCCCAAAAGGAATAAAATCTATCCATTCATTTCCGGAAGTCACCACTTTACATTTCTTTCCAAATCTGTCATTCCAGTAATGCACGGATTCATCGGTAATTCCTGATGGCTCATATACGGCAAGCTTCATAATGGGTTCTGTCATATCATCAAGTGTATGAATAAATTTACAGTCATTTTTTACAACATCCACCATATAATGACGGAAAGCTTCCGACTTGGGCATCAGATAATGCCAGTCTCTGGCAGAACAGGTAAATTCAGCATTTTCTTTTGCCATTATGGTTGAAATGATCTCTTCTGCAAGTTTTCTGTCAAAACTGTCCTGATACAGAACCTGTCCGTTTTCCACGGACAGGGCTCCGTTTTCACAGATATAGGCAACATCTGATTCAACAGGCTGAAACATTCTTTTCATATTCGGATATTGTCTCCCACTGGCAGCTACAAACAGGATGCCCAGTTTTTTTAACTCGCGGATAAGGGGGAATATCTCCTCCGGCAGAAACTGAGCCCGGTTAAGTAAAAGTGTACCGTCAAGGTCACTGGCAATCATTTTAATCATGTTATTTATCCCTCACATAATTTCAGCAGATCAAGAGGAACATCTGCCAGGACGTCTGCTCCACTTTCATTAAGTTCCTTACTGTCCCGAAACCCCCACAAAGCTCCAACCGTAAACATTCCTGCTGCCTTGCCTGTCTTCATATCCGTGCCTGTGTCTCCCACATACATGCATTCTGCAGGCTGAACGCCAAATTCACATGCAATCATCAAAGGGCCGTCCGGTGCAGGTTTCCTGGGAATGTCTTCCCTCTGTCCCAGTATAATGTCAAAATCTCCTCCATAAAGCTGGTTGATTACTTTAATAGCCGCAGGATGGGGCTTGTTGGAACAGACTGCCAGTTTTATACCTCTTTTTTTCATTTCCTTAAGAGTTTCCGGCATTCCTTCATAACATGTTACTTTATACATGGGATCTTCTGCAAACATTTTTCTATAGAGCTTATCACATTCCTCAAATAAAGTCAGATTCGGATCTCCTGCATCACGCAGAGCTTTTTTTACAAGTACACTTGCTCCCTCCCCGCTGTAATATTTAAAATTCTCTGAAGGAAGCGTCTTAAGACCATACTGCTTTAAAATTTCATTGGTCACATACGCCATTGATTCCAATGTATCCGCCAATGTTCCATCCAAGTCAAAAATACACGCTTTTATCATCTTTTGTCATCCTCTCAATTTAATTCCCAGTTTTTTCATTTCATAAAACAGTCTGGAAACAGGCAGTCCTACCACATTATTGTAATCTCCCCGTATCTCCTTGACATAAATTCCAAAAAGTCCCTGTATGGCATAGCTTCCTGCCTTGTCCACAGGCTCTTTTGTTTTTACATATTGCAGAATTTCCTCATGGGACACAGGATAAAAGGTCACATCTGTTACTTCATAAAAAGTGTGTTCCATCCAGATTTCATCTTTTCTTTCCATAACTGTCACACCTGTATAAACCTGGTGTGTATTCCCCTGCAGACTTTCCAGTGTATTTACAGCATCCTCTTCATCCCTGGGTTTGCCCAGAATCTTTCCGGCAAATGATACAACTGTATCAGCACCTATCACCAATACACTATGCATAGAACTATCCAGGGATTGTGCAACTGATCTGGCTTTATCTGAAGATAACTGCTGCACCGCCTCTTCAGGACAGGAAGTACTGATTTTTTCCTCTCCTGAAGCAGGAATCACTGTAAAATTCACACCGGCTTTTTCAAGAATTTCACGCCGTCTGGGGGAAGCTGATGCAAGAATAATTTTATTCATAAAACCTCCCTTTCTGTCCTGACATAGTATAACCTGTATTTTTCAGAGGTGCAACCGATTTTATTTAAATTTCACTTTTCTTTTTGAATAAAAAGTATTAAAATAGCAGTATCCTATATCAGGAAAATTTACGAAAATGGGAAAATAACAGAGAGGAGTCAGAAGTATTATGTCTAGTAAGAAAAAATTCTGGGGCTTTGCTGCTGTAGGCGTATTGACAGCTGCAGCAATAGGTGCCATGGCCGCTTTATTAACAAAGAAGAAACCAGCTGAGGAATCCGGTAAACCGGAAAGTGATGAAAATTCAGAAGAAGATACAGAGATTCCAGTAGAAACAGAGGAAGATCAGGAACCGGAAGCTTCTGAGGACTTTGAATCATGGGATAATTCCCCGGCAGGAGAAGAAGAAACAGAAAAGAAAGAGGACGGAACTCCTGAAGAAACTCCTGAGGAATCTGAAACACCCGAAGAGATGAGTGACACAGAAGAAATTCCTGTTGAAGAGGACAAAGAATAACATTAATAATACGCCTGCTGAAAACTTGATTCAGTCAGGCGTATTATTTTATTTCTCATTATGCTTTTGGAAGTTTGAAAGAACTCTTCAGTGACACGATCCGGTTAAAGACTGGTGCGCCCTCTTTTGAATCACGGAAATCTGCACAGAAATATCCGTTTCTCACAAACTGAAAGCTGTCATATCCTTTTGCTTCCATAAGAGCAGGCTCTACATAAGCAGTAACCTTTGTCAGTGAATTGGGATTAATATTTAAGGAACCATCGTCTTTATTATAAACACCTTTTTCTTCATCCACAATATTCTCATAAAGACGAACCAGCGCCGTCCCTGCATGGCCTGCCTCTACCCAGTGAATGGTTCCTTTAACCTTTCTTCCATCAGGAGCATTGCCGCCTCTGGTCTCAGGATCGTATGTGCAGTGTACCACACGGACAGTACCATCTTCATCAGCCTCGTAGCCTGTACAGGTAACAAAATAGGCATTCATAAGACGGACTTCCGTTCCGGGAAACAGCCTCTTATATTTCTTTGGCGGATCTGCCATAAAGTCTTCTCTTTCAATATAAAGCTCACGTCCAAAAGGTATCTGACGAGTTCCAAGCTCTTCATTCTCCATATTGTTGGGAGCTTCCAGATATTCTGTCTCTCCCTGCGGATAGTTATCGATCACAAGTTTAAGAGGATCGAGAATAGCCATCATACGAGGGCGTTTCAACTTCAGATCTTCACGGATACAATATTCAAGCATTGCATAGTCCACCGAACTGTTAGCCTTGGATACACCGCAGAGTTCCACAAACATCTTGATGGATTCCGGTGTATATCCCCTGCGGCGGAGAGCAGCAATAGAAACAAGGCGAGGATCATCCCAGCCATCAACAATACCATCCTCCACAAGTTTCTTAATATAACGCTTACCTGTCACCACATTGGTAAGGTAAAGTTTGGCGAACTCAATCTGTTTGGGAGGGTGAGGATATTCCAGCTCTCTGACTACCCAGTCATAAAGCGGTCTGTGATCTTCAAATTCCAGAGTACAGATAGAATGGGTAATTCCCTCTATGGCATCTTCGATAGGGTGGGCAAAATCATACATAGGATAAATGCACCATTTATCCCCTGTTCTGTGATGCGTCATATGGGCAACACGGTAAATAACCGGGTCACGCATATTCATATTTGGTGAAGCCATATCTATCTTAGCACGGAGAACCTTCTCTCCATCCGCATATTTACCCTCTTTCATTTCCTCAAAAAGTCGGAGATTTTCCTCCACACTTCTGTTCCTGTAAGGACTCTCCTTACCGGGTTCTGTCAGAGTTCCACGGTATTCCCGAATCTGGTCTGCTGTCAGATCACAGACATAAGCCTTTCCTTTTTTAATCAGTTTCACAGCAGCTTCATACATCTGGTCAAAATAATCTGATGCAAAGAAAAGTCTGTCTTCCCAGTCAGCTCCCAGCCATTTTATATCTTCTTTAATAGATTCTACAAATTCACTTTTTTCCTTAGTAGGGTTGGTATCATCAAAGCGCATGTTGAATTTTCCATTATATTCCTTTGCAAGACCATAATTCAAAAGAATGGATTTCGCATGACCAATATGAAGATATCCATTAGGTTCCGGCGGGAATCTGGTGTGTACAGTATCATATACACCCTCTGCCAAATCTTTATCAATAATATTTTCAATAAAATTTCTGGAAACTGTCTCGTTCTCCATTTACTGCCCTCCTTCTGCTCTGTTACAGAAAAATCACCTTTATTTACTGATAAAGCCTGATTTTTACAACACATAGCCAATTTTACACCCATACAGCGTGAAATGCAACACGAAACTGGCCGAAAAAAACAGTTGGAACAAAAGCAACAAAAAAACCCCTGATTCTTCAGGGGTTAAAAAAGCTGATGACGAGAATTGAACTCGTGACCCCTTCCTTACCAAGGAAGTGCTCTACCTCTGAGCCACATCAGCACTTGTGTCGGATCTACCGCTCACAATAGGATATTTTAACAGAACTAAGTCTGATTGTCAATCCTTAATTCATATTTTTATTTTTTTCATACTTCATCATCTTTTCTCTTATTTTTCCTCGGATCCGACTCAGAGCATTATCCACTGATTTAGGAGATTTTTTCAGAATACGTGCAATTTCCGTATAGGCGCTGCCATTCAGGTATAGCTTTAAGACCTGATTCTCCATAGGACTTAATGCTGAAGAAATCTCTTTCTCCAGATTGCGGACATTTTCCCGGTCGATGATGATGGACTCCGGATTCTCCACCCACATATCTTTCAGTGGATCTTCATTTCCTTCTTTCTCACCACTGAGAGAAATATAGGAATTTAAAGGCTGATGTTTCTGTCTGTTGGAGTTCTTTATGGCATTATACATCTGACGTTCCACACATACCCGGGCAAAAGTCTGAAAGGCTGCATCTCTGCCAGGCCGGAAATCACGTACGGCTTTAAAAAGCCCGATCATTCCCTCCTGGATAAGATCATCATTTTCTCCACCGATCAGATACATGGTTCTGGCCTTATTTTTTACCAGTCCTTTATATTTTTCCATCAGATAATCCACAACTTCTGAATCTCCGCTTTTGGCTCTGGCGATCAGTTCTTCATCACTTAATCCTTCATATTGTCTCATACTGTCTCTCATTTCGCCTTTAATCTCTGACGGACCACCTCATATCCCAGAATACCTGCGGCAACGGAGGCATTCAGGGAATCAATATTTCCCCTCATAGGTATGGATGCCGTAAAGTCGCATTTTTCCCGGACCAGACGGCTTACACCTTCTCCCTCATTGCCAATAACAACTCCTATAGGACCTGTAAGGTTCAGATCATACATGGTTTCTCCATCCATATCCGCACATACAAACCAGATTCCTTTTTCTTTCAGTTCTTCAATCGTTTTGGCAAGATTGGTCACTTTTGCCACAGGGGTATAATTTAAAGCACCTGCAGAGGTCTTTGCCACTACAGAAGTAAGTCCCGCCGCCCTTCTCCTGGGTATGATCACACCGTGTGCCCCGGCAAGATTGGCAGTTCTTATGATAGCTCCCAGATTATGGGGATCCTCTATATCATCAAGCAGGAAAATAAATGGATCTTCTCCTTTTTCCCGTGCCCTGTCCAGAATATCCTCCACTGTGGAATATTCATACGCAGCCACCTGAGCAATAACACCCTGATGGGATCCTGTTTCGCTTAACTGATCCAGTCTCTCTTTCGTAACATAATTTATAATAGTATCTCTTTTTCTTGCTTCTCTGGCAATGGTCCGGACTGGTCCATCCTGACAGCCATCCAGAAGAAAAAGTTTATCTACACTTTTTCCGGAACGAAATGCTTCAAGAACAGCATTTCGTCCCTCGATCTGTTCACTCATAGCTGATCCTCTCCGATTCCGGCACGGACAAGTTCAATGATCCTGTCGAAATCTTCTTTTAAATACAAATACCCCATCAGTGCCTCAAAGCCTGTTGCCCTCCGGTAATCAGCCATTGTGGCATGCTTTGCCATTGTGGGTGAATGGGCATTTCTTCCTCTTTTATATACACTGTGCTCTTCTTCTGTAAGAAGCGGTTCTATAATCTCCATCATAGAAGACTGGGCAGAAGCTTTAACAAGGCTGCTGGCCTTTTTGTGAAGCTGGTTCACCGAACAGTTTCCCTTTTTTACAAGTATGGTACGGATGACCAGTTCATATACGCCATCTCCGATGTATGCCAGAGTTAAAGGAGAATAACTGCGCATATCTTTATCTTCCAGATGAAATTGCTCTTTTAAATATGTTATGCCCTTTTCCATTTTACACCTTCACGGGTATCCTTAAGAATAATTCCCTTTGCAAGAAGTTCATCCCTGATCTCATCCGCACGTACGAAATTCTTTGCCTTTCTTGCTTCCTGGCGTTCTTTTATCAGTTCTTCAATATCCTTATCAAGAATCTCATCCTGTTTTTCTGCTTTCAGTCCCAGAACATCGCATAATTTAACCAGAGTATCAAGAAGTGCTGATGCAAATTCTTCTGAACTTTCCTGTGTTACACTGGAATTGGCAAATTTAACCAGTTCAAAAATTGCAGCCAAAGCATCGGCAGTATTAAAGTCATCATCCATAGCTTCTTCAAATTTACGGACAAATTCCTGTGATTTCCCAATCAGTTCCTTTTCCTGTACAGTAGCCTCTTTCAGTTGTGCACTGTTTTTCCTGTCCTTAAGATTTGCCGCTGCATCTGTAATACGTTCCAGTGCATTCTTAGAAGCTTCCATCAGATCAGCACTGAAATTCAACGGACTCCTGTAATGTGCATTCAGCATAAAGAAACGCAGTACCTGCAGATCATACTGTTTGCTGATTTCACGGACAGTACGGAAATTTCCAAGGGATTTGGACATTTTTCTGTTATCAATATTTAAAAACGCATTGTGCATCCAGTATCTGGCAAAGGGTTTCCCATTGCAGCATTCGCTCTGCGCAATTTCGTTTTCATGATGGGGGAAAATAAGATCCTCTCCTCCCGCATGGATATCTATTTCCTCTCCCAGATATTTCTTTGCCATTACAGAACATTCAATATGCCACCCGGGACGGCCGTCGCACCATGGAGATGGCCAGAAGGGCTCTCCTTCTTTCTTAGGCTTCCAGAGTACGAAATCCAGAGGATCTTCCTTCTGTTCCTCTCCAGATACCTGCAGGGAACGGAATCCTGACTGAAGGTCATCCAGATTCTTATGGGACAGCTTCCCATATCCTTTATCTTTTTTCACTCTGAAATATACAGTGCCATCTTCTGCCACATAAGCATAGTCTTTATCAATCAGCGTCTGTATCATTTTTATCATTCCATCTATTTCCTGTGTTGCCTGAGGATGTGTGGTGGCTGGCTTTACGTTCATGCCTTCCATGTCTTTTTTGCATTCGGCAATATAACGTCTGGAAATTTCATCCGCACTGACACCCTCTTCTATGGCCTTCTTTATAATCTTATCATCCACGTCTGTAAAGTTGGACACATAATTAACCTCGTATCCCTTATATTCCATATAACGGCGGACAGTATCAAAAATAATCATAGGGCGGGCATTCCCGATATGAATCAGGTTGTAAACAGTAGGACCGCAGACATACATACGGACTTTTCCCTCTTCCAGAGGTACAAATTCTTCTTTTTTGCGGGTTAAGGTGTTAAAAATCTTCATACTCTGTTTTCCTCCAATTCCTTCTCTTCCAAAAGCAGGCATACCGCCTGGGCGGCAATCCCCTCTTCCCGTCCGGTGAAGCCAAGCTTTTCTTCTGTTGTCGCTTTTATATTTAATCTGGATTCCTGAATATTCATAACCTGTGCCATTGTGGATATCATCCGGGGAATATATGGTGCTATTTTGGGTTTCTGAGCAATGATCACAGCATCGATATTTCCAATTTCATAGTGGTGTTCCCTTAGAAGCGAAACAACATGCTGAAGAAGCAAAAGACTGGAAATACCGGAATAAGCAGGATCCGTGTCAGGAAAATGCTGACCGATATCTCCCAGGGCTGCCGCACCCAGAAGCGCATCCATCACCGCATGAATCAGTACATCTGCATCAGAATGACCCAGAAGTCCTTTTTTCCAGTCAATCTTAACTCCTCCAAGGATCAGATCTCTTCCCTCTGTCAATCTGTGAACGTCATATCCTATTCCTACACGCATACTATTCTCCTCTGATTTCCAGTAATTTACTTAATCGTAACAGACTGAGTCTCCTTCTTGTATAAGGTGCAAGTTTCAGGCTCAAAGGAATAGAATCCTCATCAAGGCCCAAATCTCCCGGGTCTGCAGCGCAGCCTGCTTTTTTCAGCATATATCTCAGATCCTCTTCCTCTGGCAGGGCCTGTATGATCTCCCCGATTTCCTTCAGACAGTATTGGAGACGGGAAAGATCAATATTCAGAAGAAGTTCCGGTTCATTTTCCTCCCGTATTTCTTTAAGGAGTCCTTTCTTTCCAAATGTTTCTTCCAGAATCTGCTGATCTTCATTGCTATATGGTTTTACCTGACAGCGTCCCTTTAAAATAGCACGTCCGATCCGCTTGTATTCTTTCAGCACCATCAGAGCTCCCACGGAAACTCTCTCCCCGTGCAAGGCATTCAGATGATCATTAATCACTTCCATTTCCCACAGATGAGACATATGATGTTCCGCACAGGATGCAGGCCTGGAATTTCCCACCATTTCCGTAGCCAGTCCGGAAAGGATCAGTGCATACATAAGCTGCTCGCAGTCATCTTTTTCCCCTGATGCGATACCACGAAGGGAAGACCTTACTATTTTCAATGCTTTCTCTTCTACCTTCACAGTTTCCCTGCAAAAATACTCTCCAGTAACAAGATTGGATATTTTCCAGTCTGCCAGGCAGATATATTTCCCAAGCACTTCTGAAACCCCGGCGGAAGTCAGTCTTGCCGGTGCATTGGCAAAAATATCCGTATCTGCATAAATGCACAAAGGAGAAACAGCGGTTACCGTCTTTTTTACCCCTTTACAGGACATAGCTGCAACTGAAGATGCATAGCCATCCCCACTGGCTGCTGTTGGTACGGAAATAAAGGGGATCTTGTTACGATGAGCTATGAAACGGCTGATATCATGGATTGTGCCTGCCCCTACGGCAAGAATCAGATCAATGTCTTCCTCCATATTATTTTCCACGATTCGTATGGCCTGATGATCAGCCTGAAGATTCTCTGCATCAAGTACCAGAACCTGGCACCTGTCATATATGTCTTCCATAATTTCTTCTGTTGCTTCATAGGTGTTGGTATCGCAGATAACAAGAGGTGAAATATACTCTTTCAGCATTCCCTCTGACATTTCCTCTTCCAGCTTCTTTATGGCACCTGCTTCTATCACAATCTCCTTTACTGCTATTTTATGTTCTTTCCCGCAGCTGCAAGATCGGGCAAGATCGTCCGCATCTACTCGCATTTATTTTATTCCTCCTGACTCCTCTAAACATATTGATTCTAATTATATCTTTGGTATTATACCGTATTTTATTTTAAAAATCAATGATTCCTGATGACCTGTCAAAATAATTCAGGCCTTCCGGATATATCGCCGGAAGGCCTGTCAGCATTTCTGTAATCTGTTATTTACCAATTTCTGCGATCAGCTCAACCTCACACAGAACATTCTTGGGAAGTGTCTTAACTGCTACACATGAACGTGCTGGTTTGTTTACAAAATATTTCCCGTACACCTCATTAAATGGGGCGAAATCACCCATATCCGAAAGAAAACATGTGGTTTTTACTACATTTTCAAAGCCTGTACCTGCTTCCTCCAATAAAGCGCCCAGATTCTTCATTACCTGTTCTGCCTGAGCTTCAATGGTTGTTCCGGCAATTTCTCCTGTTGCAGGATCAATTGGAATCTGTCCGGATGTAAATAAAACATCATTAAGGATCATTCCCTGAGAATATGGTCCGATTGCTGCCGGTGCATTATCTGTATGTATGACTTTCATAATCTGCTGCTCCTTTCACCTTTATATTATATCAATTATTTTAACTCAAAAAAATATTAAGGTCAAGAAAATATTTTTGTATATCAGAGATTCAGATACTGGTAAACAATACGTGAAATATCTCGTATATTCTGTACTGCCGTATCCTCACTGGAAATCTTTTCAGACATTATACAGATAATATAGTCTGTCTGTTCTCCATATACAATAGCAATATCATGCTGCTGGTCATCAGTCTCTCCTGTTTTATTAGCCGATCTGATTCCCTCTGGCAGACCCTCGGGAATTTTCCAGATTACTTCCTGCTTTTTCAGAAGATCCAACATGAATTCTGATGCCTCCCTGCTTACACATTCTCCTTTATAAATTTTTTCAAGAAGACTTCCGCAGTCCTCTGCAGAAGTCATATTTCTTCCTCCAATACTTTCCTTCTGGGAAGAAGAAGGATGAAGCGTATGCTGTACCGTGGTTTTGTCATATTCCTCTTCTTTAATGTACTCGTTCAGTTTTTCTGCGCCTTTCTTAAAATCATAAGAGTCCGTCTGCAGTCTCACCAGCTCATTAAATGACTCATTATCACTGACTGTGATCATATTGCATAGAAGTTTATCCACTTTAGCTGAAACTGCTTCCGGGTCAGTAATGTTGAATTTCTTTCCTGCATTCTGTTTTACCTGTTCCAGATTCGCATAAGTTCCTGCCATAGCAAATACTTTAATCAGGCTGGCAGAATAAAGGGAACGGTTATTAATTGTTATTTTTTCATTTCTGTCAAGATCCTTTATGTAAACACTCCAGATCCCATCATATCCAGATATCAGCTCATCCAGCCGTATCTTCAGGTCATTAATCCCCATCTCCCGGTAATTCATCACTTTTCCTGTTGCATCTGTCAGATACCCTTGGGGAGTGACCATTCTATCCTGTACCAGCATGCCCATATCTCCGCCAAAAAAATATATTCCGTCAAATTTCTGCATATGGCAGTCCATTTCTACTTTATACACTCCAGGATCTGTATTCATTCTTCCGTTTTCATCGAAATAATAGAAACCGTTCAAGGTAATTTTATCCAGGGTCAGATTGTCTATATAACGAACCTGAGGCGCTGCAGAAAGCCTTCCAAGATTATTAACAAAATAATATCCGTCAAAATGCTCGTTGTCTTCCTGCTTCTTACCTCCATAGACCGGAATATTTTTCAATTTTTCCAGATGAGAAGTACAGGCCTTAAATTTTCCACTTTCATCATGATAATAGTATCCGTCAAAAATAGTTCCATCAATTTCAAAATGATCAAAATAATGAATCTCTGGTCCCAAACTTCGGCTTCCGTTTACATCAAGGCAATAATATCCAGCGCTTTTCAGAAGATATTTCCCACTTCCGTCATTCATTGGCAGGATCTGTGCCTCCTCCTTTACAGTAGACATGCTTTCCCCTGATGCAGCAAAAACATTTGTGGAAAAAAGCAAAGCCACACAGAAAATTCCTGCACATACACATCCTGCCAGAAAAATATTCTTTATCTTCATCTGTCTCTCCTTTTTAGATGAATGACAATCCCTTTCTTTATTTTCCGTTTTTATCCTTCCAGAACTGTTCCAAAAGTCCTTCCACCGTATCCAGCCTGCATGGCAGCCGGTCTTCCCATTCCACAGGAAATAATTTACCATATTCAGGTGTACTGAATCTTTCATCCAGAAGCAGAATCACTCCTACATCTTCCTGAGTACGGATCACTCTTCCTGCAGCCTGAAGCACTTTATTCATACCAGGATACCGATAGGCATAATCGAATCCTTTTTCTCCCTTTTTGTCGTAATATTCCTTCAATATCTCCCGTTCTGTTCCGATCTGGGGAATTCCCGTTCCAACAATGATAGTTCCGATGAGCCTGTCCCCCATCAGATCTATCCCCTCAGAAAAAACGCCTCCCAGGACACAGAATCCTACAAGAGTCTGTTGATTCTCCCGGAACTCTTCCAGAAATTCTTCCCTTTCTTTTTCTCTCATACCCGGTGTCTGAAAAATACATCTCACCCAGTCTGCAGAAAATTCAGCCTCATAAACCCTGCGAACCTCTTCCATAAAGTTATAGGAAGGGAAAAACACCATATAGTTGCCTTTTCTCTGCCAGACAGTACGGGCAATGTATGATGCGATTTTTTTGTATTCCTCGTAATTTCGCCGTGTGTATCTGCTGCTAACATCATATCCTGTAAGAATGCGCCTTTTCTCCTGGGAAAAGGGAGATCTGACGTAAACTCCATAATCATCACTGCGAGTGCTGAGAAGCCTTCTGTAATAATCCATAGGAAGCAAAGTAGCTGAAAAAAATACGGCACTCATGCCTTTCTCCAGACATTTCTGCAGATTTACCGCAGGATTCACACAGAAAAGTTTCAGTCTGAATTTCCCATCTTCTCCATTTTCCGTGTATACCACATAATTCTCATCTACCAATTCACAAATATAAAGGAAATTTCTTACACAAAAATAAAAATCAAGAAGCTCCTCTTCCATTTCCTGGTTGGGAAAATTCTCCATAAATTTATCCATTTCTCCCATAACCTGAAGCAGACTTAAGGATACGGGGCCTGTATTTTTCAAGATTTCATAATGATCACAGCTTTTTTTCATTTCCAGAAGCTGTCTGCTCACTTTGTCCAAAGCTTTTCCAAGGCTCTTACTTTGAGCCTTTACCTTCCGCCTGGTTTCCATAACATCTTCCCTGCAGATACATGCACTGTACATTTCCCGTCCTCTGTCCACCAGGTTGTGAGCCTCATCAATAAGAAAAATATAATTTCCGGACACTCCGTCCCCGAAAAACCTCTTCAGACATACATCCGGATCAAACACATAATTATAATCGCATATAATCCCATCTGCCCATACTGCCAGATCCAGACACATTTCAAAAGGGCATACCTGCCATTTACGTGCATGTTCAGTCAGAATCTCTCTGTCATACTTATCAAAGGATGTCCAAAGCTCATAGACTGCATCATTGATTCTGTCATAATGTCCCAGTGCATAAGGACAATTACCAGGGTTGCACAGTGTTTCTTCGCAAAGGCACAATTTCTCTTTTGCAGTGATTGTAATGGTTTTGAATTTCAGACCATTTTCCCTTAGAATATCAAAAGCTTCTTCTGCAACCGTTCTTGTAATAGTCTTGGCTGTAAGATAAAATACTGTATCTCCTTTTCCCTCTCCCACAGCACGGACTGCCGGAAAGATTGCTGACATGGTTTTTCCTACTCCGGTAGGTGCCTGAATAAAGATCTGCTTGCCGGTACTGATAGAATGATAGATACCGGTTACCATCTGTCTCTGACCTGCTCTGTAAGGAAAAGGAAATTCCAGTCCATTCATGGATAAATTACGTTCTCTTCTCCAGGCCAGCTGAAAGGATATCCATTTATGATAGGATTCAAGGAGATCATCATACCACACGGCAAGCTCTTCCATAGAGAACTGTTCCCGGAATCTTCGGATCTGCTCCGTGTCCAGACTGATATATGTCATCTGCACTCCAACAGACGAAAGCTTCTCACTTTCGCCGTAAATTCTTGCATAACACATAGCCTGGGCTCTGTGAACTGCTACAGGTTTCTCCAGATGACCTGGATCTGCATAAATACCCTTGATCTCATCTATAAAGACATGAGAATCTTCATTAAAAATACCATCCGCGCGGCCTTCCACCACAATAACCACATCTTCATATTCACTGATTCTTTTCAGTGAAACCTCCGCCCTGTAATGGCTGCCCATCTGCCCCTGGATCTTTCTGTGAAGCCTGCTTCCTTTCTGCATAGCCTCTTTATCAGGCATTCCTCTTCGGTTATCCAGATCCCCGCTTCTCAAAATAAATTCCACAAGATTTCTGACAGAAATCCGAACCAACGGCTTATCCATATGTCAGATCTGAGTCAGCACAAATATATCATAAATTGCTCTTACCGCAGCTTCAAAATCTCTGTTTTCCACGCCAATGATAATATTTAACTCGCTGGATCCCTGATCGATCATTTTTACATTAACATTGGCATGAGCCAGGGCAGAAAAGATTCTTCCCGCTGTACCACGGTTGGACTTCATTCCACGACCCACAACAGCGATCAACGCCAGATCCGATTCCATTTCCACAAAATCCGGCTGTACTGCACGGTGGATTCCTGCAATTACCTGCTGTTCCTTCTCCTCAAATTCAGACTGATGTACATAAACAGTCATAGTATCGATTCCTGAAGGCATATGCTCAAAACTGATTCCCTGGTCTTCAAATACCTGAAGTACCTTACGGCCAAAACCTACTTCACTGTTCATCATAGATTTTTCAATATTGATGGAACAGAATCCCTTCTTTCCGGCAATACCTGTAATCGTAAATTTAGGTTTTTTACATGTACTTTCCACAATCAAAGTGCCTTTGTCTTCAGGTCTGTTGGTATTTCTGATATTAATGGGAATACCATCATTTCGTACCGGGAAAATAGCATCCTCATGGAGCACGGTTGCTCCCATGTAAGAAAGTTCTCTGAGCTCCCTGTAGGTGATCGTTTCAATTACTTCCGGATTATCCACAATCCTGGGATCTGTCACAAGAAAACCGGAAACATCTGTCCAGTTCTCATACATGTCTGCCCGGATAGCCTTTGCCACAAGGGATCCTGTCACATCGGAACCGCCTCTTGAAAAAGTTCTGACCATTCCATCCTCACAGGCACCATAAAATCCAGGAATAACTGCATTCTCACACTTGGACAGTTTCTTTGAAAGAAGACGCTCAGTTTTTTCCGGATCAAGGTTTCCGTTTTTATCAAACCTTATCACGGAAGCCGCATCCACAAATTCATATCCAAGATAGGCGGACATAATCTTTCCATTAAGAAACTCTCCTCTGGATGCCGCATATTCCGTACCGGCCTGAGCTCTAAAATCTGCTTCGATCCGGGCAAACTCCTCTTCCAGAGACAGCTCCAGATTCAGACCACGAATGATTTCATAATATCTTTCCTTAATGGCTTTCATCTGGTCACTGAAATTTTCTCCCCTGACAGCACATTGATAACAGGAATACAGCATATCCGTAACCTTTGTATCCCCGTCAAATCTCTTCCCAGGTGCAGAAGGCACCACAAATCTTCTGCTCTTATCACTTCTGATTATTTCCCCTACTTTCCTGAACTGCTGGGCATTTGCCAGTGAACTTCCGCCAAATTTTACTACTTTCTTCATTTCTTGCTCCTTTTATGTCCGTTGTAAAATCTGTTAAATATTTTATTTAAAAAAATCATAATTTGCAAGTATTTTTTCAAATTCTGTCACATCAAAAACTTTCCATTTTCAATGTGTGTCTCCCTTTAACTTTGCCATCACAGACGGAAATCTCTCCATATGAGTATGAGGAATGGCACGTGCCGCCACCATCATCTGAAGAAAATCATCCACAGCGCCAAACTGAATATAAGTCATATGATCCAGAATTCCCTCTATATCATCCAGTGCTTTTTTGTCTGTCAGTGCTTTCTCTGCACCAAGAAGAGAGGTATTTCCCGCATTAATGATCCTGTCTCTTTCCATATCGGGATACATACCAATGGTAATCGCTGATTCTTTGGATACATGTCTTCCAAATGCTCCCGCCACATAGAATTTACCTATATCCTCCATGGTAACTCCTGTTTCTTTCATCATAATTTCAACCATGGTATATGCTGCTGATTTTGTTTTCAGAAATTCATCAATATCTTCCTGATAAAAATATAAGTCCGGAGCATACTCAACCGCCCATTCTTCTTCCATTTTCCTGATCTTTGGACTTTTTTCCGGAACAAATTTACCCTGAATATTAATCCAGCCGTTAAGAAAAAGTTCAGCGATCATATCAATGATTCCGGATCCGCAGATTCCTCTTGGAGCACCTCCTCCAATCACACCAAGTTTAAACTCTCCATTTTCCAGTCTGACAGTTTCCACAGCACCATCTTCTGCCCGCATTCCTGTCTTTACCACTCCTCCTTCCAGGGCCGGACCTGCTGCCCCTGCTCCGCAAAGAAGAAATTCCTTATTTCCCATTACCAGTTCTCCGTTAGTTCCAATATCAAAAAATACACATATCTTATCCTGTTTATATATTTCTGTTGCTACCATGCCGCTTATGATGTCTCCACCCAGATAATTGGATTTTGCCGGAAAAATATATACATACCCATTTACGGGTATGGACAGTTCACACCCTTTTATATATCCTGGTCTGTCTGCCCTGACTGCATAAGGAGTATGAAATACACAGAACGGATCCATGCCAAGCAGGAAATGGATCATGGTTGTGTTTCCTGCGATCACTGCCTGAATGCAGGAATTTGCAGAAATTCCCGTCTTCTTCTCCAGGGTCTTGATAGTGTGACAGATGCTGTCAATTGTAGCCTGTCTCACGGCTTCCAGTTCCTCAGGCTTATCTTTACAATGAAAGATTCTTGTAAGGATATCAGTTCCATAAGCAATCTGCCGGTTAAAGGTGCTGGCTTTTTCCACACATTCTCCTGTATTACAGTCCACAAGGCTTACCACCACTGTGGTACTGCCAAGATCTATGGCGAATCCATAATGCCTGTTACTGGTGTTTCCTTCTTCCAGAGCAGTTACCTCCCACATGTTCCCGTTCCAGGCAAGAGAAGCAGTAAACTTCCACCCTGAATGCTCACATACAGGATATAGCTGCCTCATTGCCTGAAAGGAAATCTTTCCTTCAATTCCCCGGATTTTTAATTCATCCAGAATTCTTACCTGATCTGAACGGCTGTCTTCTTCCGTAGGCTCTGACAGCTCCATGTATATTTTCTTACTGATACCTTCCATAAATTTCCTGCTCCTTTTGTTCTTCACATTAATTCTTTCACATATTCCAGAATATTCTGGTACATCTGAAAATAAGGAATATGATTTTCCCTGCTAAGAAGCGCTACACTTTCATACTCGGGATAAAAACGCTCTTCTCCATCCAACAGACAGACCTTAACCTGAGCTTCTCCATAGGGTGTTGTTACCGTTCTCTGCTCTCTTTTCAGAATTGTGCGCTCCATTTGAGTATAACGTATTCCGATAGACGTAGTTTCTTCAAAAATAATTTTCTCCAGATCCTTCATTTTTTCCTTTTTACAGATGACGGTCAAAATCCAGGCCGGTCTGTTTTTTTTCATGTAAGCAGGAATATAATGAACATCTCTTGCCCCTTCCTTCATAAGGCGCTCCATTACGTATCCGAGAGTTTCCCCGGAACAGTCGTCAATATTGGTCTCCATCTTTATAACGGAATCCTTATCTCCTGTTTCATTACAAATCAGCATTGCACGAAGGATACCTGAAGAATCCTGATAACATATTCCTGCTCCTGTGCCTGTTTTTTCCACTTCAAATTCATCCGGAAGATTTTCTCCTGTACGTATGGCTGCCACAATAGCTGCTCCCACAGGAGTTATGAGCTGTCCCTTTGCATCTGTAATATTCAGTTTCAGATGATGTTCTCTTATTATGTCAAGCACCTGAGGTACAGGAACAGGTAAAATTGTGGAAGAACATTTTACCGTACCCTTTCCTTCACATAAAACCGGAACGATCACATCCGTAATGCCCAGGTCATCCAGGCACACTGCCGCAGAAACAATATACACCGCATCCCGTATGGCAGTCCGGGATTGCTGCTGAGCCAGAATATTCCAGATCCTGACCGAAAGAGTTCTGGCTTTTTCTGTCATATCCGCATATTCAACAGCGTGAAGAAACTCCTGTTTGCCCCAAAATAAAGTTTCTGTATCTTCCTCATAACCAATCAGACAGAAATCACAGACATTTATCCCTGCTCTGTCCACCTTCTCTGTTTCATAAGAAAAACCGGGAACAGTAAGACTTTTAAGAGCCCGTTTCAAAACCTCCTGGTCAGCTCCCAGATCAAGAAGCGCTCCCACAGTCATTTTCCCGGTAATTCCAGAATAACATTCCAGATATAAAGATTTCCCTGTCATTTTTCTTTTTCCTCATAATCATCCAGGAAGTTATAGTATTCTCCATCCTTGTGATAGCCTATCACAGTACGTAGATTAATATCCCTTACACAATTAAATATATTGGACTCGATCACACTGCTCTCTTTCCTGAAATGAGCAATCAGCTCTTTCATCTCATCACGTTTGGAGCCTCTCCCTCCTCCACAGCTTACACAATTCTCCGTAAATCTGCATGCGCACTGAATGAACTGCAGGCCATTGGCATCTCTCCAGGCTTTGATGGCAGACTCCTTAATCAGATACATGGGGCGGATCAGTTCCATTCCCGGAAAATTCTGACTGTGAAGCATGGGCATCATAGTCTGCACCTTTCCAGCATAAAGGATGCTCATCAGAATTGTTTCGATCACATCATCGAAATGATGCCCCAGGGCAATTTTGTTGCACCCCAGTTTCTGAGCATTGGAATAAAGATAGCCTCTTCTCATTCTTGCGCATAAATAGCAGGGATTCTTATCGATTTCTGCCACTGTATCAAATATATTACTTTCAAATACGGTCAGCGGAATACCCAGAAGCTTTGCATTATCCTGAATAATTTTCCAGTTATCTTCATTATATCCCGGATTCATTACAAGAAAAACAGCATCAAAATGAATATTTCCATGTCTTTGCAGCTCCTGGATCAGCTTTGCCATAAGCATAGAATCTTTTCCTCCGGAAATACAGACCGCGATCTTATCCCCTTCATTGATCAGATGATAATCACTTAAAGCTTTTGTAAACGGTCTCCAGATTGTTTTACGGAAAGTTTTGATAATACTGTGTTCAATCTCTGCCGTCTTCTTTTCTTTCTGTTCTCTGGCATCATTTTCCATAAGACGTCCCAGGGAAAGGCGAAGAAACGCCCGGTATCCTCCCTGAACATTCACTGCATCGTATCCCTTCTCCGTAAGGAGCTCCACAAATTCCTGGCTTCTCTCACCTGTATGGCACATCACATATACAGGTTTATCCTTT
The DNA here is from genome assembly GCA_034115005.1 of Blautia sp. Taxonomy (GTDB): domain Bacteria; phylum Bacillota; class Clostridia; order Lachnospirales; family Lachnospiraceae; genus Blautia_A. The sequence goes on from JAXEUE010000091.1 coordinate 39,990, forward strand.
GGAATCGTATCCGTTCTTCCTTCAAATTCATCTCCCGGTATATTTACCGATCCGGGAATGGTTCCTCTTTTAAACTGATCCAAAGGGCGCACATCCACAATAGTAATGTGGGATCTGTCCTCTTTTTCCAAATTCTCTACACTGATTGATTTCATCTTATACCTGCCTTAAATATTTTCGCTGTCTGTGCCAGGATCCGGCCTTGCACAGCCATATGTCAGATCCTTTACGATCTCCCCTGCAAGGATCAGTCCTGCCACAGAAGGCACAAAAGCCACACTTCCCGGAACATCCCCGCCAGTCTTAACAGGATCTTCTTCTGAATATACTACCTTAAGCTCCTTTACTCCCCGTTTCTTTAATTCCCTTCTCATTACTCTGGCAAGAGGGCAGACCTTTGTTTTATAAATATCTGCCACAAAGAACCGACTGGCATCCAGCTTATTTCCTGCACCCATAGAACTGATAACGGGAGTTCCTGCTTCTTTGGCTTTCATAATTATTTCAATTTTTGCCGTAACTGTATCTACCGCATCCACCACATAATCGTATTCTTCAAAATGAAAGTTTTCAGAGTTTTCCGGAAGAAAAAAGCACTTATGAACCTTTACTTCTGCCTGTGGATTGATCTCCAGAATGCGTTCCTTCATTACATCCACTTTATACTGTCCCAAGGTCTTCCTTGTAGCAATGATCTGCCTGTTCAGATTGGACAGGCACACTGTATCATTATCTATGAGATCAAAGGAGCCTACTCCGCTTCGGACAAGTGCCTCACATACATAGCCCCCCACTCCTCCGATGCCAAAAACCGCCACATGGGAATTCTTAAGTTTTTCTATTGCTTCTCTGCCCAGAAGAAGCTCTGTCCTGGAAAACTGATCCGGCATACTATTCTTCCCTTTCTTTGGAAAAGGCAAGGTAAGCAGCCCCAAGGAGACCTGAGTCCTCTCCAAGAGTAGATTTGCGGATTTTTATAAGAGGTTTCATATTTTCAAAAACTTTACTCTTTACCAGTTCTTCCACTTCTTCCACAAAGCCTTTGATCTTAATGGCTACAGATCCTCCAAGAATCACAATTTCCGGATCTGCCAGAGCGTAAATAACAGCAATAAAGTTGGCAAGGTATGTTTTTGCATCTTTCATAATAGCCTGTGCTGTTTCATTTCCGGAAAGTGCCAGATCATTCACTTCTCCTGCATGCTTCACACAAAGGCCTGCTTTTTTCGCACGGGTCGTAATGGCAGTTCCACTGCTGATAGCCTCAATTCCTCCGGGAAGAATAGAACCATGGGAAGGACCATCCTGCATCATAATACAGTTTGCCACTTCATTTCCATATCCATGAGCTCCCTGATAAATCTTTTTATCTATAATAAATCCTGCTCCGATTCCTGTTGAAATTGTAAGGAACTGAACATAACGACAGTCACGTCCTTCTCCCTTCACTGCTTCAGCAAGAGCAGCAAGATTGGCATCGTTATTCAGATACACAGGAAGTCCGATCCTTTTACTCAATTCTTCTGCCACATACATGTGTCTCCATCCTCCCTTCAAATTAGGAGGGGTAAGAATCTGACCTTTGAGCAGGTCAAGAGGGCCCGGGCAGGACATACCCACGCCCACAATTTCCTTGTCATATGATTTGATAACTGATGCGATCTGACCTAAAGTTTCTTCCGGATCTTCAGGATTTGTAGAAAACTGATGCCTGTCAATGATCTCCAGATTTTCGTCTGCCAGAGCAACTCTTGTGTTTGTTCCTCCGATATCAATAGCTACTGCATATTTCATAATTTATTTCTCTTACACCTGGGATGTAAGTTCTCCTTTCTTTCTCATTCTACCGTACATACACGGATCAGATTTGTCTTACCAGGGATTCCAAGAGGAACGCCTCCTGCAAATACTATGGTATCTCCTTCTTTCACAAGCCCATGTTTCTGTGCTGCCTCCATAGAACGAAGGCAGAGAATCTCAGAACTGTATTCCTCTTTGATACGCATAGGATAAACTCCCCATGACATATTCATCTGACGACACACACGGTCAGAGCTGGAACAGCCCCCAATGGGACATCCAGGCCTGTATTTGGAAATAAGGCGTGCGGTTCTGCCTGTCTTACTTACTGCCAGGATCGCATTTGCCTTCAGATCAATGGCTGTCATGCAGGCAGCATGTGATATGGCATTTGTCACATTAGGATTCTCTTCCCGGTCAGATTTTCTGAATATTTTATTATAATCAATATTTTCTTCCATATGCTCTGCAATTTTCACCATCATCTGCAAAGCTTTTACAGGATATTTCCCTGCAGCTGTCTCACCGGAAAGCATAATGGCACTTGTCCCCTGGGAAATAGCATTTGCCACATCCGTTACTTCCGCACGGGTAGGTCTTGGATGAATCATCATGGAATCAAGCATCTGCGTGGCTGTGATCACCTGTTTTCCTTCAGAATAAACCTTCTGTATGATCTTCTGCTGAATTACCGGCACATTTTCCAGGGGGATCTCCACTCCCATGTCCCCTCTGGCGATCATAATTCCGTCTGCTTCTTTAATAATCTCATCAATATTATCCACGCCCTGCTGATTCTCGATCTTGGCGATGATATGAATGTCCGAGCCTCCGTTTTCATTCAGGATCTTTCTCACTGCACGTACATCATCTGCTGTACGTGTAAAAGATGCGGCAACAAAATCAAATCCTTCTTTAATTCCAAAAATCAGATCATCATAATCTTTCTGGCTGATAAAATTCATTTTCAGGTCGGCACCCGGAACGTTCACCCCTTTTCTGTTGGAAACTGTTCCGGCATTGATCACTGTACACACAATATCCTGTCCCTGAATTTCTTTCACTTCCATATCAACAAGTCCGTCATCGATCAGGATATGGCCACCTGGCTTAACATCTTTATAAAGTTCTTTATAGGTAATGCTGACACAATCCTTCGTACCTTCCACTTCCCTGCCGGTCAATGTAAAGGTTTGTCCTTCTTCCAGGGATACCTTACCATCCCTGAAGCATCCCAGTCTGATCTCCGGGCCTTTCGTATCAAGCAGAGCAGCAATAGGTCTGTCGTATTTCTCCCGGAGTTCTTTTAGCTGTTCCAGACGTCTTTTCTGCTCATCATGCAGCCCATGGGAAAAATTAAATCTGGCCACATCCATGCCTTCTTTGATCAGTTCTTCCAGAACATGATCCTGGTCAGTTGCGGGGCCAAGTGTACAGATAATCTTTGTTTTTCTCATTTTCATTTTCTCCTAAACATTTTCATTAAATTTAGACCAGATACGAAATTAATAAAGTTGCAATTACCAGAATATGACCCAGTGCATAGATCAGATAGACACTTGATAAAGAAACCTCTGTGCTTTCTGATCTCCTTTGTCCTGAACTTTTCCTGAGTCCCAGAATAAAAGGGAAAAGAAGCGGTATAAAATATCTTCCCTGGATTCCGGCAATTTCCCTGCTGGCAACTGCTGTCCACTGCACATACAAACTTGTACATATAAGGAGAAAAATGATTCCACATGCTATAAACATTATACTTCTGCAGAATTTTTCTCCAATTCCCCATTCTATTCTTTCTTTTACTGAAACATATATGAGAACAACTGCACAGATTGCAATGATCATTACTTTACATTCAATATTCAGATATCCAAGAGCATTTCCAAACATTTCCCTGATCCATGTATCACCTGAATTTATGACAGACCTTACTATCACTGCTACATATGCCAGCGGATGATAAAGAATATATTTTACCTGTTCTGCCGAATTTACTCCCTCCTGAAATTCCATCAGAAATCTGGAACTGATGGCCAGCCATCCAAATGTAACTGTCAATACCATTACAACAGCTCCTGCAACTGTGCAGAAATAATTCTTTCTGTCAGGAAACTTTCTGACAGGAACCAGGATCGCCAGAAGACAGATCGGCATATATACAATCTTACAGGATGCAACCAGAAACAGCAACAAAAACATCACGAAATACTCTCTCTTTCTGAGTATTCCTTTTTTATAACGTAAATATAAGACATAACATACAAAAGCAATAACAATAGCAGTGGTAAATCCATCTCCTGCCAGTGATATGTTTTCATGCATATTCATAGGCATCAATGCTATCATTGCGGCAATATTCTTCCCAAATGGCAGAATTCGGATGCTCCAGTAAAGTATTATGCCTGTGATCAGCCAGGAAATAAATCTGGCAATATATGCAATCATAAAAATATTCCGGGTGAAAATTCTGCCTGCGGCTATTCCGATTACCTGAGGAACATAGGTAAATGGAGAATATAAAGCTGTATTAGCATAAGAAATAAACGACATACTGTCTGAAAGATCCACATCTGAATTTTCCACTATATCTATAAGCTTCATATCTGGTCCCTTCCAGTTATGCACAAGATTGGAAGGCAGCATACTTCCGCCCTTGCCTTTGTCATTTACAGATGCAATGAAATCTCCCTGGGTTATTCCAAATGCACGGCACATGTGAGCACCCTCATCCGGCACTCCCGAAACGGGAATTACCATATTATATAATAAACCAATGGTAAGATACAGAATAAGAAAAATACGTTCTGTTTTCCATTTTCTATGGTAAGCTGCAGTCAGAATTATCGTCAGTAAAACGAGAAAAATGGCAGATATAACATAGATAAACCTTCCTGCCAGCTTTTCATCCAGATCATAATACTGCAGTCTTAACGAACAGTTCTTTTTTTTATTTACCAGGACTTTATTTGAACCTGCTGTATAAAGTGTAATGGTGCATGGCTGATCAGATATATTTTTTATTTCAAATTTCAAAACAGTTTCTTTTACTTTTCCAAGATCTGTCCCAAAAGGAATACACTCTTCCTGTTGTTTCATTCCTGCAGCCAGGCTGACCTTTTTTTCAGCCAGTAATTGCCCATTTTTATCTGTAACAGAAATTGAAAGACCACAGTCTTTACTCTCCGACTCTGTGCTTACAGTAAGAAATATATTTTCCAGACGGTCATGTTCCATTAATACATTCTGTGAAAAAGAATCCTGCATTTTAAGTTTAATACTTTTTCCGTTCATTTCTGCTGTGGGACTGAAACTGTCAAATGTTCTTCCCTCCAGAAGATAATGTTCTCCCAGAAGCATGACGATCAGCAGGACCCCCAGAAGAACTATCTGCTTCCCATTTTGTTTCCAGAATCTCTTTATCCTTTTCATCAGTCTGTCTCCTGTTTTTCACTCATTAACCTATTGTAAGAATCATTGATTCTCTGCAGCTCCATCTCAAAATCCTGCCTGTTTTTCTGAACGATATTCTGAAGGATCATACCGGAAAACCAGGACTGAATAGCTGCCAGCATTACAAAGCCGCAGACGATCAGTGTAGGAAAATTTGGAACCATACCCGTATTCATATATTCTACCAGAACAGGAATAAAAAAAATAACCGAAAGCATAAAAAGTACCGCCGAAAGCATGCCAAAAAAAGCCATGGGTTTATAAATTCTGTACAATCGCGCAATCGTACAGAGTACCTTAAAGCCATCTGAATATGTGTTCAGCTTAGATTGGCTTCCATCCGGTCTGTCTCTGTACTGAACCACCACATTCTCTATGTGCATATTCTTATCAACGGCATGAATGCTCATTTCTGTTTCAATTTCAAATCCTCTGGAGAGAACCGGAAAAGATTTTACAAACTGATAGCTGAACGCACGGTACCCTGTCATAATATCCCTTATATCCGTTTTAAACAGAACATTTATTGACTTTCTGACAATAGAGTTTCCAAAATTATGAAAAGGACGTTTATTTTCATTAAAATATGTAGAAGAAAGTCTGTCTCCGATCACCATATCTGCCTGTCTGTCCAGAACCTGGGAAATCATTTCAGGAGCAGCTTCTGCCGGATAAGTATCGTCACCATCGGTCATCACATAACACTGAGCATCCACTTCCCTGAACATTCTCCGGATAACATTTCCTTTTCCCTGCCGATGTTCGTATCTCACAACTGCCCCTGCCTCTCTGGCAATATCATCCGTATGGTCCGTTGAATTATTATCATAAACATATATTACTGCTTCAGGCAGAACCTTCTTAAAATCTCTCACAACTTTTCCAATTGTGCGGCTTTCATTATAGCAAGGAATTAGAACCGCAATTTTATCCATTTTTTTCTCCTGTTTATATAAAAATAGCGCCAGATTCAAAAATTGATCACGACGCCATTATTTTACTTCATATTATTATCTTTTTCAAGTAACTTCACTACTTTTCCAGCGGCTTGGCTGACTCTCACATATAGAATTCCACTGACAGTCACCGCATATTTCCATGCGTCTCTTTGTTGAGAGAATCTTTTGTTCCACCTGTCGTACAAATACATAAAAAGGCATGATCTGATTCTCTGAAAATCCACAGAAATCCAATACCTGGCGATCATATCTTTCAGTCAGGCTGTGGGAAGTACAGACTCCTTCCAGATTATTGGGGCAGGCAGAACAGATTTCGTCTGTGCTTACACAAAGTTTCACATCTGCTCCATTCTGGAGTGTATCCAACATCTCCTTCATATGCCGGGAAAATCTGTCACTGTACCCCTCTCCCCTGAAATAGGCAAGGCACATACCATGGTGGGGACGAAGGGGAAATACTTTATCTGTACACATACTTTCTGACCTTTCCTGACAGAACATAGGCAAGTCCGATCTTGATCAGATCAGGAATAATGAAGGGAACCACGCACCATCCCAGAACTGTGGCAAGACCTACAGCACCTGAGGATCTTGTATAAACGATCATAAACCATATGGTTCCAATAGCATAACACACGATGAGCCCTGCAAGCATGGAAAGAATCTGCATTACCGGCTTTTTCCCCAATAATCTCTCAAATCCCCACATAACAAGGGCAGAAAACAGAAAACCTACAATATATCCTCCTGTAGTTCCAAGCAGGATTCCCATTCCTCCCTGAAAACCGGCAAATACCGGAATTCCCAGAGCTCCCAGAAGAATATATACCAGCACTGCAAGAGTACCTCTTTTCCCTCCCAGCACGCCTACTGCCACAAACACTCCAAAAGTCTGTAAAGTAAAAGGAACCTGGGCTGGTATGGAAATCCAGGAACATATTGCCATAATTACTGCAAAGACGGCAATATAGACCATATCGTAAGTTTTACTTCCTTTTATTTCTGTTGACATCATTTTGTCCTCCTCATTAGTTAAATGATGTATTTAATTTAACACTGCGAAGCAAAAATGTCAACTGTTTTATTGTGTAAGTTTACATTCTGTTATTTTTAAATCTCCGGTCCACAATATACTCTCTGCCTGATGATATCCGAGTACAATTCCAGTCCCTTTCCATCTGTCACATAAATTATATGGGCATACTGGCCGCAGTCTGGAAGAATATCCGTAAGAAGATTATTCTTTTTTGCCTTTTCCTCCTTAAAAAGAACTCCCGGCTGTTCTTTAAAAAGAGCAATATAGAACACTCCGGATTCTACCAGATCCTGAAAGAAATGGCTGCCATAGGATATCTCAGGCATCATTCCCTCATTCTGATAAGAAATCTCGCACATTGCTGCCATATTACTGATCTCTGTAAAATGAACAGGAACACCAAGAGACGGTGTGGTTGTTCCCCATCGTCCGGGACCCATCAGAAGAACATTCTGATCTTTCAGCAGCTGATTCAGTCTGCCTATCACTCTGGCTGTCTGATACTTCTCCTGTTCCTGACATTTCATATATTCATGTATATCCACAAAAATTATCTTATCCAGAGCAATTCTTATATTTCCTCCCATAAAGTTTCCTTCTGAATAAAAAAGGCAGTCATCTTTGCTTTTTATTTCCGGTATTTCAACTGTTCTGCCCAGTCCTCTGGTCTGAAGGGGTCTGCACTGAACCAGATTAATAAAGAAGTGGTCTTCATCCTGAAAATTCACTGTAAATTCAATATCTACAGGATAATCATAGGTATCAGATAAAAGCTTCAGTATTTTTCTCATAATTTCCGGAAATCTGGTCTGGGTCAGCATCTTTTTAAAGTTCACGGTAAACGGCACCGGAATGTCTGTATAGCCAAGTTCGCGCAGCCGGTCTGCCTCAGAATAATCCATAGTCATAAAAAGATTCTTATCTACTCCTATATTCTCTTTCATCAGGTCGCTGATCTCTATACTGCGCCACTGATTTCTTTTCAGATCCAGAACGTCTGCTTTATGCTGGGAATATTTTCTCTCATCCTGTGATGCCAGAAGAGGAAGTCTGGATGGATCATCCAGTGCTGCAATTTTCACATAATCTCCTGTCACACGATCTACAGCCCTTGTTCCCAGCCCAAATACAAGACGCAGCATTCCCGCATTCATATCCATATTTTTATCCCAGACATACAAATTTGAAGAATTTCCTACTCCCGCTGCGTGAGGAAAAAAATAATCTCCATAGTAGTCTCCGGAAACACGCTGAACCAGAATGGCCATCTGTTCATCTTTAAAAGCCAGCCCTCTCTCTTTCCTGTACTGCAGTGCATCCTGACTCATTGTGCTTGCATAAACCCGGCGCACAGCATCCTCAAAGGCCTGCAGACGCTCTCCGGGAGTTCCCTGATTCACGCAGAAAATACTCTCATATTTACCTGCAAAGGCATTTCCAAAATTGTCCTCCTGCAAAGAACTGGAACGTACGATCACCGGGGACTGGCCAAAATATTCCAGCATATGTATAAATTCTTCTTCAATAATCTCTGGGAAACTGCCTGCGAGAAGTTTTTCCCGCAGGGGCTGTGCCATGGTAAAATATCCTTCCTTTGTTTTCTGCTGCAGCCTAAGTTCCCACCAGCCATTCTGTACAATATAGGTATAATAAACATCTGAACCTATAAAAAAGGAATCATCAGGCTCCAGACATTCCTGTATTTCCGGCATTTCCTTCGCTGCATTTTTAATAATTCTGCGGGCAAGAAGCATTCCCACACTTTTTCCCCCGATATATCCGGTTCCTATTTCTCTGGAAGCAATCTTAAGAAGGTCTTTCAGCTGGAAGTTCTGAACCGATAACTGTCTGATCCTTTCCTCCCGTCCAATAAAAAGTCCAATGAGAAGCTGTTTCATTTCTTCCTGTTTTTCTTCAGGTTCCTTCAGAAGTTCTCTTGCTTTATCCATAGTTACATTCCAGTAATCCAGATGCTTTTTATCCCATTCAAAATCAGAAAAAAGCTCTGCAGCCTTTGCACTGGAAGTAATACTTACAGATTTTTCTCCCTCAATCTTATGGGGAAAGAACATGGTAGGAGAATATCTTCCATCAGCCTTCAGAGGATGAATATACATTTCTCCCTGAATCATATAAAGATCAAAGAGACACTGGGTAGTTTCCCTGATCCTGGCAATAGTATCAAATACATGCCGGTTCCTCTTAATTGCGAAATACGCAACTGTATCCATACGGTAAAGATAAGGACAGGTGACTTTAAAAAAATTACCGATCATAAGGTCAGAATACCAGAATTTTAACAAGTCTGTCAGGCAGTCAAAGACATAAAAAACATATCTCCCCTCATGCTCTGCAATCTGATGTACTGTAGTGGCAAACTGTTCAAAGCCTTTGGCTGCATTCAGCCGGTATACTTTTACATCCTCTGCCTTGTCCAGAACCGGAGGATGACTTCCAAACCTCAGATACACGATCCTTCTTTTATCTTCCCTTGCCTTTTTTATATAGGGATCCACCACTTTCTGATAATCTTCCATGTTATCGATCTGCCATACAACATTATCTCCGATTCGAAGCATGTCAATGGTTTTATCAAATCCCGGCATACCTGTGCTTACTTTTCCATGATATTGCATGCTCAACCCTCCTGTTATGAAAAAAATTTCTCAAATTTACTGATACAGTGCCTCTTTTGCCAGCTTATCCGCCTGTTCATTATAGAAATCCCCGGTATGAGCTGCAACCTTGCAAAAGGAAATATGAATCGTTCTTCCTGATTTCTGCATATACTGTGCATATTTGGATGTAAGTTCATTCTTTGTTCTCCAGGCGCCTGTTACCCACTTTTCAATTCCCTGATAATCATAACGGATTTCTATTCCCTTGTATCCATTTTCCTTTGCCCACTTTACGGCATTCATAGCTCCCAGCATCTCTCCGGCCACATTTCGGATCGCTGCACAGGCAGGATCATCTCCGTTTCCCGATTTTCTGGTTTCTTTTCCGTCAGGTGTAAGAAGAATACAGCCATAAGAATATTTATTAACAGACTTTTCAAAGCTTCCGTCTACATAGGCAATGACCATATTGTCAGGCACCTGGATCTTTTCCTGTTCCTTTAGTCCCAGATAATCCATTGCTTCTTCTTCATCTGTAAAAGATTTAAACTCTGCTCCTGAATAGCCGTCAACAGCCTTTTTGCACTGATCCCATGTCTGAAAAAGACCTGTCTGAAATCCTTTTTTTACTGCATATATTTTTTTCTTTGCCATATATTATTCCTTTTTTATTAAATTTGTTTTGATACACTTTCAGTCTACACTATATACGCTGGTGCTGTCTACATAATTCACAAATACCATATTGACAATTTCCTTTTCTTAAAGGTATAATACTGAATAATCAGACAGGCAATGCAATGACAGGGAGGAGTATACAACCCCGAAATGCACAGAGAGGAAGTAAGCAGTTTTCGCCCTAGGCAATATGCCCGGGGCTTTTTTTTGTAATTTCCATTCACAAAAGGAGGTTTCAATATTATGAAACAGATTTCAGGAAACAAATTACTGGTCAAAGCCCTGAAAGAGGAGGGTGTAGAATACCTTTTCGGTTATCCGGGTGCTTGTACCATTGACATCAGCGATGAATTATACAAACAGGATGATATTAAAGTAATCCTTCCCCGCCACGAACAGGCACTTGTACATGCTGCAGATGCCTATGCCAGAACCACAGGCAAGGTAGGAGTATGTCTTGTTACCAGTGGTCCCGGTGCAACCAATCTTGTCACCGGTCTTGCTACAGCCAATTATGACAGCGTTCCCCTTGTATGCTTTACTGGTCAGGTGGCCCGTCCTCTTATTGGAAATGATGCCTTTCAGGAAGTGGATATCGTAGGAATCACCCGAAGCATTACCAAATACGGAGTGACAGTAAGTAACCGTGCAGATCTGGGACGTATTATTAAAGAAGCTTTCTACATTGCCCGTACCGGCCGCCCTGGTCCTGTGCTCATCGACCTTCCCAAGGATGTTATGGCAGAGCTTGGAAGTGCAGAATATCCAAAAACCGTAAACATCCGCGGATATAAACCTAACACGGATGTACATATCGGCCAGCTCAAAAGAGCGATCAAGGTTCTGAATAAAGCGAAAAAGCCTCTTTTCCTTGCAGGAGGCGGCGTAGTCATTTCCCGTGCTCACGATATTTTCCGCAAGGTTGTAGAGAAAACAAAGGTGCCTGTGGTTACCACTGTTATGGGCAGAGGTGCCATTCCTACCGACCATCCTCTTTTCATCGGTAATCTTGGTATGCATGGTTCCTATGCGGCAAATATGGCTGTCAGCAACTGTGATGTACTTTTTTCCATAGGAACCAGATTTAATGACAGAATCACAGGCAAGCTCCATGAATTTGCTCCTCATGCACAGATCGTTCATATTGATATTGACACTGCCTCTATTTCCAGAAACATACATGTGGATATTCCCATCGTTGCAGATGCAAAGGAAGCAATCACCAAAATGGACGAATATGTTCAGGAATGTGCTACTGACAAATGGCTGTCCGAGATCAGGGCCTGGAAAGAAGAGCATCCTCTTACCATGCGTCCCAACAGTCTTCTGAGTCCGATGGACATTCTGAAAGTGATCAATGAGCAGTTTGACAATACTATCATTGTAACCGATGTGGGACAGCATCAGATGCTTGTTTCCCAGTATGCAGAGATTACAGAAGGCAAACAGCTGATCATGTCCGGAGGACTGGGCACTATGGGTTATGGTCTTCCGGGAGGCATCGGGGCCAAAATTGGCAATCCGGATCGTCCTGTGATCGTTATCTCCGGTGACGGAGGCATTCAGATGAATATCCAGGAGCTTGCCACAGCTGTACTGGAAGAGCTTCCTGTAATCGTCTGTATTTTTAACAATGAATATCTGGGTATGGTGCGTCAGTGGCAGAAACTTTTTTACGGAAAACGTTACAGTATGACAAACCTGCGCTCCGGTGCCCTTTCCCGTCGTACAAACGGAGAGGAATTCCCGGAATATACTCCTGATTTCATTAAACTGGCAGAAAGCTACAGGGCAAAAGGCATCCGGGTAACAACGAAAGAGGAAATTGCTCCTGCCTTTGAGGAAGCCAAAAAGAACACCAAAGCACCTACAGTAATTGAATTTATCATAGATCCGGAAGAGATGGTCTACCCTATGATCAAACCGGGCGGCACTCTGGAAGATATGATTATGGATTGTTAGGAGGATGGATTATAATGGAAAAAGGAATGAAAAAAAGGTGGATCTCTCTCTATGTGGAAAATCAGGTCGGTGTTCTGTCCAAAATATCCGGACTTTTTTCCGGAAAATGTTATAATCTGGACAGCCTGACTGTGGGGACTACAGAAGATCCTACAGTATCCAGAATGACCATTGCTACTGTCAGCGATGATGAAACCTTTGAACAGATCAAGAAACAGCTGAACCGTATGATAGAGGTAATTAAAGTCATAGATTTTACGGATATTTTTGTCCGAATGAAGGAAATCCTTTATATCAAGGTCTTTAATTGTACCATTGAAGATAAAACAGAGCTGTTTCAGATCGCAGAAACTTTTAAGGCAAAGGTAATCGATTACGGCAAAGACAGCCTTCTTCTTGAGTTTGTCCAGACAGCTACAAAAAACGACGCTGTGATCAAACTTATAAAAGAGGAATTCCACCATATTGAAGTGGTACGTGGAGGAAGTGTGGGAATTGAATCCATCAGTATGATGGAACGTTAAATATTGAAAGGATAATACAAATGAATAACAATAATCAGGAAACCTGGCTTGCAACACCGGATCCCCGTCTGTTCGTCAGCAATACAGCTAAATTCAATGAACTGATGATGAAATACCGATGTACGGTGCGTGAAGTTCAGACTAAGCTTGAGGTCCTTAATGATGAATTTTCAGTTGAGTATCAGCGTAATCCTATTTCTTTCATCAAAACACGGATCAAATCTCCTGAAAGTATATACAAAAAGCTACAGAAGCTGGGATATGATTTTACAGCAGAGAATATTCTTAATCATTTAAATGATGTAGCGGGAATACGCGTAGTATGTGCCTTCATCGATGATATTTATACGGTAGCAGACCTGCTTGCAGGACAGGATGATATTAAAGTGCTCCAGGTCAAAGATTATATTAAGAACCCCAAGCCAAACGGCTACCGAAGCTATCATATGATCGTTGAAATCCCCATCTTTTTCTCAGAAGGGAAAACGCCTATGAGGGCAGAAGTGCAGATTCGTACCAATGGAATGGATTTCTGGGCTACTCTGGAACATCAGCTTCGTTACAAAAAAGGTCTGGAAGAAATGGACGGTTATGAGAATATCAGTGAAGAGCTTACCAAATGTGCCATTGAGCTGATTGAGATGGACAATGAAATGCAAGGCATCAAAAACAAAATCGGTCGGTTTTATAATATTTAGATAATAAAAAAGAACCTGAAAAACAGGTTCTTTTTTATTATCTGCTACCTTTCCTCACGGAAATAGGAAAGTCCAAGACTTTCAGGCGGCTGGTTTTCTTTCTTCTTCCGGAAGCTGACCACAACAAGAACAATAATGGTTACAACATATGGAACCATCTGGACAAGATCAGTCACATAGCTTGCCACTTTGATGCCCATA
>JAXEUE010000092.1:0-37730 GCA_034115005.1 Blautia sp.
GAAGCGTGATGGAGGCATTGCAGGCGGAAATGATGAACGTGAGCAGACCCTGAACCAGCTTCTCACAGAGATGGATGGTTTCGATGGTTCCAAAGGTGTAGTGATCCTGGCTGCAACCAACAGACCTGATTCTCTTGATCCGGCGCTTCTTCGTCCGGGACGTTTTGACCGCCGTATCCCCGTGGAACTTCCGGATCTTCTTGGAAGGGAAGAGATTCTCAGAGTTCATGCCAAGAAGATTAAGATTGCAGATTCAGTACGTTTTGATGAGATAGCCAAGGCTGCAGCAGGTGCATCAGGCGCTGAGCTTGCCAATATCGTCAATGAAGCCGCTCTTCGTGCAGTCCGTGATGGACGGAAATTTGCCACACAGGCAGATTTTGAGGAGAGTATTGAAGTCGTAATCGCCGGATATCAGAAAAAGAACAGGGTTCTTTCCAATAAAGAGAAACTGATCGTTGCTTATCATGAGATTGGCCATGCACTTGTGGCTGCCAAACAGACAGAATCTGCACCTGTCCATAAGATTACAATCATCCCCCGTACCTCCGGTGCTCTGGGGTATACCATGCAGGTAGATGAAGGGGAACATTATCTTATGACAAAAGAGGAGCTGGAGAATAAGATCGCCACATTTACAGGCGGCCGTGCAGCTGAGGAACTGATTTTCCATTCCATTACAACTGGAGCAGCCAATGATATTGAACAGGCTACAAAGCTTGCAAGGGCTATGATCTCCAGATATGGTATGAGTGATGATTTTGATATGGTTGCAATGGAGAATGTAACCAACCAGTATCTGGGTGGCGATACAAGTCTTGCATGTTCTTTTGAAACACAGACACTTCTTGATAAAAAAGTAGTGGATCTTGTTAAGAGACAGCACCAGAAAGCTCTTAATATTCTTCAGGAGAACATAGGCAAGCTTCATGAACTTGCAAAATACTTATACGAGCAGGAAACGATTACTGGTGAAGAATTTATGAATATTCTTCAGGCTCCTCCGGCACAGATCGGTACTGCAAAATCGGATGCCTCTTCAGAGGAAGCACCAGTAACACAGGAAGCATAAAGAATCTATTTACTTACGATAAGCAGTGGGAATATTAAAAAGTTCCTGCTGCTTTTCATTTTTTCGCTTCTTGTCAAGTTCCTGATGTTCGGTTATAATAAAAAAAGCAAAAGGAAGAGGGGATCGTATGAACTGTCGAACTGCAGAAGGAATGGTAAACCGATATATCAATCATTCTCTTTCCATTGAAGAGATGGAAGAATTTCTGGATCATATTGAACAATGTTCTTCCTGCTATGATGAACTGGAAACTTACTTTATTGTACATGAGGCTATGCAGCAGCTGGATGAGAGCAACGAAGGAACCGTGCTGGATTTCAAGCACCTTTTGGAACAGGATATCAGGAAATCCAGGCGCTATATAAGAAAAAAGAAACTGAGCCGGTTATTTGCCGGTATTTTTATATGTGTGCTGATTGTAGCACTTGCAGCACTTCTTGTATATTTGATGATGCAGATGGTTCATATTATATAAAATTTCGGAGGAATTTATGAGCGGAAAAATTTTACTGATAGATGGTCACAGTATTTTAAACAGAGCGTTTTACGGCCTGCCTGATCTTACAAATTCAGAAGGAAGACATACAGGGGCGGTATACGGATTTTTAAATATTCTTTTTCGCATTCTTGAAGAGGAGAAACCGGATTATCTAACAGTAGCCTTCGATCTTCATGCCCCTACATTTCGTCATAAAATTTATGATGCTTACAAGGGAACACGTAAGCCTATGCCTTCAGAATTAAGAGAACAGGTTCCCCTGATTCAGGAGATGCTTACTGCTATGGGGGTCAATATTGTGACGAAAGAAGGATATGAGGCAGATGATATTCTTGGAACTCTGGCAAGAAGAAGTGAAGCAAGGGGAATGGACGTTACAGTTCTGTCCGGTGACAGGGATCTTCTGCAGCTTGCCACTGATAAGATTATGATCCGGCTGCCAAAAACCGTAAAAGGCAGGACGACTATTGAAGATTATCATGCGGCTCAGGTTCTGGAGAAGTATCAGATTACCCCATTACAGATCATTGATCTTAAGGCCCTTATGGGGGACAGCGCGGATAACATTCCTGGAATCCCCGGTGTGGGGGAAAAGACTGCAACAAAGATCATTTCCCAGTTTGGAACTATTGAGAATGCCTACGACCACCTGGATGAGATCAAACCCAATAAGGCACAGCAGTCACTGAAAGAACACTATGATATGGCCAGACTTAGCAAGACCCTGGCCACTATAAATACAGACAGTCCTGTAGAGTTTTCCTATGAAGAGGCTAAGCTAGGCAATCTTTATACACCCGATGCACTTCATCTTTGCAGGCAGCTGGAATTTAAAAATCTGCTTTCACGATTTGAAACAGAAGCACAGGAGGATAAAGGCGAAAGCTTGGAATATTTTACCTGCACAGATTTTTCAGGATGTGAAGCTGTTTTTGAAAAAGCATATCATAGAAAAGCTGTGGGAATCGCTCTGATTGCGGAAAAGGATCAGGTTTTTGGTGTTGCTGTGGCACTGGATGATAAGGAAATCTATTATATTCCGGCTGAAGGACTTGTTACTGAAAAATACCTCTGTGGCAAGATAGAAGAACTTCAGATGATCTGCTCTCTGGACATTAAGGCTATGCTTAAGCATGTAAAGATTGAGAATCCATCGTTTGTTTTTGATGCAGGGGTGGCAGCTTATCTGTTAAATCCGTTAAAGTCATCCTATGTATATGAAGATATGGCACGGGAATATTTAAATGGAAAAACGGTACCGTCGAAGGAAGAACTTACGGGCAAATTATCATGGAGCCAGGCCAATCTGGAGAAAAGAGAAGGACTTGAAAAATGTGCCTGCTATATGGCATATACAGCTCTTGCCTGTAGAGAGCCAATGTGTCAGAAGCTTCAGGAAACAGGAATGTGGAAAGTTTATACGGAAATAGAACTTCCTCTTATTTTTACCCTGGATTCTATGGAAAAATGTGGAATCCGTGTAAAAGGAGAGGAATTGAAGAAATATGGGGAGAAGTTAACTGTACGGATTGGGGAACTGGAAAAAACCATATGGGAACAGGCAGGAGAAGAATTTAATATTAATTCCCCCAAACAGCTTGGGGTGATCCTTTTTGAGAAGCTGGGAATTCCAGGAGGAAGAAAAACAAAAACAGGTTATTCCACTGCGGCCGATATTCTGGAGAAACTTGCACCGGACTACCCCATTGTCAAAAATATTCTGGAGTACAGGCAGGTTGCAAAATTGAAATCTACCTATGCAGATGGACTTGCAAATGTAATTGAGCAGGACGGAAGGATTCATTCTACATTTAATCAGACTATCACGGCTACCGGACGTATCAGCAGTACAGAGCCCAATCTTCAGAATATACCTGTCAGGATGGAATTAGGACGACTGATCCGTAAAGTTTTCGTTCCGGAAGATGATTTTGTTTTTCTGGATGCGGATTATTCTCAGATTGAGCTTCGTGTCCTTGCGCATATGTCAGGGGATGAGATGCTTATAAAGGCATACAGGGAGTCACAGGATATTCACAGACTGACTGCATCCCAGGTGTTCCATGTGCCATTTGATGAGGTCACTCCTCTTCAGAGAAGAAATGCCAAGGCTGTAAATTTCGGTATCGTTTACGGAATCAGCTCTTTTGGCCTGAGTCAGGATCTGAGCATTACAAGGAAACAGGCAGCTGATTATATAGAGAAATATTTTGAAACCTATCCTGGAATCAAGGAATTCCTCGACGGACAGGTGACCAGGGCAAAAGAACTGGGTTATGTAACTACACTGTTTGGAAGAAGAAGACCTGTACCCGAACTGAGATCCGACAATTTTATGCAGAGATCTTTTGGGGAACGTGTAGCTATGAATTCTCCTGTTCAGGGTACGGCTGCTGATATTATCAAGATTGCTATGAACCGTGTTTATCAGCGACTCAAGGATGAGAGACTGAAATCACGGCTTATCCTTCAGGTTCATGATGAACTTCTGGTCGAAACACATAAAGATGAGATTCCTTTAGTTTCCCGTATTCTTGTGGAAGAAATGAAAGGTGCCGCACATCTTCTGGTGGATCTGGAAGTTGATATGCACCAGGGAAATAACTGGTATGAGGCGAAATAGATGATAACGATAGGAATAACCGGCGGTGTGGGAGCCGGAAAAAGCACAGTTCTTGATTATCTTGAAAAAGAACACCATGCATATGTGATAAAGGCAGATGAAATCGGACATCTTGTCATGGAACCAGGTCATGAATGTTATGAGCCTGTGATTGCACTATTTGGGAAACAAGTGATAAAAAATGATAAAACTATTGACCGCAGGCAGGTTTCGGATGTAGTATTTTCACATCCGGATATGCTTGACAGGTTAAATCATATTATTCATCCGGCAGTGAAGAAGTATATCCGAAGACAGCTGTCTTTAAAAAAACAGCAGGGACAGAAGATCTGTGTGGTTGAAGCTGCGCTTTTTTTTGAAGATCATTATGAGGAGTTCTGTGATGCAGTCTGGTATATCCATACAGACCAGGAGATCCGCATTCACAGACTTATGACAGACAGAGGATATACAAGAGAAAAATCTGCAGGTATTATTGCCAGCCAGGCATCGGAAGAATATTTTTACAGCCACTCAGATTATATAATTGAAAATAATAATGATCTGGAAGAAACCTGGCAGCAGATTGAGGAAGGAATAAATAAATATGAGACTGTGTAGTATTTCCAGTGGAAGCAGCGGAAACTGTATTTATGTAGGCTCTTTGGAAACTCACCTGCTGGTGGATGTGGGAATCAGCGGCAGACGTATTGAACAGGGACTAAATGCACTGGATCTTACGGCAAAGGATATTGACGGTATTCTGATCACCCACGAGCATTCCGATCATATCAAAGGTCTGGGTGTTCTGGCAAGGAAATACAGGATTCCTGTTTATACAACCGGCGGAACGGCAGATGCAATGTCAAGAATGAATCTGGGAGACATACCTGAGGGAATTATTCATGAAATCCGGGAAGATGAGTCCTTTATGATCAAAGATCTGAAGATCTGCCCTTTTACCATTCCCCATGATGCGGCACAGCCCACAGGATTCCGGGTGGAATGCGGGGACCGCAGGATAGGTATTGCAACGGACCTTGGAAAATATAACAATTATATTGTTGAAAATCTTCAGAATCTGGATGCTGTTCTTCTGGAAGCCAACCATGATATTCATATGCTCCAGGTTGGAAAATATCCCTATTATCTGAAACAGAGAATTTTGGGAGACAGAGGACATCTTTCCAATGAGAATGCAGGCAAGCTTCTCTGCAGAATTCTCCACGACAATCTTAAGGCTGTTTTTCTGGGACATTTGAGTAAAGAAAATAATTATGAAGAGCTGGCATATGAAACAGTATGTTCAGAGATAACTTTAGGTGATAACCCGTATAAAGCACGGGATTTTAAGATACAGGTGGCAGGAAGGAACCACATTTCAGAAGTAATTACAGTATAGAAAGGATCAGAACTTATGAAAAAAACAATCATTACAGTGGTAGGAAACGATGCAGTAGGTATCATTGCAAAGGTCTGTACATATCTTGCGGATAATAATGTTAATATACTTGATATTTCACAGACCATTGTTCAGGGATATTTTAATATGATGATGGTCACAGATGCCAGTAAATGTGAGAAAGATAACGGCACACTTGCCAGTGAGCTTAAAGCTTTGGGAGACCAGATCGGTGTGCTGATCCACTGCCAGCATGAAGATATTTTTAATGTAATGCACAGAATCTGATTGGAGAAAATGACTTATGATTAATATCTTTGAAGTAAATGAAACGAATAAAATGATAGACCAGGAAAATCTTGATGTGCGTACCATAACTATGGGAATCAGTCTTCTGGACTGCATTGACAGTGATCTTCATGCCCTTAATGAAAAAATATACAGAAAAATCACTTCCTGTGCAGAGAACCTGGTTTCCACAGGTGAGGCTATTTCAGCAGAATATGGTATTCCCATCGTGAACAAACGTATATCTGTAACTCCCATAGCTCTTGTGGGAAGTGCTGCATGCAAAACATGTGAGGATTTTGTCACAATAGCCCAGACACTGGACAAAGCAGCAAAGAAAGTGGGAGTGAACTTTATCGGTGGATATACCGCACTTGTAAGCAAAGGAATGACACCTGCGGAAAAACTGCTCATTCAGTCCATCCCTCAGGCACTTGCAGTGACAGAACGTGTCTGCAGTTCTGTAAATGTTGGCTCTACACGTACAGGTATTAATATGGATGCTGTGAAACTTATGGGAGAGATCGTACTTGATACAGCCAAGGCCACCAAAGATCAGGATTCTCTGGGGTGCGCCAAGCTTGTGGTCTTCTGTAATGCACCGGATGACAACCCTTTTATGGCAGGAGCATTTCATGGAGTAACAGAAGCAGATACCATTATTAATGTGGGTGTCAGCGGGCCAGGAGTGGTAAAGACTGCTCTGGAAAAGGTAAGAGGCAAAGATTTTGAGACTTTATGTGAAATGATCAAGCGTACAGCCTTTAAAGTTACCCGGGTTGGCCAGCTTGTAGCTCAGGAGGCTTCCAGACGTCTGGGAGTGAAATTTGGAATTGTAGATCTTTCCCTTGCCCCCACACCTGCAATTGGGGACAGTGTGGCTGAGATCCTTGAGGAAATTGGTCTTGAGCATGCAGGTGCTCCCGGAACAACAGCAGCTCTTGCACTGTTAAATGATCAGGTGAAAAAAGGCGGCGTTATGGCTTCTACAGCAGTAGGCGGCTTAAGCGGAGCATTTATTCCGGTCAGCGAGGATCAGGGAATGATCAATGCTGTAAATGCAGGCGCATTATCTATTGAGAAACTTGAGGCAATGACCTGCGTATGTTCTGTAGGACTGGATATGATCGCTATTCCCGGAGATACCAAGGCATCAACTATTTCAGGAATTATTGCGGATGAGGCAGCAATTGGAATGGTAAATCAGAAGACTACGGCAGTACGTCTTATTCCTGTGATAGGCAAAGGTGTGGGAGAAAATGTGGAATTCGGTGGCCTTTTGGGCCATGCACCGATTATGCCGGTGAACCAGTTCTCATGTGATGCTTTTGTGCAGCGTGGCGGACGTATACCGGCACCTATCCACAGTTTCAAAAACTGATTTCAGTGTTTTAAATTTTTCTTGACACAAACACTTTGTTGTGGTAAAGTATGACCTAGATAAACCGATGAGAAAGAGAAGTAGACAGTTAAGAATCATCACAGAGAGCGGCAGTTGGTGGGAAGCCGTATGGGACTGACGGTTGAATGGCCTTTCGAGGGCGGCCTGAAATTTATGATCTGTAGTTTAAAGTAGGCGCCGACGGGAATTGAACCCGTTATCAATTCAAAGCATATGATAGTATGTAAGAGAGGGCTCTGTGCCAATATGAGTGGTACCGCGATAATAAGAATTTATTACCGTCTCAGATAAAACGTCTGAGGCGGTTTTTTCATTTTCTTTCTTTCATGTATATCATCTGCAGAAAACTATTTAACTCAGAGAGGAGAATGAATTATGATGAAGAAAAAAGTACTTGTGTGTGCAGCATTAACGGCAATGGCATCTCTGATGATGGCTTCCAATGTTATGGCAGATGACTTTAAAATTGGAATCTGCAATTATGTGGATGATGCATCCCTGAATCAGATTGTTGACAATATTCAGACGCGTCTTGAAGAGATTGGTAAGGAAAAAGGTGTAAATTTTGACGTTTCTTATGATAACTGTAATGCAGATGCCAATGTAATGGATCAGATCATTTCCGACTTTAAGGCAGATAACGTGGATCTGATGGTAGGTGTGGCTACACCTGTAGCAATGCGTATGCAGGCTGCAACAGAAGGCACGGATATTCCTGTAATCTTTTCCGCTGTATCTGATCCTGAGGGTGCAGGTCTTGTTGAATCCAACGATGCACCTGGAGCCAATCTGACAGGAACATCTGATTATCTGGACACTGCATCTGTTATGAACCTGATTCTTGCTGCCAACCCGGATGCAAAGAAGATAGGCCTTTTATATGATGTAGGACAGGATTCTTCTGCAGCACCTATCGCAGATGCAAAGAAGTACCTGGATGACAAAGGAATCAAATATGTAGAGCGCACAGGAACCACAACAGATGAAGTACAGCTTGCGGCAGATGCCCTTGTTGCAGATGGCGTTGATGCTGTATTTACACCCACAGATAACACCATTATGACAGCAGAGCTTTCTATCTATGAGAAATTTATCGATGCAGGAATCCCACATTATACAGGAGCTGATTCCTTTGCATTAAACGGTGCATTTGTAGGATATGGTGTTGATTATGCAAATCTTGGTGTGGAGACTGCAAATATGATCGCTGATGTTCTGGTTGATGGAGCTGATCCGGCAGTTACCCCTGTTAAAACTTTTGACAATGGTACTGCTACAGTAAATACAGAGACCTGCCAGGCTCTGGGACTTGACCTTGATACCATCACAAAAGCTTTTGAACCATATTGCACAAAAGTAAGTGAAATCACCACAGCTGAGAGCTTTGATGAACTGGAAGAAAATAAATAACAAGAATCAGGAGGAATAAATTGTGACAATCACAACAGCACTTGCACTTGGAGAAACGGCCCTGAAGTTAGGACTGATCTGCTCTCTTACGGTTCTGGCATTATTCCTGAGCTATTCTATGCTCAATGTATGTGACCTGTCCACAGACGGCTGCTTTACTTTGGGAGCAGCCGTGGGGGCAGCGGTGGCTATTTCTGGACATCCGTTTCTATCTATTGCAGCTGCTATGCTGGCTGGTATCTGTTCTGGTTTCGTAACTGCAATTCTGCAGACCAAACTGGGAGTAGACAGTCTTTTAGCCGGAATTATTGTAAATACCGGATTATATTCCATAAATATTGCTGTAATGGGTGGATCTTCTCTGCTTAATATGAACAGAACAACTACTGTATTTACCATGGTAAAGGATGGTCTGAAAGGAACACCTCTTCAGGGAAGAACTGAGATTATTGTGGCTTTTGTGGCTGTGATCCTGGTTGTGGTATTTCTGGCCGTTTTTCTGAAAACACGTCTTGGTCTTGCAATTCGTGCCACAGGCAATAATTCCGATATGGTAAAATCATCATCCATTAATCCTGTATTTACTACAGTGATCGGACTTTGCATTGCCAATTCTTTTACTGCACTTTCAGGATGTCTTCTGGCTCAGTCCCAGAAATCGGTAGATATTAATATTGGCCAGGGTATGGTAACGATTGCACTTGCTTCTCTTCTGATCGGAGGCACACTTTTTGGCAAAGGTCCGATCTGGCTGAGAGCTGTGGGAATGGTAGTCGGCTCTTTTATTTTCCGGCTTGTATATACCATTGCCCTCAGGTTTAATATGCCGGCATTTATGCTGAAACTGGTTTCTTCCATTATCGTTGTGCTTGCTATCTCAGGCCCATATCTGAAACGGCAGTGGCCCCAGATCAGGCGGAGAATGACACATACGAAAGGAGGGGCCTGATCTATGCTGAAGCTTCAGTCCATATCAAAGACCTTCAACCCGGGTACGGTAAATGAGAAAGTTGCAATAAAAGATCTTTCCCTTCATTTGGAAAAGGGGGATTTTGCTACCGTAATCGGTTCTAACGGAGCAGGAAAATCCACTCTGTTTAATGCTATCTGCGGGGATTTTCTTACGGATTCCGGTTCTATCGTGCTGGATGGAAAAGATATTACGTTTGCTCCCCAGCATATCCGGGCAAAGACCATTGGCCGCCTTTACCAGGATCCTATGAGAGGCACCGCTCCGGATATGACTATTGAGGAAAATCTGGCACTTGCAGCGGGTGCTGGCGGATGGCTTTCCCATATTTCAAAAAGTGACAGAGAGCGGTTTCGTGAACAGCTTGCTCTTCTTGACATAGGCCTTGAGAACCGTATGACCCAGCCTGTGGGACTTCTTTCCGGAGGACAGAGACAGGCGCTTACCCTTCTGATGGCAACCATGAATCCTCCCAAACTGCTCCTTCTTGATGAACACACGGCAGCTCTGGATCCGGCAACTGCAGATAAGGTCCTGAATCTTACAAGACGTATTGTGGAAGAACATCACCTGACCTGCCTTATGGTGACCCATAATATGAAATCTGCACTGGAACTGGGAAACCGTATTCTTATGATGGATTCGGGAAACATAGTGCTTGATATTAAAGGAAAAGAGAAAGAAAAAATGACGGTGAATGACCTGCTTGAGAAATTCAATGCAGGAGCAGGAAAGACCCTGGATAATGACAGGATCCTTCTCTCCGGACAATAAACAAAAAAATCAGACGATCACCATTTGTCTGCTATATTCGTGGACGAAATCCTGACTGCTTTTCTCTGCCAGGATTCCTTCATAAAGATTAGAGGCAAAAGTATTCATACGAAAAAGTTTCATATCCTCTTCAGATAATATCTTTTCTGCGTCTGCAGACTTAGATAGAAGAGGTATGGAGCTTTTTTCCTTTATTTTTGTTAAAAGCGGGCTGCTTTCTTTGCGAAAACCCAGAATGGATGCGTAGGGAACATGATCAGGAATTTCTCTGATTCCAAGAATAATATGAAGCAATGCTCTCTGAACTCTTGTCTGGGTAATATCCCTGGTTTTTAACAAAGAAGAAAAAGATGCAAATCCATGGTAATGATTCAGCTGATTTTTGATCCTCTTTGCCATGCTGTCTGAAACATCACAAAACCGGGAAAGTTCATCTGCTTCCGCCTTCAGAAGGCAATAGTACAAAATAGAATCGAAATCTTTTTCCGTAATAAAAGAATTACTTTTCAGGGATTTCATAAGAACAGGGTAAACGACAGGGGGAACCTGGGTTTTTAGTGCCTCTTTATCAGACTCTTCTGACAAAAAGAGCTTCCTGACAGCTGTAGCTGAGGAGAATCCATCTTCAGTAAAATTCTCATCGTGGTATCCGGCTCCTGCCCGTTTCAGAGCAACAGGCTGTATGCTGCTGTTAAGCTTTAACAGTGCTTTACAGTATTCAATTCCAAGAATATTATTTGGTGAGGATAAGATCCCGGAAATCTGGTTGTTATTCATATATTTGACAAGTGCCAGATCTCTGGCGGCAGGATAGGACATTCCATTACTGAGGGCTTCCCTTAAATTTACCTGGTATTTAACAGGTTCTTCTGCCAGTACCTCTGCCAGATCTTTAAGGATACGTACATTTCCGGATTCGCTTCCGAAACAGATCATATCTACAATACCCAGACTGTTAAGAAGAGAAACACCTCCCATAGCGAAGCCTTCTGCACTTGCTGTGCTGCAGGAGACCGGAAGCTCCAGAACAAGATCTGCTCCACAGCGCAGGGCCATTTCTGCCCGGGCATATTTGGAAAGAAGGGCGGGAGTTCCTCTCTGGACATAATCACCGCTCATTGCCACAATAATATAATCAGCTCCAGATTTTTTCCTTACCTGTGAGATCTGATAAAAGTGTCCATTGTGAAATGGATTATATTCTGCGATTATTCCGGCAGTTTTCATATGATTGCACCTCAAAAAATACTTTTTTATGTAATATTCTACCATTCAGACGCTTGAAATACAAGGTAGCCGGAGTTATAATAAACATAGTTATTTACGAAAGGAGCCATTTAATTATGGGATTTATTGACACAATCAAAGCAAGAGCAAAAGCTGACGTTAAGACAATTGTACTTCCGGAGACAGAAGATAAGAGAACTCTGGATGCTACAGAGAAAATTTTAAAAGAAGGAATTGCAAAGGTTATTCTTGTCGGAAATGAAGAAACCGTAAAGAAGAGTGCAGCAGAAGGCGGATATGATATTTCCGGTGCACAGATCGTAGATCCTGCAACTTCAGATAAAACTCAGGGCTATATTGATAAATTGGTAGAATTAAGACAGAAGAAAGGCATGACACCTGAGCAGGCAAAAGAGATCCTTCTTAACCAGTATCTGTATTATGGTGTTATGATGGTAAAAATGGGCGATGCTGATGGTATGGTATCCGGTGCGTGCCATTCAACTGCTGATACATTAAGACCATGCCTTCAGATCCTGAAGACAAAACCGGGAACCAAACTTGTTTCCGCTTTCTTCTTAATGGTAGTTCCTGACTGTGAATTTGGGGCAGACGGTGCATTTGTATTTGCAGACTGCGGCCTGAACCAGAATCCTAATCCAGAAGAACTTGCAGCTATCGCAGCATCATCAGCAGAATCCTTTAAGATGCTGGTAGGCAAGGAACCTGTTGTTGCAATGCTTTCACATTCCACCAAAGGAAGTGCAAAACATGCAGATATTGACAAAGTTGTTGAGGCTACAAAGATTGCCAAGGAGCAGAATCCTGACCTTGTACTTGACGGAGAATTCCAGCTTGATGCAGCCATCGTTCCTAGCGTAGGCGCTTCCAAGGCTCCAGGCAGCCCTGTTGCAGGAAAAGCCAACGTACTTGTATTCCCTGATCTTGATGCAGGAAATATCGGATATAAACTTGTTCAGCGTCTTGCAAAGGCAGAAGCATACGGACCTGTTACCCAGGGTATTGCCAAACCCGTCAATGACCTGTCCCGTGGATGTTCTGCAAATGATATCGTAGGCGTAGTTGCCATTACAGCAGTACAGTGCCAGAATAATTAAAGTTACATAGAAGAAAATATTGGAGGATAATTTTCATGAACGTATTAGTAGTAAACTGCGGAAGTTCTTCCCTGAAATTCCAGCTGATCAACTATGATAACCGTGATGTCCTTGCCAAAGGTCTCTGCGAGCGTATCGGTATTGACGGACGTCTTGTTTATGAGCCAAAGGGTGGTGAGAAGGAAGTAACAGAAGCAGCAATGCCTACCCACACAGAAGCAATCCAGATGGTTCTGGATGCCCTTGTAAATGAGAAGACAGGTGTGATCAAGAGCCTTAAAGAAGTGGATGCCATCGGACATCGAGTACTCCATGGCGGAATGAAGATCACAGAGCCTGTGATCATTGATGATGAAGTAATCAAAGTTATTGATGAGTGTGCAGATCTGGGACCACTTCACAATCCTGCAAATCTTATGGGAATCAATGCATGTATGAAGCTTATGCCAGGTGTTCCCAATGTAGCCGTATTTGATACCGCCTTCCATCAGACAATGCCTCCGAAAGCATATATGTATGGTATTCCGAAGGAATATTTTGAAAAATACGGAATCCGTAAATATGGTTTCCACGGAACCTCTCATAAGTATGTATCCAAGAGAACAGCAGAGTTTCTTGGAAAAGATCCGAAAGAGCTGAAGACGATCGTATGCCATCTGGGCAACGGCGCTTCTCTTTCCGCTGTTAAATACGGAAAATGCGTGGATACTTCTATGGGCCTTACACCTCTTGAAGGTGTGATCATGGGAACACGTTCCGGTGATATCGATCCTGCATTTGTAGAATACATTTCACATAAGGAGAACCTGACAGTATCAGAAGTTCTTAATATCCTTAACAAGAAATCAGGAATGCTTGGAATGACTGGAATTTCCAGCGATTACCGTGATGTTTCCGCAGCTGCAGAAGCAGGCAATCAGGATGCTATTGTATGCCTGGATGCTTATGCATACCGTATTGAGAAATATATCGGTGCTTACATAGTAGCAATGGGCGGTGTTGATGTTATCACATTTACAGCAGGACTTGGAGAGAATGCCATTCCTCTTCGTGCTGAGATCTGTAAATCTCTTGAATTCCTTGGCCTTGAATTTGACGAGGAAGCAAATAACTGCCGTGGTAAAGAAGTTATCATTACAAAACCTGGTTCTAAGATTACAGCATGCGTCATTCCTACCAATGAGGAAATTGCAATCTGTGAAGAAACAGTTGAACTGGTTACAAAAAATAAATAATCAGCGGATTTGTGAGCAAGAAATACCGCAGGCTTTCGGGTCTGCGGTTTTCCTGTGAAAAGAATCAAATATTTTCCTTAATTTTCTTGACAAATAATATTCTTAAATGTATAATCAACTAAGTGTGATTAGGAGATTATTATGCTAATTCAATTATCAGAGATCCTTCTCCAGGAGGGAAAGACAGAGACATTTAACGCAGAGATTGAAATGGATTCTATCTGTTTCAGACTGGGAGAATTTAAGATTGTGGATAAGATGCCTTTGACATTGCAGATAACCAATGTTGGAGACAGGAAATTGGAGATCGAAGGTACAGGAAGGCTTGTGGTGGATATTCCATGTGACCGCTGTCTGGAGAATGTTCCTACGGTTTTTGATCTGCATATTCAGCAGAAGCTGGATATGAAGCAATCCGAAGAAGAAAGGGTAAAAGATTTAGACGAGAGTAATTTCATCACTCAGACAGAGCTGGATGTGGATCAGTTGGTCTACGATGAAGTTCTGATTGAATGGCCTTTGAAGGTTCTCTGCAAGGAGGATTGCAAGGGTATTTGTAGCCAATGCGGTGCGAACCTGAACCATGAAACCTGTTCCTGTGAGCACACAGAACGGCTGGATCCGCGAATGGCCGCAATAAGTGATATATTCAGCAAGTTTAAGGAGGTGTAATCAATGTCAATCTGTCCAAAGAATAAATCTTCCAAAGCAAGACGTGATAAGAGAAGAGCAAACTGGAAAATGAGTGCTCCGAATCTTGTGAAATGCAGCAAATGTGGTGCTCTTATGATGCCTCACAGAGTATGCAAGGCTTGCGGAAGCTATAACAAGAAGGAAATCATTAAAGTAGAGGATTAATTAATGATTGAAACTTATGACAGGTTGTTCCATTAACTGGGACGCCTGTTTTTTATTTCATTGGATACTTCGGTTTTTGTAAAATAAAAGTGATGAGGAAAAAAGATAATATAAATCAGATCACAGAAGGAGTGATCTGGAAACAGATACTGATATTTTTCTTTCCAATTTTATTTGGAACTTTATTTCAGCAGGTATATAATACTGCTGATACAATTATTGTTGGACGTTTTGTGGGTAAACAGGCACTTGCCGCGGTAGGAGGTTCAGCCAGCCAGATAGCCAATCTTGTTGTAGGCTTTTTTGTAGGCCTTTCTTCAGGGGCGTCTGTGGTGATCTCTCAGTTTTATGGAGCCCAGGATGACAGAAATCTGGAAAAAGCTGTACATACTGCATATGGTTTTTCTATTGTGGCAGGGATGCTTCTTATGATAGCCGGGATTCTTGTGGCAGGACCTGCAATTTCGTTAATGAATACGCCTGAAGATGTTATCATTGACTCGGAAATCTATCTCAGGATATATTTTGGAGGAATTGTTTTTAATCTTATATATAATATGGGGTCATCTATTCTCCGTGCAGCAGGCGATTCCAGAAGACCACTGTATGTTCTGAGTATAACATGCTGTCTGAATATTGTCCTGGATCTGCTCATGGTTGCCGTAGTTCATCTGGGAGTGGCAGGAGTGGCTCTGGCAACTGTATTGTCTCAGGTGATAAGTGCTATAATGGTTACCTGGATACTGATGAGGACAAAAGAAAGATATGTTCTGAAACAACGTAAAATAAAGATCGACAGGAAGATGCTCTCTTATATTCTTCGGATGGGTATTCCGGCCGGCCTTGAATCGGTTATGTATAATGTCTCTAACATCGTAATACAGGTTTTTATTAACAGGCTTGGTACTGATATAGTGGCTGCCTGGGGAACTATGGGAAAGATTGATTCAATTTTCTGGATGGTTCTCAATGCATTCTCTATTTCTATTACTACTTTTGTGGGACAGAATTACGGAGCAGGGAAATTTAAACGGATGCAAAAAAGCGTCCGCGTCTGTATGGGGATGTGTTTTGGCAGTGCAGTCGTTCTTATAGGATGCATGTATGTGGGCTCAGAATTTATTTACGGACTGTTTACTACGGATCAGGCAGTAATCAGAGAAGGAGTTTATATGTGCCATTTTCTCCTTCCATCCTATATCATATATGTTGTGATTTCCATACTTTCCGGTGCTCTGCGTGGAGCAGGTAAGGTCCTTGTTCCTATGCTGCTTACATGCGGGGGAGTTTGTTCTTTTCGTCTGATCTGGGTGTTTGTGGTACAGAGTATATATCCGGGATTAAATACAATTATGCTAAGTTATCCTGTTTCCTGGAGTATTACGGCTGTTTTGTTTATTATATATTATTTTATAAGATTTCCCAAAAACGTCAGAGACATTAGAAAATTGTCCTGAATTTTAAAAGAAGAAAGAGAAAGGTTATTATGAATATACTGAATATTGAGCACATTTCCAAAACCTTTGGGGTAAAGAAAGTACTGAATGACGTTTCATACGGGATTCAGCAGGGAGATAAAATTGGTATCATAGGAATAAACGGAACCGGTAAATCCACTCTGTTAAAAATTATTGCGGGTATTGAAGAACCTGATGAAGGCCAGGTGATCACACAGAACGGTCTTCACATGTCATATCTTCCACAGATGCCTGATTTTCCTGCAGATACCAGTGTCCTTGATTACGTGGCACAGGGAAAATGGCAGAAAAGCTGGGATGGAGAAAGTGAAGCCAGAACTGTTCTCAATAGACTTGGAATTACAGATCATGATCAGAAGATAGAGAATCTGTCGGGAGGACAGAAAAAAAGAGCTGCTCTTGCCAGAACGCTGGTGAATCCGGCTGATGTGCTTCTTCTGGACGAACCGACCAACCACCTTGATAACGAAATGACAGCCTGGCTGGAGGATTTTCTGAGAAAATTTAAAGGTGTGGTGATCATGGTAACCCATGACCGCTATTTTCTGGATCAGGTTTCAAACAAGATCCTTGAGATTTCCCATGGTAATCTTTATTCCTATGAGTCAAATTATTCAGGGTTTCTGGAAATGAAAGCCCAGAGAGAAGAGATGGAGCTCGCCAGTGAAAGAAAACGTCAGAGCGTTCTTCGGATGGAACTGGAATGGGCCAAAAGAGGCTGCAGAGCCAGAAGTACCAAGCAGAGAGCACGCCTGCAGCGTCTTGAATCACTGAAGAATGGGCAGGCACCCCAAAGAGATTCTGATGTGGAACTGAGCTCTGCAGAAACCCGCATGGGAAAAAAGACAATAGAGCTTCATCATATCAGCAAAAGCTTTGGAGACAAAATTATACTGGATGATTTTTCTTATATTGTTCTCAGAAATCAGAGGCTGGGAATAATTGGACCTAATGGCTGCGGAAAATCTACTCTGATGAAGATTATAAACGGAAATATTAAACCGGATTCAGGTGAAGTGGAAGTTGGAGAAACCATTAAGATCGCATATTTTGCCCAGAATGTACCGGATATGGATGAAAACCAGCGGGTAATCGATTATATTCGTGATGTGGCAGAATATATTCCTGCCAAAGAGGGAAAAATCAGTGCTTCCATGATGCTGGAACGGTTCCTGTTCACTCCTGATATGCAGTATTCGCCGGTATCCAAGCTCTCCGGAGGGGAGAAACGCCGCCTGTATCTTCTTAAGGTACTGATGTCAGCACCCAATGTGCTTCTTCTTGACGAACCTGGAAATGACCTTGATATACCGACCCTGACTATTCTTGAAGATTATCTTGCTTCATTTTCCGGAATTGTCATTGCAATTTCTCATGACAGATATTTCCTTGATAATGTAGTGGACAGGATATTTGCCTTTGAGGGGGAGGGACATCTTACCCAGTATGAAGGGGGTTACACCGATTATGCAAATGCCATTGCAAAGAAGAAACCCGAAATTTCCCAGGACAGGAAAAGTCCAGGCACTGTAGAAGAGAAGAAAAAATCTTCCCAGGCGTACTGGAAGAAAAACAGATCACAGAAATTGAAATTTACTTTTAAGGAACAGAAAGAGTTTGAGACCATCGAAGATGATATTGCAGCTCTGGAGGAAAAAATTGTGAAGCTGGATAAAGAAATGGAGGCAAATGCAACCAACTCTGTGAAACTTCGCGAGATTATGGAAGAGAAGGATTCGTGCCAGATGGCACTGGATGAAAAAATGGACCGATGGGTATACCTTACAGATCTTGCAGAAAAAATAAAAACACAGGGCTGATTCTATTGACTTTTTTACCGATTCTTTAGTATGATACACACTGGAGTATTAAAATACAGGACAGGAGGATGGATATGGCAGAACAGGTCAGAGTAGTTTTGGATGCAATGGGAGGAGATAATGCTCCTGTTGAACCTGTGAAAGCTGCAGTGGAGGCTGTTGCTGAAAGACAGGATATAAAGGTAATTCTTACAGGCAGACAGGATGTGATCAGGAAGGAACTGGAGAAATATCCTGATTACAGAAAAGAGCAGATAGAAATCGTCAATGCTTCAGAAGTGATTGAGACAGCGGAGCCACCTGTTTTTGCTGTTCAGAAGAAAAAAGATTCATCGATTGTTGTTGGAATGAATATGGTAAAGAGACAGGAAGCAGATGCTTTTGTTTCATCGGGAAGTACAGGAGCCGTGCTTGTAGGCGGACAGGTTATCGTTGGACGAATCAAAGGAGTCCAGAGGCCTCCTCTTGCACCCCTTATTCCGACTACAGAGGGAGTTTCTCTTCTTATTGACTGCGGGGCAAATGTGGACGCCCGTCCTTCCCACCTGGTACAGTTTGCCAAGATGGGATCTATCTATATGGAAAATGTAGTGGGAGTAAAGAACCCAAAGGTAGCCATTGTAAATAACGGAGCTGAGGAAGAGAAAGGCAACGCTCTTGTAAAAGAAACATTCCCTCTTTTAAAAGAATGCAGGAATATTAATTTTATCGGAAGCATTGAAGCAAGGGATATTCCTTTTGGTTACGCGGATGTTGTAGTATGTGAGGCTTTTGTTGGAAATGTGATCCTGAAACTCTATGAAGGAGTGGGAGCTGCTTTGATTAAGAAGGTAAAAGAAGGAATGCTTTCCAGTACCAGAGGAAAAATTGGAGCACTTCTTGTGAAACCTGCCCTAAAGGAAACTATGAAATCTTTTGATTCCAGCGAGTATGGCGGGGCACCTCTTCTTGGACTTAAAGGTCTTGTTGTGAAAACCCATGGAAGTGCCAAAGCAGTGGAGATCAAGCATGGAATTTTCCAGTGTGTGCAGTTCAAGCAGCAGAAGATCAATGAAAAAATTGCAGAAAGAATTATGGAAGATCAGTAATACAGGGAGGATTTCCATATGGAGATTGAGAAATTAAAATCAGTTATCGCAGAAGTTCTGGGTATAAACCCGGATTCCATCACTTCGGATACTACCTTCGTGGATGATCTGGGAGCAGATTCCCTGGATATTTTTCAAATCATAATGGGAATTGAAGAGGAATTTGATATAGAACTTGAAGATGATGCAGTGGAACAGATTCGTACAGTAGGAGATGCTGTTGCTGCTATCCGCCAGATGATATAACATATGAAGCAGTCAGGGGGCTGCATCTGCAGCACCCTGAAGCCACATGGAGAGGTTAATGGCTATGAATAAGAAATTAGAAGAATTGGAAGAAATTATTGGATATCATTTTAAAAACAAACATTATCTCGTTCAGGCAATGACTCACAGTTCTTATGCAAATGAGAAGAAACTTGGTAAACTGGGAAGCAATGAGAGGCTTGAGTTTCTGGGAGATGCTGTACTGGAACTGATCAGCAGTGATTTTTTATATGAAAAATTTCCACAGGTTCCAGAGGGAGAACTGACTAAAAAAAGGGCAAGCCTGGTATGTGAGCCAAGCCTTGCATATTGCGCAAGAGAATTCGGTCTTCCCAAATATCTGCTCCTTGGCAGAGGAGAGGATCTGACCGGAGGAAGAAACAGGGATTCCATTGTTTCGGATGCTACAGAGGCACTTCTGGGAGCTATCTATCTTGATGGTGGTTTTGCTAGTGCAAAGGAGTTTGTGCTTAAATTTATCTTAAATGATATGGAACACAAACAGCTCTTTTATGATAGCAAGACCATCTTACAGGAAATCGTTCAGGAGAATGGCACCCAGCCAGTGGAATATCTTCTGGTAAAAGAGGAAGGACCTGACCACAACAAGAGCTTTACCGTTGAGGCCAGAGTGAACGGTCAGGTTATGGGCCAGGGAAGCGGCCATACGAAAAAAGCTGCAGAGCAGGCGGCTGCCTACCAGGCAATCCGTAAAATGAGACAGTAAACAAGGTGTATTATGTATTTAAAGAATATTGAGATACAGGGTTTTAAATCTTTTGCCCAGAAAATCAATCTTGAATTTCATAACGGTATTACCGGAATCGTAGGTCCTAACGGCAGCGGAAAAAGTAATATCGGGGACGCAGTCAGGTGGGTCCTGGGAGAACAGAGCGCCAAATCCTTACGTGGAGGAAATATGCAGGATGTCATCTTTGCCGGAACCCAGACAAGGAAACCATTAAGCTATGCATCCGTAGCCATCACTCTGGATAATTCTGATCATAAGCTTCCTGTTGATTTTAACGAGGTTACGGTCACAAGGAGGCTTTATCGTTCCGGTGAAAGTGAATATCTTCTTAATGGAAGTTCATGCAGGTTAAGGGATATAAACGAGCTCTTCTATGACACAGGTATCGGGAAAGAAGGATATTCCATAATAGGACAGGGCCAGATCGACCGTATCTTAAGCGGTAAACCGGAAGAACGCAGGGAACTCTTTGATGAGGCTGCAGGAATCGTAAAGTTCAAGAGAAGAAAGAACACCACCATTAAGAAGCTGGAGGAAGAACACCAGAATCTGGTCCGTGTAACGGATATTCTGTCGGAACTGACAAGACAGCTGGGACCATTGGAAAAACAATCCCAGACAGCTAAAACATATCTGACAAAAAGAGACAGCTTAAGAGAGCTTGATATCAATATGTTTCTCCTGGAGTATGCCCGCACAGCGCAGGATTTAAAGGAACTGGAAGGAAAATATACCCTTTCCGGACAGAATCTTGAGGAAGCCAGAAACTCTTATGAAGAAACCAGGGCAGAATATGACCGTCTGGAACAGGAACTGGAACATTTAAATGACAGGATCGACAGACTGAGAAATGAAAATCAGGAAAAGGCCATTGAAAAACAACAGCTTTCCGGACGGATCAATGTGCTTAATGAGCAGATCCTGGCAGGTACACAGAACGAAGGTCATTATAAGGAAAGGCTTCATAACATAGAGGAAGAGCTTTCAGGCAGGGAAACAGAAAAGAAACATCTGGAAGAGGAAAAAAGCCGGATAAGAGAGCAGCTTAATCAGACCAGAAAAAATCTGCTTAAAGAAGAAGAGCATCTTAAGGGTATTGAAGATAATATTAATTCCTGCACACAGGCAGTAGAAGATGGAAAAAATGAAATCATAGAAATACTGAATACCCGTGCCAATACAAAGGGAAAAGCCCAGCGTTTCGATGCTATGATGGAGCAGGCGGATATCAAAAAGGCAGAGATCAGCCAGAGAATGCTTCGTCTGAAAAGTGAGGAAGAGGAACAGCAGTCTGTTCTCAGACAGGCCCGGATTCAGTACGATTCCATTACAGAGTCCATTCAGGCTGTGAATCAGGAGTGCAGCACTCTGAATCAGAAGATCCTTGAATTGCAGAACAGGTTAAAGGGCCAGAGTGAGCAACTGGAAAAAAAGCAGACAGAATATCACAGAGAGGCATCCCGTCTGGAATCTCTGAGAAATATTACGGAACGGTATGACGGTTATGGTAACAGTATCCGCCGTGTGATGGAACAGAAAGACAAAATACCCGGGATCAGGGGTGTGGTAGCAGACCTGATTCAGGTAAAGAAAGAGTATGAAACAGCCATTGAGACAGCCCTTGGAGGAAGTATACAGAATATTGTCACAAATAATGAGCAGACAGCCAAAACCATGATTGAATTTCTGAAGAGGAACCGGTATGGACGAGCTACATTTCTGCCTATGAGCAGTATAAACTCCAGAGGTGAATTTGGCCCTGCAGAAGCTCTCAAGGAACCAGGAGTAATAGGCATAGGCAGTGATCTGGTTACAACAGATGCTGAGTATAAACATATTATCAGATTTCTTCTTGGCCGTGTCCTTGTAGTGGACCACATTGATCATGCCATTGCCATTGGAAAGAAATACAGACATTCTGTTCGTATGGTAACTCTGGAAGGAGAGTCATTCAGTCCGGGCGGTTCCATGACTGGTGGTGCTTTTAAAAATAACAGCAATCTTCTTGGAAGAAGGCGTGAGATCGAAGAACTGGAAAACAAGGTAAAGTCTGCAAAGGCAGAACTTATAGAACTTCAGAAATCCATTGAGGAAAACAGAAATACCAGAAATGTTTTCCGTGACCGTGTTGCAGAACTTCAGGAGAAGCTGCGCAGCCAGTATGTGGAACAGAATACTGCCAGAATGAATATTTCCCAACAGGAGAAGAAAGCAGAGGAAATTTCCGGAGGATATGCCCAGATTCAAAGGGATCAGGCAGAAATAAAACGCCAGGTTACAGAAATCAGACAGGATCACGACCTGATTGAAAAAGAACTGGAAGCTTCCATACAGGACGAAAAGGAACTGAAATGCTTTATTGATGAAAAGCAGAAGGAACTGGATGAATGGAAAGAGGAACAGAGCAGTGTGTTAAAAACTCTGGAAGAGATCCGTCTTGATGCTTCCTCATTGGAACAGAAGAGCCAGTTTGCCGGAGAAAATCTATCCCGTCTGTTATCAGAGACACAGGATCTGAAAGAAGAACAGCAGAAACTAAAAGACAGCCTTTCAGACAGCCAGGGAGAACTGGATGAAAAGCGCAAAACCATTGAAGAATTGAAAGACCAGATTAAGGTCTGCACTACGTATGAGGAAAAAGCCAGCCATCAGATGGAGCTCTGGCAGAAGGAAAAAGACGAAAAAAATACAAAACATAAGGAATTCTTTGAAAAAAGAGATGAGCTTTCCGGGCAGATCAGCCTTCTTGACAGAGAATGCTACCGCCTGAAAAGCCAGATCGATAAACTGGAGGAGAGCAGGGAAGAACGTGTTTCCTATATGTGGGAAGAATACGAGGTTACCCCCAATAATGCACTTCAGTACAAAAAAGAAGAGCTTAATAATCCTCAGGAAATGAAAAAACAGATTGCCCAGATCAAAGACGAGATCAGAAAACTGGGCCCTGTAAATGTGAATGCCATTGAAGAATATAAAGAACTTCTGGAACGTCATACTTTCCTGTCTGCTCAGTATGAAGACCTGGTCACTTCAGAGAAAACCCTGGAAAAAATCATTCAGGAGCTGGATGAAGGAATGAGAAAGCAGTTTGCCGAGAAGTTCGCCCAGATTCAGATAGAATTTGACAAGGCATTTAAGGAACTGTTCGGTGGCGGAAAAGGTACACTGGAGCTGGATGAATCAGAGGATATCCTGGAAGCGGGAATAAAGATCATTTCCCAGCCTCCAGGCAAAAAGCTCCAGAATATGATGCAGCTGTCCGGAGGAGAAAAGGCTCTGACAGCCATTGCTCTTCTTTTTGCCATCCAGAATCTGAAACCCTCACCCTTCTGTCTCCTGGATGAGATCGAGGCAGCTCTGGATGATTCCAATGTGGGACGGTTTGCAGGATATTTGCAGAAGTTGACGAAGAATACACAATTTATTATAATAACACATAGACGTGGCACCATGAATGCTGCAGACAGGCTTTATGGTATCACAATGCAGGAAAAGGGAGTTTCCACGCTGGTTTCCGTTGACCTTGTGGAAAATCAGCTTACCCGGTAGGAGGAGTAATATGGCAGAAGAAAAGAAAGGTTTTTTTAAGCGCCTGGTCAGTGGACTGGCCAAGACAAGAGACAATATTGTAGCCGGATTTGATTCTATTTTTAAAGGCTATTCCAGTATTGATGATGATTTTTATGATGAACTGGAAGAGATTCTGATCATGGGAGATATCGGTATTAATGCCACTACTTCAATTATTGAGAATCTGAAGAAACAGGTTGCCGAGAAGCATATAAAAGAGCCTATGGAATGTAAACAGCTTCTCATTGACGGAATCAGGAAACAGATGTATGTGGACAGTACGGAGTATGAATTTGAAAACAGAAAATCCGTTATTCTTGTCATCGGTGTCAATGGTGTAGGAAAGACGACATCCGTAGGCAAGCTTGCAGGAAAATTAAAAGATCAGGGCAAGAAAGTCATTCTGGCAGCTGCAGATACTTTCCGCGCAGCCGCCGGAGAACAGCTGACCCAGTGGGCCAACCGTGCAGGAGTGGAGATTATCGGCGGTCAGCCCGGAGCAGATCCTGCATCTGTAGTGTATGATGCAGTGGCAGCTGCCAAGGCAAGAAATGCGGATGTTCTTCTCTGTGACACAGCAGGCCGACTTCACAACAAGAAGAACCTGATGGAGGAACTCCATAAAATATACAGGATCCTTGAAAAAGAATACCCGGAAGCTTATCTGGAAACCCTGGTGGTGCTGGACGGAACCACAGGCCAGAATGCACTGGTTCAGGCAAGACAGTTTGCAGAGGTTGCCAATGTAAACGGTATTATTCTTACCAAGCTGGATGGCACTGCCAAAGGCGGAATTGCTGTTGCTATCCAGTCTGAACTTGACATCCCGGTGAAATATATCGGAGTCGGAGAAAGTATAGATGATTTGCAGAAATTTGACGCAGATGCTTTTGTCAATGCATTATTTAATCAGGACAATACACCCAGAGCTTAAAGGTCTGGCAGAGTATAAATACAAATTGGAGGATGAAAATGCTTACACTTGAAAGTTTTGAACAGGCATCAGAAATTGTGAAACAGGTTACTCAGGAGACGAAGCTGATCCAGAGCAGTTATTTCAGCGAGATGACCGGCAACAAGGTATATTTCAAACCGGAGAATATGCAGCGTACAGGAGCTTAC
Organism: Blautia sp.; assembly: GCA_034115005.1. Lineage (GTDB taxonomy): Bacteria > Bacillota > Clostridia > Lachnospirales > Lachnospiraceae > Blautia_A. The sequence goes on from JAXEUE010000092.1 coordinate 24,954, forward strand.
AAAGTCCGTGGAGCCTATTATAAGATCAGTACTCTTTCCGATGAAGAAAGAGGCAAAGGTCTGATCACTGCATCTGCTGGAAATCATGCCCAGGGTGTTGCCTATGCAGCACATAAATATGGGGTAAAGGCAGTTATTGTAATGCCCACCACCACTCCCCTTATTAAAGTTGAGAGAACCAAAAGTTATGGCGCACAGGTAATCCTTCATGGAGATGTTTATGATGAGGCCTGTGCTTTCGCACTGAACCTTGCAGAAAAAGAAGGGTATACCTTCATTCATCCTTTTGATGACCCTGCAGTTGCCACAGGCCAGGGAACTATTGCTATGGAAATCATTCAGGAGCTTCCTCTTGTGGATTATATTCTGGTACCTGTAGGCGGAGGCGGACTGGCAACAGGTGTTTCCACACTTGCCAAGCTTCTCAATCCCCATATTAAAGTTCTGGGTGTGGAGCCTTCAGGAGCAGCATGTCTTAAAGCTTCTCTGGAAAAAGGAGAGGTTGTGACTCTTCCTCACGTTAATACTATTGCAGACGGTACTGCAGTGCAGACTCCAGGCGCAAAGATCTTCCCGTATCTTCAGAAGAATCTGGACGGAGTGATCACCATAGATGATGATGAACTTATTGTGGCTTTCCTTGATATGGTGGAGAATCATAAGATGATCGTGGAAAATTCCGGTCTTCTTACCGTGGCAGCTCTTCGCCACCTGGACTTCAGGGGCAAAAAAGTGGTTTCCATCTTAAGCGGTGGAAATATGGACGTCATTACCATGTCATCCGTTGTACAGCATGGCCTGATCCAGAGAGACAGGATCTTTACCGTTTCTGTGCTGATTCCGGACAAGCCGGGTGAACTGGTACGTGTGGCAGGTATTATTGCTGAACAGCAGGGCAATGTGATCAAGCTGGACCACAACCAGTTTATTACCACGAACAGAAAAGATGCAGTGGAACTGAAGATCACAATGGAGGCCTTTGGCACAGAACACAAGAATCAGATCGTTAAAGCACTGGAAGATGCAGGATGCAGACCCAGGGTCATCCGGGCAAGTTTATAAATAAAATAAAGTTGTCAAGAAAAAATACTTGACACCCTGACAGATATAAGGTATGATACACAAGGTGATTACAGATGGAGAAGTTTGTAGAACAGGGATATTTATATGATTTCTATGGTGAACTTCTGACACCCAGGCAGCAACAGGTATATGAGAGCGTGGTGCTTGAGGATTATTCTCTGAGTGAAGTAGCCGAGGATTTGGGAATCAGCCGCCAGGGTGTGCATGATATGGTGAAGAGATGCAATAAGATTCTGGAGGAATACGAGGAGAAGCTTCATCTTGTGGAGAAATTCCTGAACATACAGGCACAGGTGAGAGAGATCCATTCTCTGGCTTTGGAGAATCATATTGATAAGATTGCAGATATATCCAGTGAAATTTTAGAGGAGTTATGATATATGGCATTTGAAAGCTTGACTGATAAACTTCAGAATGTATTCAGAAAGCTGCGGAGCAAGGGCCGCCTTACGGAGGATGATGTGAAGACTGCTCTTAAAGAAGTGAAGATGGCTCTTCTGGAAGCAGATGTGAATTTCAAGGTTGTGAAGCAGTTTACGAAATCCGTACAGGAACAGGCTGTGGGTCAGGATGTAATGAATGGACTTAATCCCGGACAGATGGTAATCAAGATCGTAAATGACGAACTTGTCCGTCTTATGGGAAGTGAAACCACAGAGCTTGCTCTTCGCCCGGGAAATGAGACCACAGTCATTATGATGGTGGGACTTCAGGGTGCAGGTAAGACAACAACTGCGGCCAAGCTTGCAGGTAAACTGAAAGCCAAAGGAAGAAACCCCCTTCTTGTTGCCTGTGATGTATATCGTCCTGCGGCTATTACTCAGCTGCAGATCAACGGAGAGAAGCAGGGTGTAGAGGTATTTTCCATGGGTGACAGGAATAAACCTGTTGATATTGCGAAAGCAGCTATGGAGCATGCCAGAGCAAACCAGCAGAATGTTGTAATTATCGATACTGCAGGACGTCTTCACATTGATGAGGATATGATGCAGGAGCTTGCAGATATTAAGTCCAATGTGCAGGTAGATTCCACAGTTCTTGTGGTGGATGCTATGACAGGACAGGATGCAGTGAATGTAGCTTCTACTTTTTCCGATAAGGTTGGTATTGACGGTGTCATACTTACCAAGCTTGACGGAGATACAAGAGGCGGTGCTGCACTTTCCATTAAATCTGTGACAGGCAAACCTATATTATATGCAGGTATGGGCGAGAAGCTTTCTGATCTGGAACAGTTTTATCCGGAGAGGATGGCATCCAGAATCCTTGGAATGGGAGATGTGATGAGCCTTATTGAGAAGGCAGAGGCATCCATTGACAGGGAGAAAGCCCAGGATATGCAGAAGAAGCTGAAGAAAATGGACTTCGACTTCAATGACTATCTTACCAGTCTGGAACAGATGAATAAGATGGGCGGCATCAGCAGTGTACTTAATATGCTTCCGGGCTTCGGAGGCAAGATGAAGGAAATTGAGGGAATGATTGATGAGAAGGCAATGGACAGAACCAAATCCATTATTCTTTCTATGACACCTCAGGAGAGAAGTAATCCTGCGATTCTCAATGTCTCAAGGAAAAACAGAATCGCCAGAGGTGCAGGCGTGGATATTTCCGAAGTCAACCGGCTGGTGAAACAGTTTGAACAGAGCCGTAAGATGATGAAACAGATGCCGGGCCTTATGGGTGGAAAAGCCGGCAGAAGAGGCGGATTCAAGCTTCCTTTCGGACGCTGATCCGCAGATGATATGTGAGCAGAGCGTTTCCACGCTTTGAAATATAAACTTAAGAAATAAAAAAATTAATTTTATGGAGGAAAACACACAATGGCAGTAAAAATCAGATTAAGAAGAATGGGACAGAAGAAGGCACCTTTTTATAGAATCGTCGTTGCAGATTCCCGTTGCAAACGTGATGGAAGATGTATCGAGGAAATCGGCACCTATGATCCTAACCTTGAACCAAGCGCAATCAAGATTGATGAAGAAGCAGCAAAGAAATGGCTTGCAACAGGAGCTCAGCCTACAGAGGTTGTTGCCAAACTTCTTAAAATCGCCGGAATTGAAAAATAATCAGATGTACCGGTAAGGTATTTCTGCAGCGTCCTTCAGGGACAGGTCAGGGAGGTATGTAATGAAAGAACTGGTAGAAGTAATTGCAAAATCTCTTGTTGAAAATCCGGATGAAGTAGTTGTTACCGAAACAGAAAAAGATGACGCAGTCATTGTTGAACTGAAGGTAGGACCTGCTGATATGGGCAAGGTTATCGGTCGCCAGGGAAGAATTGCCAAGGCTATCCGTACTGTTGTCAAAGCGGCATCTTCAAAGAGCAGCAAAAAAGTGATTGTAGATATTCTGCAATGAAAATAAAAGTCAGGAGCTGTGGATCCCATAGCTCCTGATTTGGGTTTTTGGAAAAAATGTTACTGCAGGCAGTAAAAGAAATCAGATTAAGGGAGTCGGCAGATGGAAGATTTGTTAAAAGTTGGTGTGATCACTACTACCCATGGTGTCCGGGGAGAGGTAAAAGTCTTTCCTACAACAGATGTGGAAAGATTTCTGGATCTGGAATATGTTTTTCTTGACACAGGAAGAGAGAAGAGAAAGCTTGAAATAGAGAACGTTAAATTCTTTAAGAACCTTGTAATTCTTAAGTTCAAGGGAATTGACAATATCAATGATATAGAGAAGTACAAAAAAAGAGAGCTTTGGGTTCCAAGAGAAGAAGCCCAGGACCTGGGTGAGGACGAATATTATATAGGAGACCTGATTGGAATGGATGTGGTTCTGGAGGATGGAACCTCATTTGGAACTCTGAAAGATGTGATGGAGACAGGAGCCAATGATGTTTATGTGGTGGAGACCACACAAGGAGAGGAAGTTCTCCTGCCTGCCATCAAAGATTGTATTCTGGATATAGATGTGAGCGGAAATAAAATTACCGTACATCTGATGAAAGGACTGCTATAATGAATTTCCATGTTCTGACCCTGTTCCCGGAAATGATCGAAAACGGTATGAACACAAGTATTACAGGAAGAGCCATTGCCAAAGGCCTCCTTAGTCTTGAAACAGTAAATATCCGGGATTTTGCATTTAATAAGCATCAGAAAGTAGATGATTACACTTATGGTGGGGGAGCCGGTATGCTTATGCAGGCTGAACCGGTATATCTTGCCTATGAGTCAGTTGCCGCCCGTACACAAGGGAAGCCAAGAGTGGTTTATCTGACGCCCCAGGGACAGATCTTTAACCAGTCTATGGCCCGGGAAATGGCACAGGAAAAAGACCTGGTATTTCTTTGTGGCCATTATGAGGGAATTGACGAACGAGTACTTGAGGAAATAGTAACAGATTATGTGTCAATTGGTGATTATGTTCTTACAGGAGGAGAGCTTCCTGCTATGGTGATGATGGATTCCATCTCCAGAATGGTTCCGGGAGTCCTTAACAATGAAGAATCAGGTGAGACCGAATCTTTTACCGGAAACCTTCTTGAATACCCCCAGTACAGCAGACCGGAAGAATGGCATGGGAAAAAAGTACCGGAAGTCCTTATGTCCGGCCACCATGCCAATATAGACAAATGGCGCAGAGAACAGTCTATTATCCGCACAGCACAGCGAAGACCTGATCTTTTGAAAAAGGCAGATCTTTCCAATAAGGAATGGAACTTTGTGCGCCAGCTGAAGAAACAGTGGAAAGAAGAGGAAACGAAATGAAAACGTCAGATTTTTATTATGAACTTCCCAAAGAGCTGATCGCCCAGGATCCTCTTGAGGACAGAAGTTCATCCAGGCTTATGCACCTTTCTCTCAAAGACGGAAGCCTTGAACACCGTCATTTTACAGATGTTCTGGATTATCTCAACGAAGGTGACTGCCTTGTGATCAATGATACCAAGGTGATTCCCGCCCGATTGTACGGACATAAAGAAGAAACAGGTGCAGTGATCGAAATACTCCTTCTGAAAAGAAAAGAAAACGATATCTGGGAATGCCTTGTAAAACCCGGTAAGAAAGCACGTCCCGGAGCGAAGATCACCTTTGGAAACGGAATCTTAAAAGGTGAGATCATTGATGTGATAGATGAGGGAAACAGGCTGATAAAGTTTGAATATGAAGGAATTTTTGAAGAGATTCTTGACCAGCTGGGAGAGATGCCTCTTCCCCCTTATATTACCCATAAATTGAAAGATAAAAACCGTTATCAGACAGTATATGCCAAAAATGAAGGTTCAGCTGCCGCACCTACTGCAGGCCTTCATTTCACAAAAGAGCTCCTTGAAAAGGTAAAGGAAAAAGGAGTAAATATCGCTCATGTAACCCTTCACGTAGGACTTGGGACCTTCCGTCCCGTGAAAGTAGATGATGTGGAAAAACACCATATGCACTCAGAATTCTATGTGGTGGAAGAAGATCAGGCACAGCTTATAAATCAGACTAAGAAACAAGGGAAAAAAGTCATTGCCGTGGGAACTACAAGCTGCAGAACCCTGGAATCAGCCACAGGAGAAGATGGAATTCTGAAAGCAGGAAGCGGATGGACAGATATCTTCATTTATCCCGGTTATCACTTTAAAATGATCGACGGTCTGATCACTAACTTCCACCTTCCGGAATCCACACTCCTTATGCTGGTATCCGCACTGGCCGGAAAAGATAACATCATGCACGCCTACGAAGTAGCTGTTCAGGAAAAATACAGGTTCTTTTCCTTCGGAGATGCCATGATCATCATTTAGGAATGGACAGGCTGCGTTCTTTAACTTTATTAAGTATACGCTCTGCCTCTTCTCCCTGTAAAGGGGTAGGCTGATAATTATTATAATTGTACTCTGAAGAGATGGAGCATGGAATGATATTGGTCACATTATCATTCTGTACTCCATTTTCATCTATGGTAAAAGTCTGCTGGAAAATAATAGTATCCATATCACTTGGGGCACTGTTTCCGCCGAAACAGAAATTTCCCAGGCTGTATACTATATTTTTGCCTTTATATGTTTCAATACCCTGAAGCACATGAGAATGATGACCGCAGACCAGATCCGCACCTTCATCGATGGCAAGACGGCCAAGAGTGGTCTGATTGCTGTCAGGCTCTGTTTCTTTCTCATTTCCCCAGTGAAAAACCACAATTACAAGCTGTGCACCTTCTGATTTTACCTTTGCAATATTGTCTTTAAGCTGCTGTTCTTTTCCCAGATGGTCATTTAGCTCATAAATTCCCACAAGCCCAACCTTAATGTCTTTAATGTTCATTATAGCCGTTTCATCATATCCGAAATGAACGATATTCTCCTGATCCAGGGCTTTTTTCGTATCTTCAAAGCTCTGTTCCCCATAGTCATGACTGTGATTATTTGCAGTATTTACCGCTTCCACACCACCATGAGAAAGAATAGAGGCAAAAGAAGCCGGAGCTTTAAAAGCAAACATTTTATCCTCACGGGCGTCTGAATCCGTAAGAGTGCCCTCAAAATTTGCTATGGTAAGGTCGTCTGAGGAAAAAATACTTTTAACATTTTTGAAAAAGTAGTCTGCACCGTAATTCTCAAAATAAGCATTTAGGCTGGTATCATAATCAAAAGATTCATCTGTGCCAAGGGTACAGTCCCCCACCACACTTACGGTAAGAGAAACCGGTTCTGCTTTCCTGGCAGCAGCGGCAGCAGATTCCACAGGAGTATCTGATGAAGAAACAACATTTTCAGAAACAGCTTCTCTGGAACTTTTTCGCCTGTTGCAGCTCTTTACTCCAAAAAAAATAAGAAGAATCAGGACAAGAAGGATCACGGCGGACACTGCAAGGCAGATTCTCCTTCTCCTCTGACGGTAATATCTGGATTTTTTGTACGCATTTTTCCTGCGCTTACCTGAAGTATTTCGGACAGATGGCTTTTGCTGTGGTGACATAGGAAACTCCTTATATATGTATAAACTTTCATTACTGCTTCAAGTATATCGGGAATTCACAGAATCGTCAATAATTATGTCTTTTCTATCAGGCATTACTTTGCTATAATCAGATAACAGAGGTTACAAAAATATTACAGATAAAGGATGATGATATGTTATATATAGGGAATCACACAAGCTCTTCTAAGGGTTATCTGGCCATGGGCCGTCAGACACTGAAAAACGGAGGAAACACTTTCGCTTTTTTTACAAGAAACCCCAGAGGAGGTAAGGCAAAGGAACTGAATCCTTCAGATATTCAGGAATTTCTTACGCTTGAGGCGGACAATAATTTCGGCAGACTGGTAGCTCACGCACCCTACACAATGAACTGCTGTGCTGCAAAGGAGAATTTAAGAGATTTTGCCAGAGAGACAATGGCAGATGATCTCAGGAGAATGGAATTTACTCCAGGCAATTATTATAATTTTCATCCAGGCAGCCATGTGGGTCAAGGCGTGGAAACAGGAACGGCCAAAATCGCGGAGATTCTCAATCAGGTTTTGTGGGAAGACCAGACTACAACCGTTCTTCTTGAAACAATGGCTGGCAAAGGTTCCGAAGTAGGCAGAAGCTTTGAGGAACTGAAGGCAATCATTGACCAGGTGGAAATAGGAGAGAAGCTTGGAATCTGCCTTGACACTTGCCATGTATGGGATGCAGGCTATGATATTGTAAATAATCTGGATGGAGTTTTGAACGAATTTGACCGCATTCTCGGTCTTGACAGATTGAAAGCCGTTCATCTCAATGACAGTATGAATGATCTGGGAAGCCATAAAGACCGCCATGAGAAAATCGGAATGGGAAAAATCGGCCTTGAAGCCCTTGCCCGTGTGATAAACCACCCGGCTTTAAGAAATCTGCCCTTTATTTTGGAAACTCCCAATGACGACGAAGGATGGGCAAAAGAAATCGCTCTTCTTCGAAGCAGATATGAGTAATCCAGGCAGACCTAAGAAAGGAGAAACAATAATTGAGAAAAAAGAGAATCCTGTTTACAGCCATGTTATGCATATCGGTTATGACTATAATCCCAGGCTGTGGAAAGAAATCCGATGATGATATCACGAATGAAGAAGTCTATGGAGAAATGGAACCCTTAACAGATGAGGAACTGGAAGAAATGGAGGCAGATACAGGAAAAGATGATGATATGAAACCCATCAAAGATCCTGAAAGCGAAGAAGAAGGTAATGCGGAAGTGATAGAAGATCAAGACAGCAGCAAGGAAGATGATATGCGTTAAATCCTGCCCCGAATTTGGATAAAAGTGGGAAATGCGTCCCACTTTTATCCTCATTTAGGGTGGGTCAACAAGTCATAAAATCACTTATGTGCAAGCACAACGTGGTTTATGACCTTTTGACCCTGGCATCCTGATCTTTCTTTCGGAAATTTGTTTATGCCAGCACCTCGTTCTTCAGCTCTTCCCCGTTCATAAATGCCCTTGCATTTTCCAGGGTGGTTTCTGCAATGTTGGTCAGTGCTTCTTCTGTAAAGAAGCCCTGATGAGAGGTCATTACCACATTGGGGAAGGAGAGCAGACGCTGGGTGATGGAAGTCTGCATGATTCTCTCAGACATATCTTCGTAAACGTAATCTGTTTCTTCCTCATAGACATCAAGGCCTACGGCAAAGAATTTGTGGTCACGGATTCCGGCAATCAGGTCATCCGTTTTAATAAGCCCGCCTCTTGAAGTGTTTACAAGAATTACACCGTCCTTCATTTTGGCAATGGTCTGTGCGTTGATCAGATGCTTCGTCTCTTCTGTAAGAGGGCAGTGCAGGCTGATCAGGTCACTGGTGGAAAGAAGTTCATCCAGGGAAACATATTCAAGGAAATCCAGGCTTTTATTCGGGAAAAGATCGTATGCGATTACTTTCATTCCAAAGCCCTGGCAGATTCTTGCCATAGCCTGGCCGATTTTTCCGGTACCGATAATTCCAGCGGTTTTTTTGTAAAAGTTAACTCCCATCAGTCCATTCAGGGCGAAATTATTTTCTCTGCATTTAATATAAGCCTTGTGGGTGTGACGGTTGGCAGTAAGGGCAAGTGCCATGGCATGCTCAGCAACAGCTTCAGGAGAATATCCTGGCACACGAAGTACCTTCATGCCATATTTATGTGCAGTTTCCAGGTCCACATTGTTGTAGCCTGCACATCGCATAAGAATCAGTCGTACACCCTGGGCATTCAGTTCCTCGATCACCTGTGTTCCCAGATCGGCATTGACAAAAGCACAGATCGCTTCATATCCTTTAGCCAGGGAAGCGGTTTCTTCGTGGATATTAGCTTCCGTGTATTTGATTTCAATTCCGGGGAAGGAGGGAAGCAGCTTCTCAAAAAATTGTTCGTCGTAGTTTTTTGTTCCGTAAAATAAAATTTTCATAAAAAAATAGCTCCTCTCTGGTAAATTATATATCAGTATGATATACTCACCGTGGAAATTATATACTATATAGAAAGATATGAAAAGAGAAAAAATGGATAAAATTTCTCAAATATCTGGGAAGCATATAATCATACTGCATCATGAAAAAAGTATTTGCGGAGGAGGATAAATTATGCAGGAAGTATATGTAAACGGAAGTGATTTTGACAGCCTGGAGGAAGTTTTTGCCTATCTTGCAGATGAACTTGAACTGGAAATGAATGGAAACGGTTTAAATGCCATTTATGATGCACTGACTGAGCTGAAAGATGATGCAAAAATTACTCTGGATCTCTCTCAGGTAACCGATGATGACTTACTTGATGGTCTGGAACGTCTGGCAGAGGTAATGGGAGATGCAGCTGAAGAAAATGAATATCTGGAAGTAGACTGCCTGGAATAAAAAAAGTCCTCAGAAGAGGACTTTTTTCTTTCAGGATTTTCCAAGAGAATAAAGATCTGAATAAAATTCAGGGTAGGAGATTTTTACACAATCTCCATTTGTGATGGTCAGTGTACCATCGCAGATTGTTCCTGCTACAGCAAAAGACATGGCGATTCTGTGATCCAGGCAGGAATCAATCCGGCATCCGTGAAGAGGTCTGCCTCCATGAATGATCATACCATCCTCAGTAGCTTCAACGTCTGCCCCCATAGCTTTCAGTCCTTCAGTAACTACTGCGATTCTGTCAGATTCTTTCACTTTTAATTCCTGTGCATCCTTAATTACAGTGGTGCCCTGTGCAAAGGCAGCCATAACTGCTATTACAGGAAGCTCGTCAATGAGGGAAGGAATTATGTCTCCCTCAATGGTTGTACCATGAAGACTGCTGGTTCGGATAAGAAGATCTGCCGTAGGCTCTCCTTCCAATTTTTTATTCAGAAGGGTAATATTGCCTCCCATAGCCTGACATACACGGATCATTCCATCTCTGGTAGGATTGACCCCAACGTTTTTTAAAAGAATTTCACTTCCCGGAGTCAGAAGACCTGCAGCAATGAAATAGGCGGCAGAGGAAATATCTCCCGGAACAGAGATCTCCCTGCCTGTAAGAATGGGTTCAGGCCTGATGGATGCGGTGGTACCTGCGGAGGTTACTTCTGCTCCAAAATAGTTCAGCATAATTTCTGTGTGGTTTCTGGAAAGAACGGGCTCAGTCACACTGGTAATTCCATCTGCATACATACCCGCCAGGAGCACACAGGATTTTACCTGAGCAGAAGCAACAGGCGACTGATAGCAGATGCTGTGCAAAGGTTTTCCTGTAATCTTAAGGGGAGCACATCCGTTTCCCTTTTCACTTACTATATCGCCGCCCATAGCAAGAAGAGGCGTTATAATCCTTTTCATAGGACGTGACTGGATGGATGTATCCCCGTTTAAACGGCAGGAAAAAGCCTGGCCTGCCAGAATACCGGAAATCAGTCTTGTTGTTGTCCCGCTGTTTCCCACGTCAAGGGTCTTTGAAGGAGCACTCAAACCGTGAAGTCCCTTTCCATGTACCAGAATTTCTGAAGAATTTCTTTCAATTTCAATTCCCATTTTCTGAAAACAGGAGATTGTGGAGAGGCAGTCAGCTCCCTCCAGAAAATGAGTGATTTTAGTAGTTCCTTTTGCAAGAGAGCCGAACATAACAGCTCTGTGTGAGATAGATTTGTCTCCGGGAACAGATAGTTCACCTCTAAGGTGTGTCTGCTTTTTTATTTCCATTTCAGTACCTACCGTTCATAGATGATATAATTTCTTTTTCTCAGAAGAGATTCGCCTCTTTCCATAGAATCCTGATCATAAAACTCAATCTTCAGCACGCCTTCTTCAAATTCTCTGTTATGAATAATGCCGATATTCTTAATACTGATCTTATCCATGGCAAGAATCGTGGCAATAGTTGCAATTCCCCCTGCTTCGTCAGCGATATCCAGATAGAGAACGTATAGCTTCTTAAGGAGTCCATTATCCGTTACATCGATAGAATCTCTGTAATCCCTGGAGCTGGCGAACATCTGATAAAGGCTCTGGGCATCTTTATTATCGATAAAACACCGAATCTGAATCAGAAGCCGTATAAAGTCATCCAGAACATTGGAAATATTCTCACTGTTTTCCACGCAGATCTGTTCCCACATAACAGGTGAGGAAGAAGCTATCCGGGTAATATCTCGAAATCCCCCTGCAGCTATGGTCTTCATATATTCCTGATCATTATCCAGCATACTGACAAGGTTCACAAGCGCAGACGCAATAATATGAGGAAGGTGGCTGACTCCTGCAGTGATAAAGTCATGCTCTTCACTTGTGAGCACCATAGGTATCGCACCAAGGGAAGAAACAAGTTCTGTAAAATCCGTAAGTTTATCAAGAGGAACTTCTCCCCCCGGAGTAATGATATAATAAGCGTTCTCAATCAGACGGTCACTGGAAGCCTCAAAACCTGATTTCTCCGAGCCTGCCATAGGATGTCCCCCGATAAAACAGGATTCCATATCCAGCTTCTGAATCTCATTATGGATAGGACCTTTTACACTTCCTACATCTGTAATAATAGTATCAGGTCCGATAATCTGCTTCAGATATTTCAGATATTTCACATTATATTCCACAGGGGAACATAAGAAAATGTAATCACAGTCACTGAAACGGTCATCCTCAGATTCACAGACCGCATCTATAATACCGCTGCTTACGGCTGTGGCAAGAGTATCCCGGTTCTGGTCGTAGGCCAGAAGATGGTAGTCCTTATGATATTTCCGGATGGCCCGGGCAATAGAGCCTCCCATCAGCCCAAGACCGATAAAACCAATGGTTTTCATACGATTAAAGAATCCTTTCCAACAGCATTTCTGCATAAAATTAAAGTCATCATTATTTTAAATTATTCGACAGAAAAAGTCAATTATTTAATCGTAGTACATCACACTTCCAGTGCCACCTGACCAGGAGTCAGTTTAAAATTCAATGTGAATAATATAAAACCTTTGGGTAATTTTATATAAGGAGGTGATATTATGGACAAAAAAGATTTGGAGAAACTCCAGAGGAAGAAATTTAATGAGAAATTTAACAGTATAACAAATAAAGTTAAGGTGGAAAATCAAAACCAAACCCACAATGTACGTGAAGAAGGAATTGCACCGATTAACCAGAAACGATAGGTTTGATCGCAGAACATCTCGCAGGCTGGGAGGTGTCTTGTTGCCACTGCGCCGCTTATTTGCCTCTGCCTGCACGAACTCACTACGTTCACACAGTGTGCAGGCAGAGGCAGCTATGCTCGCGGCAGCTTGCGTCACCTTCCCAAAGC
>JAXEUE010000093.1:0-4506 GCA_034115005.1 Blautia sp.
CACCTTGTTTCCCTGCTGCTGAAGTCTGGCAATTTCTCTTTCCTTATCCTGTGGAAGGACCTCAGCGATTACCTTATCAATACCTGTCTGCTTTCTGATGGCTTCTGCAGTACGGCTGTTGTCACCGGTAAGCATAACCACCTCGATCCCAAGTTTCTTAAACTGACGAACTGCCTCATTACTGGAAGATTTCACCACATCGGCCACACAGATCAATCCAAGGATCTGATTCTCATCTGCAAACAGCATGGGAGTTTTCCCCTGATCTGCATAAGCATCCAGTTTTTCCCGAAAGGGGGAAAGATCCATGTTTTGTTTTTCCATCATAGCACTGTTTCCTGCGAAATACCAGTGGCCATGGATTTTTCCTTTTACTCCCTGCCCTGGTACGGAAACAAATTCCTCCACTTTTTCTGAAGAAATATGTTTTTTTCCTGTAAATTCCGTAATAGCAGCTGCCAGAGGATGTTCGCTTCTTTCCTCCAGTCCTGCTGCAAGAGAAAGAAATTCTCTCTGATCAAGAACTGTATCCACATCTGTCACAACAGGTTTTCCCTGTGTTATGGTTCCGGTTTTATCAAGTACCACGCACTGAACACTGTGGGCAATTTCCAGAGCTTCTCCTGATTTAATAAGAATACCATTCTCAGCTCCTTTCCCGGTACCTGCCATGATTGCCACAGGTGTTGCCAGTCCCAGTGCACATGGACAAGAGATCACAAGCACACAGATTGCACAGGAAAGAGCAAATTCAAAGGAAGCACCTGAAATAAGCCAGGCAACAGCAGTGATCAGTGCAATTCCCATAACCACAGGAACAAAAATTCCTGCAATCTTATCAGCCGTCTTTGCAATAGGTGCTTTACTGGAGCTTGCCTCTTCTACAAGGCGGATGATCTGTGAAAATGTGGTATCATCTCCCACCCGGGTTGCCTTAAAACGGATAAACCCTGTTTTATTTATGGTTGCTGCTATAACTGTATCATTTACTTGCTTCTGTACAGGGATACTCTCCCCGGTAATTGCTGATTCATCAACACTGGCAGTTCCTTCCAGCACAAAGCCATCTACAGGGATACTGCCTCCCGGACGAACCACAACAATATCTCCTTCACGGACCTGCTCAACAGGTATCTCCTGCTCTTTCCCATCTCTTTCCACCACTGCCATCTTTGGTGCAAGGTCCATCAATTTTGTAATTGCCTCGCTTGTTTTTCCCTTGGAACGGGCTTCCAGATATTTTCCCACAGTAATAAGAGCAAGGATCATAGCCGCAGATTCAAAATAAAGGTCATGATAATACATATGAACCAGTTTCAGATTTCCCTGACCAAGTCCATAGCTCATACGATATATGGCAAAAATTCCATAAGCTAAAGATGCCACCGAACCTATAGCGATCAGACTGTCCATATTAGGGGCCAGATGAAATAAAGTCTGAAAGCCCTTACTGTAGTATTTTCTGTTTACAAAAATCACAGGAAGACACAGAAGAAACTGGGTAAAGGCAAAACTGACTGCGTTTTCCACTCCCATAAGGAAGCCAGGTAAAGGAAGCCCGATCATATGTCCCATAGAAACATACATAAGAGGAATCAGGAAAACAAAGGACACCATCAGCCGCATCTTCATTTTTTCATCTGTTCTTCTATTGCACCAGAAGCAAGGGAAGATTTCCCTGAAGATGTTTTCCCGCCTTTTTCCCCACCGGAGCCTGCAGGAAATGCACCATAACCGGCCTTTACTACAGCACTGATGATCTGGTTTTCACTTAGGACATTTTCATCATATTCTACCTGCATACTGTTGGTAAGAAGATTCACACTTACCTGGGAAATGCCCTCCAGCCTGGATACGCATTTTTCTACCCTGGATGAGCAGGCGGAACAGGTCATTCCCGTCACATCAAATTTTTCTTTTATCATAATCTGCTCCTTTACGTGAAAAGTAGATAAAACTCCCTATCATAGCAATAAGAAGCAAAATATAAGAATCCATCCAGATAATATTTCCGAATTTCAAAGACAGAATTTTTTGCCCATATTCTGTCATAAAAAGGGACCAGATATTTGCTCCTGCATGTAAAAGAATACTACTGTATAAATTTCCACTTTTTTCAAAAAGATATGCAAATGCGGCTCCAAGAAGAGATGCATAAATTCCCTGAACAATATTTCCATGATATATTCCAAAAATAAGTCCGGAAATAATTACTGAAGCTGCAAAAGAGAGATAATCCCTGAGTCTCAGATAAACCAGCCAGCGAAAGATCATTTCCTCAGCCACCGGAACTACGATTCCCATCCAGAAGATCATCATAAGAAGAGATTTCCCTTCTGTGATTCTTGACATACTCTCCTGATACACTTCTTCTCTGATCAGATCATTTAAAAGAGAAACCAGACTGTTTCCATATTGGGCAAGCCCTGCCCCTGCCAAAAAAAGCAGGACCGTTTCCAGAATGGAAAGCTTCTCCTGGCCCTGCACAGATACCACTGCACCTGCCTTTCTTCTGCATCTGTCCTTTCTGTAAAAAAAGAAGGCAGGTATCATAGCCAGCAGAGCAGTAATACCCGTAAACAAAATCGTATTCTGATAATAAACATCCACAGGTTTTGTGAAGAATCTCTGAATCACATATAATGCCGTTCCCGCCACGATCTGTGAGATCAGGAAATGAATTCCCACCGGATAGACAACCCTCCACACTTTAGCCGGGAAACTTTGCCTGCGCAGAGGGGTCAGTCGAAAAAATCTACGATCTGATCTGCAGAATCCAGAATTTTTAACGGATGGGCAGCCTGTAATTCCTCTCTGGTACCATAGCCATAAGTTACAGCCACACATTCCAGACCTTCCTGGCGTGCGCCATATATATCATGCTCCCTGTCCCCGATCATGATCACCTGATCTCTGTGATTCTCAAGGTGAAGACGTTTCAGAGTCTCTTCGATCACCTGGGCTTTACTGGTTCTTGAGCCATCCATTTCACTTCCCACAACTTCCGAAAAATACTGGTCTATTTCAAAATGTTTCAATATCTTTTTGACAAAGTACTCTGGTTTAGAAGACGACACAGCCAGAATGTAACCCTTATTTTTTAATCTGGAAAGCATATCTTCAATACCTGGATAAAGATCATTTTCAAAAATACCCACAGAAGAATACCTTTCTCTGTAGTACTCTATGGCCTGTCTGGCAGTTTTCTCATCAAGCTCTGCATATTTCATAAACTGTTCCAGCAGAGGCGGCCCCACAAAGACTCTTAAAGCTTCAAGATTTTCCTCTGGTCTGCCCAGTTTTTCCAATGCATACTGTACGGAACGGGTAATACCCTCTCCGGATTCTGTAAGTGTTCCATCAAGATCAAATAAAATCGCTTTATACATAAATCCTCCTGTCTGAAATTTTCAAAAATGCCGTTCCGGCTTATGAATTATCGGAACGGCATGGTTAACATTTTATTTCATATCTTCCAGAAGTTTCTCATAAATGGGGAAACAGTCAAAAGTCGCAAAATAATCCCTGGGCGTTTCCGCACGACGGATCATTTCGAAGCTTCCGTCTTCGTGAAGAAGAATCTCTGAAGACTTCAATTTACCATTGTAATTATAGCCCATGGAAAATCCGTGAGCACCTGTATCATGAATTACAAGCAGGTCTCCCATATCAATCTTTGGAAGCATACGATCAATGGCAAATTTATCGTTATTTTCACAGAGAGAACCTGTGATATCATACATATGATCGCAGGGCTGGTCTTCTTTTCCCATTACGGTAATATGATGATATGCTCCATACATAGCCGGACGCATAAGATTTACTGCACAGGCATCCACACCGATATATTCCTTATGTGTATGTTTCTCATGAATTGCTTTGGTAACCAAGCATCCGTAAGGTCCCATCATAAAGCGTCCCATCTCCGTATATATAGCCACATCTCCCATTCCTGCAGGAACAAGTACCTCTTCATAAACTTTGCGGACACCTTCACCTATTTCACGGATATCATTCGGTGTCTGATCCGGTTTATAGGCAATTCCCACTCCACCGGAAAGATTGATAAATTTAATATGGGCACCTGTTTCTTTCTGAAGCTTCACTGCCAGCTCAAACATCTGTTTCGCAAGCATAGGATAATACTCATTAGTCACTGTATTACTTGCCAGAAAAGCATGGATTCCAAATTCCTCTGCTCCCTTTGCCTTAAGGATCCTGAATGCTTCAAAAATCTGTTCTGTAGTCATACCATATTTTGCATCCCCAGGATTATCCATAATGCCATTACTCATCTGAAATACTCCGCCTGGATTATAGCGGCAGCTGATCACTTTAGGGATATAGCCTACTGCCCGTTCCACGCTCTCAATATGAGTAATATCATCCAGATTAATGATTCCGCCGATCTCATTGGCGTATTTGAATTCCTCATCCGGTGTATCATTGGAAGAAAACATAATGTCTCCCTGCTTGCATCCAATTGCCTTGGCAAGCATAAGCTCC
>JAXEUE010000094.1:0-3235 GCA_034115005.1 Blautia sp.
TTTCTTTGCCTTTCAATTACGATAATGTTAAAAATAATTGCAAAGGTGAGGTATTTATGAGAAAATACTACTTAGACAATGTCAGATGGGTAACCGTAGTTCTGGTTGTCATTTATCATGTGCTTTACATGTATAATGGCGAAGCTATTCTTGGTGGCTTAGGAAAGATTACTGCTCTTGATGTGCAGTATTATGATATTTTCCTGTATGCAGTCTATCCGTGGTTTATGCTTCTGCTGTTCCTTATATCGGGAATATGCTCCAGATATTATTTGAATAATCATACCGCAAAGGAATTTGCAAAAAGCAGGACAAGAAAACTGTTGATTCCTTCTACTATAGGATTATTCGTATTTCAGTTCATTCAGGGATATGTCAGTATGTCAATTAGCGGCGCTTTCGCTTCTATGCAGAAAGTACCTGGTGTGATCAAGTATTTTATCATGGCGTTAAGCGGAACCGGGGTTCTTTGGTACATACAGCTGTTATGGCTGTTTTCGATGGTGCTATTGCTCGTTAGAAAAATCGAGAAGGATAGACTGTGGAAACTGGGAGGAAAGGCTAATATCATAGCAATACTTTTGATGACTGTAGTAATATGGGGAGCGGCGCAGATTTTTAATACTCCGGTCGTTGTGGTATATAGGTTCGGATATTACGGTATTGCATACATGCTTGGATATTTTGTGTTCTCACATGATGAAGTAATCGAGACGCTGAAGAAGTATTTTGTATTGCTGTTTGTACTTGCCGCAGGTGTGGGAATTTCATTTTGTGCCGTGTACTTTGGTAAAAACTATGCGGATGCTCCTATTAACAAATCAGTGCTATTTACAGGATTTGGATGGCTTATGAGCATGGCGATTCTTAGCGGTGCATCAAAGTATGCTGATAAGCAAAATGCTTTTACGGCATGGATGAGAAAAATAATTTCGGGCTATATGTATTCCATTATCTTGGGATATCAACAGTTGCTTTGCTTCTGGGAAAACCCGGGAATTTTCCGGCAACAATGGTTTATACCATCAGCCTGATTGCCGGATTTGTGGCAGCATATGCTTTGAATGCCGTGATATCAAGGATTCCTTTCTTCAGATGGGCGGTACTCGGAATAAAGAAAGAGAGAAAAAACGATGTTTCATGACAATCTGGTAACTCTTAGAAAAATGAAAAAAATGACACAGGAAGATATTGCTGAGAAAATCGGTGTTTCTCGCCAATCTGTAGCAAAGTGGGAAACCGGAGAAACTGTTCCTGACTTAGATAAGTGTAAAATTCTTGCGGAAATATTTGAAGTGTCGCTTGATGATCTTGCTAATTATGAATCGGAGGACAGCATGGGTATGGCACTTCCGCCAAAAGGGAAACATCTTTTCGGAATGGTAACTGTAGGTGATAAAGGCCAGATTGTAATCCCTGCCAAGGCAAGAAGGATATTTGAGATTTCACCCGGAGATCAGCTTGTGGTGCTTGGTGATGAAAGACAAGGTCTTGCTATCATGAAATCAGAAAGTTTCTTAGCCCTTGCTGATGCTGTTAGAAATGGAAAATATGTAGAGTAATAAATGACAGGGAAATCGCGGTCCACGCGGAGTGCCGCATTCGCTGAGTGAAGAACTGAAAAAGTAGGAGATTTAGATATGGCTGGATTTACCGTTTTTGATGTTGAAACGCCGAACCGTATGAGCAATCGGATAAGCGCGATCGGTATTACCATGATAGAGGATGGGGTGATCACAGATGAGTTTTATTCTCTGGTTAATCCGGAAACTTACTTTGATCAATTCAATACACAGCTTACAGGAATCGGTAGTGAGACGGTGAGGAATGCACCGACTTTTCCTGAGCTCTGGACAAAAATAGAGCCATTGATGTCGTGCGGACTTTTGGTGGCACATAACGCTGTATTTGATATGAATGTGCTTAAAAAATGCCTGTGCGATTACGATATAAAGTGGAAACCATATGCCCGATATATTTGCACAGTACAAATGGGCAGACGGATTTTGCCGGGTATGAGTCATAAGCTGAATGTCTTATGCGACTATTATGGTATCTGTCTTGATCACCATAAGGCAGACAGCGACAGTCGTGCATGTGCGGAAATATTGCTTCGATATCTGGAAGGTGGAGCGGATATACGGCAGTTTATCAGAACATGCTCGTTCAATAAATAGTTTTGAGAAAGTGAGGTGACCTCCATTGCACGATATATGGAACCCGTGGCATGGCTGCAGAAAGTGCAGTGAGGGCTGCCAGAACTGCTACATGTATTATCTGGATTCTCTGAGAGATAAGGACGGATCTGAAATATACAGGACAAAAACAGGGTTTAAATATCCGCTTTCCAAATACCGTGACGGAACATTTAAGGTAAAAAGAGGAGAAATGATCCGGGTTTGTATGACTTCAGATTTCTTTCTGGAAGAAGCAGATCCCTGGCGCGATGAAGCCTGGCAGATTATACGTCAAAGATCGGATGTGAAGTTCTTTCTGCTGACAAAACGGCCGGAACGCGTGGCAGACCATCTTCCGTGGAACTGGGGTGATGGCTGGGAAAACGTAATGTTTAATGTTACCTGTGAGAATCAGAAGAGAGCTGATGAACGGATCTCGATCCTGCTGGAGCTGCCGTTTAAGCACAAAGGGATCATGTGTGCTCCCTATATCGGTCCGGTGAGCATTAGAAAATATCTCCCTGCGTGTCAGATCGAACAGGTTCTTTGTGACGGAGAAAACTACGGAGGTGCCCGCCCGTGTCATTATGAATGGGTAAAGTCGCTGAGGGATGAATGCGTAGCGTATGATGTAACGTTTGTATTTTGCGGCACCGGGCGTAGATTTGTGAAGGACGGAAAGCATTATAAGCTGGAAGGAAGCATTCAGAGTGAGCAGGCGTACAAATCAGGTCTCAGCTTTGAAGGAAGGCGGATGGAATGGCACCTTACCGATGAATGGGGATATCCGCTTGAGGAGGAAGGACTGTACAAACCGTATTTTGGAGAGCGTTGCACGAATTGCGTAATGAGGCTTATCTGCAATGGATGCAGCAGATGTGGAAAGTGCGGAAGCAATTGAGATTATATACTGAATCACGAATCGTTATCGTGCCTGCGGGCATTGGGAAAACATTTAAGAGGAAAATGCCGGAAAAGATATCCGTGCTAAATACATTTCTGTCTATGCTAATGACAACAGTCACAATCGTAAAGGTTCCAGAATCAGAAATAGCAGA
>JAXEUE010000095.1:0-11422 GCA_034115005.1 Blautia sp.
TATATCAATATAATCTCCAAAAACTTCTCTTGCCTTTTAATTATGACAAGGAGTTGTTGAAATATTGGAATGATCCAATGAAATATATTCCTAAGTTTCAATCTGTTATGGCAATAGGAACACCTGACTATAGTGTTTATCCGTCAATGAACATAAATGAAATCAGGCATAACATATATATGAACCGTTGGCTTGGGTGTTTATGGCAGTCATATTATTGTACTGTTTTACCGGTGATATCTTGGTGGGGAGAAGATACTTTTGATATATGTTTTAGCGGAGTGAGTATTCCGATCTCGGAGTCCATACTGTCCGGTGATTAGGAAACCGATTGGCAATTGTGCAGGATACAAGAAATATCACCAATGTAAAGCCTGCTTGCGCCCCGCAAAGCGGCTCTGGGCTTGACATTTGTTCAATTTCTTATGAATTGTAATCAAGCCAATCAATGGCGGTTTCCGCTCCAGAATACCGGTTTCCATATTACCGGAATGATGGTTTCTTGAAGCAAGAATATTCAGCGGAGCAGAAAAGAAATCAATAGTAATCATATCTACGTTAGGGTGCTCTGATAATCAGGAAGTGTTTTTAAGAGGATTTAATGAGATGAAAAAAAGAATTGATCCGCCGTTGATAATTGTGTATGGAAATATGATATCTGGTATGACGGGAAGATTTGTTAATGTCAAGTACAGAGATGCATTTAACAAAAGAACAGTAGGGTTTAAGCAACTATCTTTTTTTGAAGAATCAAATATTTTTGAGAGAAAGGATGTGATATAATATGGGAAGTAGAGGCGCATTTGAAAATATCGATAGCGGATCAGTAAAAGCACCAGAGTATTCACATTCAGCTAATAGGTCGTATGCCATTGTGCAGAATGGAAAGCTAAAGCATTTAACATTTTACGATGAAACACATAAACAGGTAGTCAGTATTGATTTATTGCATCAGCATCATGGTTTAATGCCACATAAGCATTTAAATATTGATCATAGCGATAAGGGAATACCGATAACGGCTGACGAAGAAAAGATGATAAAGAAAATTAAAAGGAGATTCGGTTTATCGTGAGAATTAATGAATATAATGATTTGCAGGAATTTATATATGAATATGAATCGGGACGTTCTATTCCAGCAGATAAGTTGGATAGACAGAAGTTTATGGGAATAGAGTTCAAATATAATGATGTATGTTACAGAATGTGTAGAGAACCTCGGGATGATAAAGATACAGTTGTATTACCAGGTGGAAGAATCGGACAATATGATGTTATGATACTTCATTGTGAAAAGACAGGCTATCCGCTTTCGGAGAGTTTTGAATTAA
Source organism: Blautia sp. (assembly GCA_034115005.1). Taxonomy (GTDB): domain Bacteria; phylum Bacillota; class Clostridia; order Lachnospirales; family Lachnospiraceae; genus Blautia_A. The sequence continues at coordinate 1,334 of JAXEUE010000095.1, forward strand.
TTGGATGGTATGCGGATTTAAACGATGTCCTTAATAACTGTATTATTCAGGAACGAAAATTTAGAGATGTAATTATGGATGATCAGACAGAGATATTGGGAAAGGATTAATGTACAGACATAGAAATTATATATGAGTTGTACAAATTAAGAGTTAAAGACACCATAGATGAAATGATAGATATGTTGTAGGAGATTCCTGTAGAGATTGTAGAATCTTGTATTTACACTATGGATAGATTGGAATTGCAGGACTGGCCCAAAGATGATCCTATTTATTCCTCCAGAGGATTGTTTATCCATATACCAATACTGTAGAATCATATTATTTACTGGGACAGCAAATGGATATAGAATTTATGTGTTATCTATGTGAATTGAAAATCATTATTAATTAAAACATAAAGGTTATAGTTCTTGACATGATTTGTTTTGAATACTTGATTCTTACTTTTGACAAGCTGGTGCCATGGACAGGAACTGGCAAGGCAGATAAAATCAAAATTCGTGAGGATATTCTATCGGCAATTGAGAATCATAGAATCAATTTGTCAAAGATTGATGACGAGAAGACATTACAGTACTTAGCTGGCTTTAAGAGATACTCTACTGAGCGAGTGATGAAATCATTGGTAGGTGAACTTACAGAAAATGAAAAGTGGTCTGTCAAAGGTTTGCTTATGGGTGAGTAAAGGGGTGGATTAGGCTTTGCTTCTACTCTGACACTTGTATTTATTGTGCTAAAGTAGAAAAAATCATAAAATGCCGGGTCTGGTAAGGGAGTACAGAGAAAAATGAAAATAGAGAAAGTAAATATTGAAGACGCAAAAGAACTTCTTGAAATATATGCACCATATGTACGTGAAACAGCCATATCATTTGAATATGATGTGCCTTCTTTATCAGAATTTCAGGACAGGATACGCAGAATTTCCTCATCCCTTCCGTATATAAAAGCAGTGGAAAAAAATGAAATTCTTGGATATGCCTATGCCGGTAAATTTAAAGAAAGAAAAGCATATGACTGGTCTGTGGAATCGACGATTTATGTCAGGAAAGATGCCAGGAGATCAGGGGTTGGCAGACTGCTGTACAGTACATTGGAAAATTCCCTGAAGAATATGGGAATTCTCAATATGAATGCCTGCATAGCTTACGCCAGAGAAAATGATGAACATTTGAACAACGACAGCTACTATTTTCATGAGAAAATGGGCTTTCATCTGGTGGGAACATTCCATAACAGTGGATACAAATTTCATACCTGGTATGACATGATCTGGATGGAAAAAATGATCGGCAATCACACAAAAGACCAGAAAAATGTAACATACGGAAACTGGATGATTGAGTGAGATGCAAATCAGGAAGGCAAATGAGCCTCCGGGGCGCACTGCGTTTCCTGTTCCGGCAGGACAGCTTTTATTCCGCCACTCACAAAACTCGCTGCGCTCAAACAGTTGATTCGTGGCGGAAGCAGTCCAGCCTTCACGACGGAATCCTCGTAAGCGTCCCGGAAGCTGAATTTGCCGTTTGCAGTCTATCGCAGTGTAACGGATTAGGAACCCGGACAGGGAAATATATACCGGCTGCAAACCTTGCGAAGCCGAGCGCAAGCGTGTTTGCAATGGTATATATTTCCCTTCGGGTTTTATTATTTCTTCCGCGTTTTATTTGTATGCTTCCCTCAAATGTGTTATAATAAACTAACATGTCAGACTACGTCTGGCTCTTATGAATTGGATAGGAGATATGACTATGAAACTGATCTCATGGAATGTAAATGGAATCCGGGCCTGTCTGGAGAAGGGATTTGAAGAGAGTTTCAGTGCACTGGATGCGGATATTTTCTGTATACAGGAGACCAAATGTCAGCAGGGGCAGGTGGAACTTTCTCTTCCAGGATATTATCAGTATTGGAATTATGCACACAGGAGAGGATATTCTGGAACGGCAGTATTTACAAGAAGAGAGCCTGTATCAGTTACTTACGGGCTTGGAATAGAGGAACACGATAAGGAAGGGAGAGTCATCACCCTGGAATTTGAGGATTTTTTCCTGGTGACGGTTTATACTCCCAATTCTCAGAGTGAGCTGAAGAGGCTGGATTACAGGATGGAATGGGAGAGAGATTTTCTCGCTTACCTTCTGAAGCTTCAGGAGAAGAAGCCTGTGATCTGCTGCGGTGACCTGAATGTAGCCCATAAGGAAATAGATCTGAAGAATCCTAAGACCAACAGAATGAACGCAGGTTTCACCGATGAAGAGAGAGCCTGCTTTTCCCATCTTCTGGAAAATGGATTTATTGATACTTTCCGGTATTTTTATCCGGATGTGGAGGGAAAATATTCCTGGTGGTCCTATAGATTCCGGGCACGTGAGAAGAATGCAGGATGGAGAATTGATTATTTTATTGTATCACAACAGCTTAAAGATAAACTACAGGGCGCGGACATTCATGGAGAAATCATGGGATCGGATCATTGTCCTGTAGAATTGACTATAAATCTGTGACATACAAGGAGGCATTATGGTGACTGATCATAAGAAGATAAAAGCAGTAAAGGGATCGGTTCTTGTGCTGGGTGCGAACAGGCTGGAAAGCGGAATGAATTTTGCCCTGGAAGTACCGGAAGGGGTCAGTGCATCACTTCTTCTTTACAGAAAAAGAAGGAAGAAACCCTTTATGGAGATTCCTTTTACCGATGATACCAGAACAGGAAAGATCTGTGCTGTCTGTCTCAGAGATTTTGAAGAAAAGGATTTTGAATATAATTTTCTGGTAGATGGAAGAATCTGTATTGATCCGTGTACCTACAGGATATACGGAAGAGAGCATTTCGGAGCGGATTGGGATCCGGATCCCCATAAGGTGCGATGCGGATTTCTTACATCTTCTTCCTATGACTGGGAGGAAGACAGAAGTCCTTATCTGCCTTATCATGAAATGGTCTTATATAAACTTCATGTGAGAGGATATACAAAGGCAAATGCTTCTGTTACCGGTAAGAAAGGCACTTTTCAGGCACTTGTGGAAATGATTCCCTACTGGAAGAAGCTGGGCATTAATGCCATTGAATTGATGCCGGCATATGAATTTATGGAGAGCATTTCTCAGGAAAAGAAGGATAGCCTTGTTTCCAGCAGACAAAGAGAGGGATATGTGAATTTCTGGGGATATATGCCCGGATATTATTTTGCACCCAAAAGCTCCTACTGCGCTACAGACCAGCCGGAGAATGAATTCAGGGATCTGGTGAAAGAGCTTCACAAAGCCGGAATAGAGTGCATTATGGAAATGTATTTTCCTTCTTCTGTCAATTCTCTTATCGCATTGCGTGCTCTTCAGTTCTGGAAACTTTATTATCATGTGGATGGATTTCATGTGGTGGGGGACGGAACCCCGTTTTCTCTTCTCATGCAGGACGGAATTTTAAGTGGTACCAAATTAATGTTTTCTAATTTAAATGAAAATGAGATCAGTGGAAAGAAGAATCCAGAGGAAAAATGCATTGCAGAATACTCTCAGGGATTTATGCAGGATATGAGACGTTTCCTGAAAAGTGATGAAGAGATGGTGGAGTCTGCTTCTTTCCGTATGAGAAGAAATCCGGAGAAATATGCAGTGATCAATTATATGGCCAGTCAGGACGGTTTTACCATGAATGATATGGTTACCTATAATTACAAGCATAACGAGGGGAATGGAGAAGAAAACAGGGATGGCACAGGATACAACTTTTCCTGGAATTGTGGAGTGGAAGGCCCATGCAGGAAACAGAGCGTAAGGCAGATCAGGGAACAGCAGGTGAGGAATGCTTTCCTTATGATACTTTTAAGCCAGGGAGTTCCTATGATCTATGCAGGAGATGAAATCGGGAATTCCCAGGGTGGTAATAATAACGCCTATTGTCAGGATAATCCTGTAGGGTGGACCTGCTGGAAAGGACTGAAAAAAAATCAACAGCTCCTGGCTTTTGTGACACAGGCACTTGCATTCAGAAAGGAGCATCCTGTTCTTCATACACCAGCTGCTCTTCAGGGAACAGATTATCATACACAGGGACTGCCGGATGTTTCTCTGCATGGGGAGAGGGCATGGTTTCTTAATTCTGAAAATACTTCAAGGCTTCTGGGCATTATGTACAATGGTGCTTATGCTGTAAGACAGGATGGCAGACCAGATGACTATATTTATATTGCCTGTAATTTCCACTGGGAACGCAGGGAGATTGCGCTCCCCAATCTGCCGGGAAATAAGAAATGGAAAAAAGTGATCGATACCAGTGCTTCAGAGGAAAATGGATTTTTCCATGAAAATTATGAAGAATACAGCCGGAAAATGGGAATAAATCCCCGGACTATCGTAGTTCTTCTGGCGGAAATGGAGGATAAAGATCATGCATCCATGGCTTCACTTTAAAACAATTACACGGCATAAGGCATGGGTAATGTATTATTGTTTTCGTGTGGGACTTTACAGGCAGGGATTGCTTCATGATTTGTCCAAATATTCTCCGTCAGAATTCTGGGTGGGATGTAAATATTATCAGGGAAACAGAAGCCCTAATAATGCGGAGAGAGAAGATACAGGGATTTCCAGTGCATGGCTTCATCACAAAGGAAGAAACAAACATCATTATGAATACTGGATCGACTATGTGCCGGGAGATAAACATGTGATCGCAGGAGTACCTATGCCCAGGAAGTATATAGCTGAAATGGTTATGGACAGGATCAGCGCAAGCAGGGTTTATCTGGGTGATGCCTACAACAATACGGAACCTTTGAAATATTTCATGAAAAGCAAAGAGAAACTCTGGTTCCTCCATCCAAAGACCAAAAGAGATCTGGAGGCACTGCTTCGTATCCTGAACGACCACGGAGAGGATGTCATGCTTTCCTATGTAAAAAACGTATATTTAAAAGGCGGAAGAAAAAAACACAAAAAATAAGAAATATACTTGCACTATATGCCTCTGATATGGTAAAGTGTAGAAATACATGTAAGAGAAAGAGGAGGAATGACCTTGAGTGGTACAACATTGACAATATTGGCTGCATTTGTGGTTTATCTTTTATTTATGATAGTGATCGGCGCAGTCTATATGAAAAAAACAAAGAATTCAGAAGATTATTTTCTTGGAGGCCGGGGACTGAATGCATGGGTGGCTGCTCTTTCCGCACAGGCATCGGATATGAGCGGATGGCTTCTTATGGGGCTTCCTGGTGCTATTTATGCTATGGGTACCGGGCAGATATGGATTGCTGTTGGACTCTGCATTGGAACTATTCTGAACTGGGTGTTTATCTCCAAAAGGCTTCGCAAATACACCATTGCAGCCAATAACTCTTTAACCATTCCTGCTTTCCTGGAAAATCGTTACAGAGATAAAAAAAGAATTCTTCTTCTGATCTCTTCTATTGTGATCATGATTTTCTTCCTGGTGTATACTGCATCAGCTCTGGCGGCAGGAGGCAAGCTTTTCAACACAGTGTTTGGCATAGATTATCATATGGCTCTGGCAATCGGGGCAGCTGTTATTCTCTGTTACACATTTATGGGCGGATTTATGGCTGTATGTGTTACAGACTTTGTCCAGGGAACACTGATGCTGGTGGGACTTCTTGTGGTTCCTGTTGTTGCATATTTTATGCTTCCGGGAAATTTACATGATCTTCTGGCACAGAGCAATGTGGCAGGAGGAGCGGCAGCTTTCCTGAATCCTTTTGAGAATGGTGACAGACCTTATACTTTTGTGGAGATCTTTTCCCAGCTGGCATGGGGACTTGGATACTGTGGAATGCCACATATCCTTACCCGTTTTATGGCTGTAAAGAGTCAGAAAGAATTAAAGAAATCCAGTGTGATTGCCATTGTATGGGTGATCCTGTCTCTGGCAGCTGCATGTTTCATCGGAGTGATTGGCCGTGCATATCTCCTTCCAACTGTACTTGGAGAGAATGGTGCTGCTTCTACAGAGAGCGTTTTCATTCAGATGATAGAGAAACTCTTTACGTCGGATCTGGCATTACCTTTTATCGGCGGAATTTTCCTCTGCGGAATTCTTGCCGCAATTATGTCTACAGCAGATTCCCAGCTTCTTGTAACTGCATCAGCCGCATCTGAGGATCTGTATCATCAGTTTGTGAAAAAGGACGCAGATTCCAAGGAGATTCTCCGGGTAGGACGTTTTACTGTAATCCTGGTTTCCGTTATCGCATTTGTCATTGCATGGAATCCTAACAGCAGCATTATGGGACTTGTATCCAATGCATGGGCAGGTCTTGGAGCTGCATTTGGTCCTACTGTGGTAATGTCTCTGTTCTGGAGAAGAACCAACCTGGCAGGCGCTGTGGCAGGTATCGTATCCGGCGGCCTGACAGTTATGATCTGGGATTATCTTCCTCTTGCAGGAGGACAGACTCTGGGAGCCTATACAGGACTTTATTCCCTGGCAGTGGGTTTTGCTGTAAGTCTTGTTATGATCGTGATCTTCAGCTTTGCCACCAAGGCACCTTCCAAAGAGATCACAGACGAATTTGACAGCGTTTCAACGATCAAATAAGGGCTATCTATTTCCGGAAGGATTTGTTATAATGGCAGTAGCGCGAAAAAGGCGCTGCTGCTTTTTTCACATAAAGTTATGGGAATTAGAAGATTCTTTTGAGGAAATAATGATAAGAGAAAGGATATATAGTATGGATACACCGACAATTGCTCTTTATTATAAAGAACCTGATCCGTTGAAAAGGAAAAAACTTCTTGACGAATCTGTAAGTTCGGGAGAAGATGAAGAGGCAAATGCTTTAAGACAACAGCTGTGGGAGATCCGTTACGGCACTCCCGGAGAGAATAAGAAAGATGGTCCGGCAGATGGTTTCCTAGGTCTGTGGATGACTATGGAGTGTAACAGGAATAATTCAGGGAAATTTTTTGGATGGAAGGCTGCCAGGAAAGATATCCTGAAACAGATGAACAGGCTTAAGTTTCAGGAGTTTCAGGGAAAAAGCGACCTGCATAAAGAGCTTCTATACAGAGAATGCTGTCATATGGTGCACACTTATATGGAATTGTGTAAAACAGACAGAACATATAATACTACGTTGTTTGGAATCATGCCCATCAAGGAAGAAGATGCGAAAAATAAACTTCAGAGAGATATTTATGAGACAGCAGTCCGTCTTCCGGTCAATCTGAATCTGGAGGAAGAACTGGATCTTATTACAAGAGCTGCGAAAGAAGTATATGAGCTGCATTTCCCGGGAGAGGGCGGATTATAAAAGAACCGGAGGAAAAGATGAATAAAGAGAATCTTAAAGCTTATGAAGTGATTAAAGAAGAAGATCTGACAGACATTCATTCTAAAGGCTGGCTCCTTCGTCACAGAAAAACAGGCGCAAGAGTCATGCTCATAGAGAACGATGATGAAAATAAAGTATTTAATATAGCATTCCGTACACCACCCAAAGACAGCACAGGCGTTGCCCACATTCTGGAGCACAGTGTCCTCTGCGGTTCCAGGGAATTTCCCCTTAAGGATCCCTTTGTGGAACTGGTGAAAGGATCTCTGAATACTTTCCTGAATGCTATGACCTATCCGGATAAGACATGCTATCCTGTGGCCAGCTGTAATGACCAGGATTTTCAGAATCTGATGCATGTATATCTGGATGCTGTGTTTTATCCCAATATTTATAAAAGAGAGGAAATTTTCCGCCAGGAGGGCTGGAGCTACCATCTGGAAAAAACGGAAGGACCTCTTATGTATAATGGTGTTGTTTATAATGAGATGAAAGGAGCTTTTTCCTCTCCTGATGAAGTTCTGGAGAGAGAAATAATGAATTCTCTGTTTCCGGACACCACCTATGGATGTGAATCCGGCGGAAATCCTGATAACATTCCGGATCTGACTTATGAAAAATTCCTGAATTTCCATAAGACCTACTATCATCCATCCAACAGCTTTATTTATCTGTATGGAAATATGGATATGGAAGAGAAACTGGATTTTATTGACAAACACTATCTTTCACATTTTGATCACCTGGATGTGGATTCCGAAATTAAAGAGCAGAAGGCTTTTGACAGCTGCAAGGACGTGGAAGTGGAATATCCGGTAGGGGAAGAAGAAGGAGAAGAGGACAATACCTATCTTTCCTATAATATGGTTACCGGAAACACACTGGATGTAATGAAATCCACAGCCTTTGAGGTGTTGGATTATGCTCTTCTCAGCGCTCCTGGAGCACCCTTAAAGAAAGCTCTGCTGGACGGGGGAATCGGTAAGGATGTCTACGGCGGATATGAGGATGGAATTCTGCAGACCTATTTCTCCGTGGTGGTCAAAGGCTCCAATCCTGACAGAAAAGATGAATTTGTCTCCATTATCCGTAAAGTTCTTGAAGGCATTGTGCGAAACGGCATGGATAAAAAAGCCCTGGAAGCCGGAATCAACTACTTTGAATTCAGGTACCGTGAGGCAGATTTTGCTTCTTATCCCAAGGGACTTATGTATGGGCTGGATATTCTGGGCGACTGGCTGTATGAAGAAGAACATCCATTTTCACAGGTGCAGCAGCTTGCAGTTTTTGACCGGCTGAAAAAAGCGGTAAATGAGGGATACTTTGAAGAACTGATCCGGAAATACCTTCTGGACAATACTTTCGGATGTGTGCTCACCTTGCTGCCAAGAAAAGGACTTGCTGCCAGAAGAGAGAAAGCACTGGAGGACAAACTGGAAGCGTACAGAAGCAGTCTTTCTGGGCAGGAACTTGATGAACTGGTTAAGAAAACAAGAGAGCTGGAAGAATATCAGGAAGCAGGGGAAGATCCTGAAGCTTTAAAGACCATCCCCATGCTTAAGAGAAGTGATATCAGAAAAGAGGCAGATACTCTGGTCAATGAGGAGCTTTCTGTGGATAACAGTCTGTTTCTCTACCATGATGTGTGTACAAACGGGATCGGTTATGTAGATATCATGTTTAAGACAGATGATCTTGCACCTGAGCAGATCCACTGGCTTGGGCTTCTGAAGTCTGTTCTGGGATATGTGGATACGTCAGAATACACTTACGGAGAGCTGTTCAATGAGATCAATGCAGGAACAGGAGGAATTAACTGTGGAGTAGAAGTGTTTGACAAAGCTGATTCCACAGAAGAATTCCATTGTACATTTTCTGTGCGGGGAAAGGCTCTTTATCCCCAAATGCCTTTCCTGTTTCAAATGGTAGATGAGATTCTGAATACATCAAGCCTTAAGGACACGGCAAGACTTTATGAGATCATTGCATCTGTAAAATCCAGGGCTCAGGCAAACCTGATTGGAAACGGGCATGCTACTGCAGTATTAAGAGGAACATCTTATTCATCCCCAATGGCAGCTTTTCAGGATGAGATGGCAGGTGTGGGTTATTATCAGTTTATTGAGAAACTGGAAAAAGAGTTTGACAGCAGAAAAGGAGAGACAGTTCAGGAACTTCACAAACTTATGAAACAGATCCTTCGTCCTGAAAATCTTATGATCAGTTATACGGGAGAGAGAGAATCTCTGGAAGAAGTAAAGAAACTGACAAAAGAACTGAAAGCAAAGCTCTGCACAGAGCCGGTAGAGAAATCTTCAGGCAGGATAACCTGCGTAAAGAAAAATGAAGGCTTTAAAACTTCCGGACAGGTTCAGTATGTGGCACAGACCGGAAACTTTAAGAAAAAAGGCCTGGAATATACAGGCGCTCTGGAGATTCTGAAGGTGATCTTAAGTTATGATTATCTGTGGATCAATCTACGTGTCAAGGGCGGCGCCTACGGATGTATGAGCGGATTTAAGCGGACAGGAGAAAGCTATCTCGTATCCTACAGAGATCCTCATCTTAAGCGGACTCTTGAAGTATTCCAGGGAATCGTGGATTATATCCGAACTTTCCAGGCAGATGAACGGGAAATGACCAAATATATCATAGGCACCATCAGCGGAAAGGATGTGCCAAAGACACCCCAGATGAAGGGCTCTGTTTCAAAATCCGCTTATTTCTGTGGTGTCACAGAAGAAATGCTTCAGAAAGAAAGAGACCAGATCCTTGATGCTACAGT